>CP091241.1:2460000-2760000 GCA_027627685.1 Hyphomonadaceae bacterium ML37
GGCGAGGAGCGCGGTGTCTATTGACTGACGCTCCCCGTGTCAACCGCCCCGAAAGAAATTCCTGTCAGCGGTATCTGCCGGGCGAAAAAGAGCAAAAAGCTCTTCCTCGGCGCGGCTGACACGCCGTCGATGAACTCCCGTCCGAAGCGGAGAGGCTCAGCAGTATGAAGCGCTTCGATGCTGTCCGCAAGAGGAATTTGCCGTGAGGCGCGTTCCCGTTTGCGTTCGGAGCCGAAGCAGTCCGCCGCCGAGGAAGGGGGTTCTATCCCCCTGCCCTGGCCGGAGCAACCCCTCATGACGGTTTTTTTGCATTCCGCTTCGGCAGCCTGGGGCGATAGCCAAGCCTGACAAGCGGAGTCAGGCTGTTTCGATATACGCCTTGAGCGTCTCGGCTTCCGCCTGGGCCTCGGCGATCTTGCGTTTGACCACGTCGCCGATGGACACCACCCCGGTCATGCGCCCGGATTCGAGGATGATGATGTGGCGCACGCGCCGGTCGGTCATCATCGCCATGAGATCGTCCACGTGCGCGCCCGGCTCTGCGGTGATGAGCCCGCGGGTCATGGCGGACGATACGGGCATGGACAGGGCCGCCGCGCCGTGGTCGGCCACCATGCGCACCAGATCGCGCTCCGAGAAGACACCGGCCGGCTGGCCGTCATCGCCGAGCACCACGGCCGCGCCGATCCGCTTGTCGCGCAAGACCCGGACCGCCGCTTCCAGCGTGTCCTCAGGCCGGATCGTGACCACGTCCGAACCTTTGTGGGACAGGATTTTGCCTGCCGTCATATTCGCCTCCTTCGATGTGGCGATATCGGCTATGATCATGCCTCAAGGCGGCGTGCTGCGCAAACAGGCGTCCGGGGAGGCGGGGACGGCATGGGAGACGGATATCTCAAACGGCTGGCGCGCGATCTCGACCGGTGGATCGCCGACGGGCTGGTGCCGGCCCAGAACCGCCAGGCGATTCTCGACAGCGCCGCGCCCTCGCCCCGCCGCTGGAGCGCGGCGGGCGCCGCCGCGACTCTGGGCGCGATCCTGCTGGCGCTGGCCGCGCTGAGCTTTGTCGCCGCCAACTGGAGCGAGCTGCCCAAACTCGCCCGCTTCATCCTGATCCTCGCGGCGTTGTGGGCGAGCCTGGGCGGCGCAGCGGCTGCGTTCGCGCGCGGCGCTCCGGCGCTGGGCCATGCGCTGGCCCTTCTGGGCGCGGCTTTGTTCGGCGCGGCCATCATGCTGACCGCCCAGACCTTCAATATGAGCGCGTTCCGCAATACCGGCGTGCTGATCTGGGCGGCGGGCGCGCTGGCCACAGCTCTGGTCATCCCCTCAAGACCGGTTCTGGTGCTGGCCGCCGGCGTGGGCGCGCTCTGGGCCGGGCTGGAGGCGGGCAATCCCTTCGCGCCGGGCCCGGTCTGGACCTATCTGGCGCTGTGGGCGGTGACGGCCGCCGCCGCTTTGCGTCTGAAATCATCAATCACGCTGCACCTTCTGGCAGCCGGGCTGGTGGTGTGGATCGGACACACGCTGTTCGAGACGTTGGGCCGTTTCGGCAGTGATACGCGCTACTGGCTGTGCGCTTTCATCCTTGTGTCGGGCGCCCTGGCGATGGCGGCCTCGCTGGCGCTGGACCGGCGCATCGAGGGGGCGGGCGTGCTGGCGGGGTGGATGGCCTGGGCTGCGGCGCTGGGCGCGCTGGCGCTGCAAGGCGCAGACTTTGTCGGCAGCGACCGGGCCGGGCCGGCCATCGCCTACGCGATCATCGCCGGGGTCGCGTTTGCGGCGTTCGCGGCCTTGAGCGTCTGGCGCACGCAAAGGCGGACGCTGGAGCGCGGGCCGGCGGTGGCGCTGCTGGTCGCGGCGGCGTTCGTGCTGGCCTGGCCGGCCATCACGCTGAACGAAACCGCTGCCGAAATGACGCTTGGCGCGGTGATCTTTGCCGGGGCTGCTGCGCTGGTGCTGACCGGATCCGCGCCCGGGCGGCGATTCGCCGGGGCGCTGGGGGTGACGGTTTTCGCCCTGCAGTCTCTTTATGTGTATGCGAACCTGTTTGGAGGTCTTTTGGACACCGCCGCGTTCTTCTTTGTCGGCGGGCTTTTGCTTATGGCCCTGTCCGTCGGCATCGGGCGCTGGGCGCGCAGGCGCGGTCCTGCACCCGCCGCACGATCGGGAGACCAGCCATGACCGCGCCCCTCCGCCTGATCATGATGGCGCTGGCGATGAGCGCCGTGCTGATCGCCATGGCCGGACTGCACGCCGCCCAGCGCGCGGGCGGAACCGAAATACGGCTCGACATGCTCGCCGTGGATCCGCGCGATCCGCTGCTGGGGCATTATGTGGTGATCGAAACGCCGCTGCATGTGCTGGACCCTGAAGATTTCGGCCCCGTCCAGACCGGGTTTTCGAGCGGCGACGATATCTTCGTCATCCTGCGCCACGATGAACAGACCGGCGCGTGGAGCCCTGCCAGCATGCATCGCCAGCGCCCCGGCGAGGGGGTCGTGATCCGGGGCAAGGTGGAGCGCGTCCTCCTGCGCTTTGACCGGATGGAGACCGAAGATGGCGACTGGGTGAACGATCCGGACAGCCGGCACGAACGGCTGCGCATGCGCTACAACCTCGAACGCTACTATGCCAGCCGGGACGAGGCCCTTGAGCTGGAACGCCTGCGCGAAGGCGCTCGGCTGCGCCTGATCGTGTCGGTGAGCGCCTCGGGTGACGCCGTCATCAAGGGGCTGGAAATTGACGGCGTGGACCGGCTGGACCGGCTGTTTTAGCGCCGGCCAAACAGCCGCACAAAGGCCGGATAGGCGATCATCCCCACCAGCAGTCCGCCCACATGGCCGGTCCAGGCGATGGGCAGGTTGAGCCAGGGGTCGGCCAGAATCATCACCACGTGCAGGCCCAGCAGCGGAACCGCCAGGCGCAACATCCCCCGGCGTCCGCCCTGGGCCCAGCCGGCTGCGGCCAGCAATCCCATGACGGCGGTGGATGACCCGGCCATGACGCTGGCGTCGTTCATATGCACCAGCGCATGCAGGCCCGCCCCGGCCAGCGCGCAGGCAAAGAAGAAGGCGAGAAAGCCCGCCGATCCGGCCGGACCTGTACCGAAGGGCCTTGCCGCTGCGGCCCCGAACGCCAGCAGGGCCCCGGCGTTGAGCAGCAGATGCGCCCAGCCGAAATGCAAGAAGACGTGGGCGAGATAAGGCGCGAACCCGCCCAGCGGGCCAGGCCCGAACCGGGCGGCCGTCTCGCCGGTGCGCACGGCGGCGGTATCGACCAGCCAGCCGTGAAAGGCGCCGTCACCCTGATTGACCGACCACCAGTCCAGCGCGTGCACGCCGACCATGACCGCCAGCAGAAGGGCGATCACCGGGGGCAGGCCCGTCAGAATCGGCTGGCGCGGCGCCTGCAAGGGGGGCGGCGGCGGGGTCGGTCGCGAGTCCGGATCCGGACCGGTCATGGCGTTTCCTTCCGGTGAGCGGCCTTGGATGTGGCCTCAGTCTGACACAGCGGCGTGGCACGAGGGTTGCAGCAGACCGGTCAATCGAGTCTTCAAAGAGGACACATATACCATGCGTAGCCCCCTCAAAGCCCTCCCCGCCGCTTTGGCCGCCATTGCGTTCATGGCTCCTGGCGTCAGCGCCCAATCGGCGCAGACCAATCCGTCGGAGTGGAACCGTCCTTACGGCCAGTCCCACCAGGACGGCGCCCAGCCCTTTGCCGGGGCGCGTTCGCGGGCCGGCAACCGGGTGGTGATCAACGGCATCATCCAGACCGGCGTCGGTGTCTCGGCCCAGGCCAGCGCCTTCGCTCAAGGGTCCGCCAGCCTCAGTGGCGGCGTCCAGAACGGCGACGGCGCAGGCGCGGGTTTCGCCTTTCACCAGGCCACCGCCATCGCCAACCAGCTCAATGTCGTGGTGAACGGCAATTACAACACCGTCGTGGTCAACAGCCGCCAGATCAATTCCGGCCCGGTCACGGCCAATGCCGGCCCGGTCACCGCCGACGCCGGTCCGGCGCAAGCCACGGGAGACAGCGACAATGACTAAGCTGCGCACCCTTCTCGCTGCGGCGGTCTCCGCCCTGAGCGTCACCGCTTGCGCCACCAGCACGCCGGGCTCGGACGGACTGTACGCTACGCCGACCGGCAGCGCGCCGGTCACCCCCAACCCGACGCCCTATTCGCAGGCGCTGGTGTGCATGTCGTCCCACGCCCGTCAGGCCGGACGCGCCGCGCCGCGTATCGCTGTGGGACGCATTGCCGACTATACCGGCCAGATGGCGCCCGAAGGCGGCACCCGCGTCACCCAGGGCGCCTCGCTGATGGCGATCAGCGCGCTGGCCAAGGCCGGCGTGCGCCTGGTGGAGCGGTTCGACACCTCGGTGGCCGAGCTGGAGCTTCGCTACGCCAACAACCAGCTGATCACCGACGAGGGCGAAGAACAGGGCTTCCGTCAGATCTATGCCGGCTCGATCCCGGGCTCGGACTATTATCTGGTGGGCGGCGTCACGGAGCTGAACGCCAATATCCGCTCCAACGGCCAGGATTTGTTCGCCGGCGACAGCGTCGACTCCAGCCCCTCGGGCGTATTCTCGCGCCGCGTCTACGTGATGAATGTCGGCCTTGATCTGCGCCTGATCGACTCGCGCACGCTCGAGGTTGTCGATGTGGTCTCCTACCAGAAGCAGATCATCGGCCGCGAACTGTCGGCCGGCGTGTTCGCTTTCTTCGGCGACGCCGTGGTGGACGTGTCCGCCGGCGGCCGCTCGCTGGAGCCGATCCAGCTGGCCGTCCGCTCGGTGGTCGAGCGCGCGGTGCTGGAAATGACCTCTACGCTCTACGGCGTCAGCCCCGATCAGGTCTGCGCCTTTGACGATCCGCTCGGCGCGTCCAATGCGACCGGCGGCGTCCAGCTTCAAACCCGTTACGCCCCCACGGAGGCTCCCTATGTCCAGGCACGCACAAGCATTGATCGCGGGCACGACCGCCGCGATGCTGATCTCCGCAGCCAGCTTCGCGGAACCTACCAATAGGGTCACGCTGGACCAGACCAATTCCGGGGCCAATGCGGCCTCGGACGCGGTCACGGTCGGGGTCGGCGAATCGGTGAACTCCACCGCCATGGTGCAGGCCAACGGCGCCACCGGCTTCGTCACAGACTGGACCTCGGTCACCGGCCAGCAGACCTTTACCGCTTCGGCCGACGCGGTCTCGCGCGTCGAGGCGGACGATATCTGGTCGTGGATCATTTCCGGCGCGGTGGCCCAGGGCAACGGCATGACGGTTCAGAGCCTGAGCGATCTGGACGTGGACCTGACCCAGAACGCGGCGGCCGGTTCGCGCGTCAGCGCCCTGTCCGAGCTGCGTGTCGCCGACTACACGGCGCACGTAATTCAGACTTCGGTCGCGGCAGCCAATGCCGTCGAGGTCAACGCGGCCTATGGCAGCCAGGCCATCAACCTGACCCAGACAGCAGCGGGCGACACCTATGCCGGCGCACGGCTGGACGCTGAAGACGCGCGCATCGAGGATGTGGCCGCCGCCGTGCAGGCGTCGGGCAACAGCCTGCAGGTGTCGGGCTACGAGGCCAATCCGAACGCGCAGATCAACCAGTCCCAGTCCGGCACAGTCACCGCCGAAGCCGATATCACCGCGCGCGATGTACACTGGGGCCTGACCGCCGCCACCGAAGCTGCGGGCAATACCGCCGTCATCACCAATGACTGGGGCTATGCCCATCTGCAGGGCGAGCAAACCAATACCGGCGACATCACCGCCCGCACGGTGGTGAATCTCGGCGAGTTCTCCAACGGCGTCGCGGCGATCAGCGCCCATGGCGTGGGCAATAACGCGCTGGTCTCCAATATCGGCGCGGACGCCTATAGCGGGATCGGCCAGGTCAATACCGGCGCCGTGACGGGCGAGGCCCAGTTCAATGGCGGGCATAATGGCGGATCGGGCGTGGGCGGGGGCATCGTCGCCTCGGCCTCGGCCATCGGCAACGCCCAGTCGGGCTATATCTGTTCGGAATGCCCGGTGGGCCTGACCACCTTCATGAACCAGACCAATTCCGGCGCGGTGACCGCCCGCGCGCAGGTCAACTCGCCCGGCTACAGGCCCTTCATCTCCAGCTCGGCCACGGCGGTGGGCAATGCGGCGACCTTCGCCACCCGCCCGCCGAACTGAAGACCCGGACCCAACCCGGCCTGAAACCTCGCCCCCGGATCAGCCTGATCCGGGGGTTTTTGTTTGACGCGCGCGGGCCGCAATACAGGCTGTTCGCAGCACGTCAGGTGTGAAACCATGGGATCAACCCTCACACACCGCACCCATCCCAACAGCCAGAGAGACTTCATGAGCCAGCGCGAGTTTGACGTGATCGTTTTCGGCGCCACCGGGTTTACCGGCCGCCTTGTCGCCGAATACCTGAGCCAGCAATACGGACCTTCCGTGCGCTGGGCGATGGCTGGGCGGTCGGCGGACAAGCTGGCAGCGGTGCGCGATGAAATCGGCGCGCCGGCCGATACGCCGCTCATCACAGCTGACAGCGCGGACCGGGCCTCGCTCAAAGCCCTGGCGGAACGCACCAAGGTCGTGATCACGACGGTCGGCCCGTACCAGAATTTCGGCGAGCCGCTGGTCGCCGCCTGCGCCGAAGCCGGGACCGATTATGTCGATCTGTGCGGCGAGCCGGCCTGGATGCACGATATCATCCACCGCTATGACGCCCCGGCCAAGGCGTCCGGCGCCCGCATCGTGCTGTCATGCGGCTTTGATTCGGTGCCCTTTGATCTCGGCGTCTATGTCCTGCAGCGCGAGGCGATTGCGCGCAGCGGAAAGCCCATCACCCGGGTCAAGGGCCGGGTGCGCAAGATGAAAGGCACGTTTTCGGGCGGCACGGCGGCGAGCTTTGCGCAGACCATGGCCCGCGCCGCGCGCGAGCCAGACGTGATCAACTGGCTCAAGGACCCCTTCTCCCTGACCCCGGATTTCCGCGGCCCGGACCAGCCCCACGGAGCCAAACCGCTCTATGAGGAAGACCTGGGCAGCTGGTCGGCGCCCTTCATGATGGCGGCCATCAATACCAAGAACATCCACCGCTCCAACCTGTTGCTCGGCCATCTCTACGGGACCGACTTTGTCTATGACGAGATGCTGCTGACCGGGCCGGGCGAGCAGGGCGAGGCGATCGCCAACCATGTGGCCAAGGACCGGTCCATGGCCGAGAACCCGCCCAAGCCCGGCGAAGGTCCGTCGCGCGCCGAACGCGAGGCTGGCCATTACCAGATCATGTTCACCGGGCAGATGGCTGACGGAAAGCGCCTGACCGCCGTGGCCGGCGGGGATCTGGATCCGGGCTATGGCTCCACTTCGCGCATGATTTCCGAGTGCGCGCTGGCTCTGGCGAACGATGTCAGCCGTGATGACACGCCCGGCGGCGTGTGGACGCCCGCCCCGGCCCTGCGCGAAGCCGGGATTGCCCGCCTGACCGGCAAGGCCGGGCTGTATTTCCGCATCGAGGACTGAGGGGACGGGCACGGTGAAGGCGGGTCAGCGTAAACCCGCCCTTTACCCTGTTTCCGGTTTCCAGCGGCGCGCGGGCGCGCAAAGCGTTAGAACGGGGCCGTACGGATCGGAGCTCCACCTTGACCCAATTGACGCCATCGCCCGCAGCCGCCGTGAGCGCGCGCACAGACTGGCGCACGCGCCCCCTGGTGCTGTGCGAGCCGGGTGGGTATCTGCGCCGGCTGACCGTCGATATTCTGCGCAATGCAGGCGCCACCCGGGTCACCGCAGTGGACGACGCTGACGGCGCTTTGTGGTTCATGCGTCAGACGCGGCGCGCCATTCTGGTGGCAGGCTGGCAGGAAAATCCCGAGGCGGGCGACGCCGCCGATCTGGTGCGCCGCCTGCGTCAGGACGCCAGTCCGGCCGGCCTTGCGCCCTCGCTGATCGTGTCGTCGCGCCGGGAATTTGCAGACATGGAGCGCGCCCGCGACGCGGGGGTCGATGCACTCGTGCTGCGCCCTGTCGCCCCCAATGACATCATTGTCCGGCTGGACCAGCTGGTGCGGCGCCGCCGCCCGTTTGTGCGCAGCGAGCATTTCGCCGGTCCCGACCGGCGCATCCGCCCGGGCTCGGACGCCGCTTTCAAGCGCAATGTGGACGTGACGGCGGGCCTGACCACGCCCATCGAGGCGGCCCGCGCCCAGGCCTACGCCATGATCACACGGATGCGCCGGCGCAAGGACCCGCTGGCCGAGCGCGTGGGAAAGTCGCTGGCGCGCAGCCTGGAGAACGCCCAGGCGCTGGGCCCGAAAGAAGCCGAAATCACCGCGCTGCACCGCGCCACGCTGGCCAAGCTGGAGGCGCTGCATGGCGCGCCCGGCGACGTGCGCGCGGAGATCGTGGACAGCCTTGAGCGCCTGACCGCCCGGCGCCGCGCCGCCTGACGCACTGGCGCAAAGGCCTGCGCGCGCCTAACTAGGCGCTCATGACAGATGATCTTCAATCGAGGCTCGACCAGCTGGCGCCGCTTCTGGTGGCCGGCAGTCCCCACGCCGCCGATCTCGGCTTTGTGCTGGACGCGGTGCGTCCCGGCGAAGCGGTGGTGCGCGCCCCTTATCGCGAAGACCTGGTGGGCGATCCCGACACCGGCGTGACCCATGGCGGCGTCGTGACGGCGCTGCTGGACCATGCCTCGGGCACGGCCGCGTTCGCCGGGCTGGGCGGCGACAAGGCGCTGGCGACGCTGGATCTGCGCATTGACTATATGCGGCCCGCCGCGCCGGGCCGCGCAATCATCGCCGAGGCGCACACGGCCAAGGTCTCGGGTCTGATCGCCTTTGTCAGCGCCATCGCCCATGACGGCGACCGCAATGATCCGGTGGCCACGTCCCACGCCGCCTTCATGGTGTCGCGCGTCAGCCAGGAAGCCGCCGACCGGGTGCGCGCCGATATCGAGGCGGGGCGCGCCGGCCCCTACACCCGCACGCCAGGACCCGGCCAGGCGGGAGGCGCCCGATGAGCGCGCGTCTGTCCCTGTTGATGAACAGCCCCTATGTGCGCCGCCTGGGCGTGCGCTTTGATGATCATGGCGACGAGCTGACCGGCATTTTGCCCTACGCCGAGGCGCTGGTGGGCAATCCGCTGATCCCCGCCCTGCATGGCGGCGCGATTGGCGCCTTCATGGAGATCACCGCCGCGGCCGGCCTGCTGGCGGCCAGCGATCTGGCCGCCCTGCCCAAGCCCATCGATGTCTCCATCGACTATCTGCGCCCGGTGCGCCCGGCGGATGTGTATGCGCGCGCGGCGATTACCCGGCAGGGATCGCGCGTAGCCAATGTGCGTGTGGAAGCCTGGCAGGAGCGCCGCGCCGCTCCGGTCGCGACGCTCCATGGCCATTTCCTGGTCAAGCCGGTTGGCTCGGCCAGCTAGCCTTCAATCTCCCAGCCGGCATTGACCGTGACTTCGATGGTCATTTCGCCAGCGGCCACGGGGGTGGAGCTGCTGTCGGCGCGCATGGACATGGCGTACATGCCCGATTCGGGACGGTAGCCGCCGCTCTCGGTGAAGCTGACCAGCCGCACAATGCGAAAGCCCGCCGCGTCTGCATAAAGGTCGCGCCGGGCGTGCAGCTCGGTCACCGCCGCGCGGCGGGCCTCGTTGCGCGCCTCGTCCTCGCCCGAATATCCGAAACGCACGCCTTCCAGCTGATTGGCGCCGGCTGTGACCAGCGCGTCGATCACCGGGCCGGTGCGGTCCAGATCGCGGATCAGGGCGGTGACGGTGTTGCGCGCCTCATAGCCGGTGATCTGGGGCGACTGGTTCGTGTCGCGCCCCGGTTGGGTATAGACCGGCGAGACGGTGAGTTGACGGGTCTGCATGTCGCGCTCGGCGACGCCGGCGCGGCGCAACTCGGCGAACACGCGCGTCATGGCCTGGCTGTTGGCGCGCAAGGCGTCGGCGGCCGTGTCAGCGCGCGTCACGACGCCCGACGAGACCTGGGCCTGGTCCGGCGTGACCGTGACGCTGCCCGTGGCGGACAGATCGAGTCGCGCCGGTTCGGGCGAAGCGATCTGGGCGAAGGCGGCCGGCGCGGCGGCCAGAAATACCGGCAGAGCAAAGAGAAGGGCGAGACGGCGCATGGGGAGTTCTCCTGTTATGGCGGCCCTATGGACCGCGCGCCCCAGACCAGCCCCCGATCACGGCGCCAATGGGGCGCCCGCGCGGCGGCGTCTGGGAGATGACGCACCATACCACGGCGCGCGCGGCGATGCGCGGACGGAGATGGGTGCAGCGAGATGCGCGTGGCGATGCGCGCTTGGCGCGCGCGCGCGTCCGCGCTATGACACCGCCCTCGCGCAATCGCGCCGGGCCTGTAGCTCAATTGGTTAGAGTCGGCGGCTCATAACCGCTTGGTTGGGGGTTCGAGTCCCTCCGGGCCCACCATTTTTCCTGGTCCTCCCTCGCTCCGCTCGGTCGGTCCTCGCTGACGCTGCGGGCGGGCGGTCGCCCTTGCGAACCCTGCGGGTTCGGAGTGTGCCTGTTTAGTCCTCCCTCGCTCCGCTCGGTCGGTCCTCGCTGACGCTGCGGGCGGGCGGTCGCCCTTGCTGGGCTTCGCCCCGGTAACTGTGTCCTTCCTCGCTAAAGCTGCGGGCGGGCTGTGCATTCTCCAAAAGTATGATAAAGTATGATTATGAGCGATCTGGAACGCCTGACCATCACCGTGACGCCAGAAATGGCGGAGATGATCCGTGAGGCGGTGGCGTCCGGCGATTATGCCTCGGCCAGCGAGGCGGTGCGCGAGGCCCTTCGCGGCTGGCGCACGAGCCGGCTGGAGTCCCAGCGGGCGTTGGTGGAGATGCAGACATTCATCGCCCGGGGCCTGGCCGATCAGGCTGACGGCCGGGTGGCGGATTTCGATCCCGAAGCGATCAAGGCGCGCGGGAGGCGGTCATCGCGGCGCGCCGGCTGAGGCTGACTCAGACGGCCGAAGCCGATCTGGCGGAGATTTGGGCGTTCATCGCCGAGGACAACGAGATCGCGGCTGACCGTTTTGTCGATACTCTGGCCGACCACATGCGGGCCATGGCGGACTACCCGGAAACAGGAAGCGACCGATCCGTCTTCGCCCCCGGGCTGAGGGCGACCTTCGTCAGGCGCTATGTGATATACTACACGTTTGACGCCGCTGAGGTGCTTGTCGTGCGGGTCGCCCACGGCGCACGCGATCAGGCGGCCCTGTTCGCCTCCTGACCCCCCCTCAAACCTTCCGCGTCTCCCGCCGCGTCATCCACCGCAGCACCGGCGCGGGCGCGAGCTTCATCAGCCACATCGCGCAGCGCATGGCGGCGCCGGTGAGGACGAAGCGGCGGTTCTGGTCGAGCCCGTCGAGGATGTCGCTGGCAACCTCTTCGGCGGTGGTGGCGGTGAAGCTGGTGAAGGTGCGCACGCCCTCCATCCCGGCGCGTTTGAGGAAGGGCGTGTCGGAGATGGCGGCCGGGCACACCGTCATGACCCGTACCGGGCTTTTGGCTTCTTCCAGCTCGGCGGTGAGCGCTTCGGAGTAGTGCTTCACGAAGGCCTTGGTGGCGGCATAGACGGCGAGGTCCGGCGCGGGCACGAAGGCGGAGTTGGACGCGATATTGACAATGGTTCCGCCGCCGCGCGCCGTCATCGCGGGCAGGAAGAGTCGGGTCAGGGCGTGCAGGGCGCCGATATTGACCGCGATCATCGCCTGCTCGGCCTCCAGCGCCAGGCTGGCGGACGGGCCATAGACGCCGAACCCGGCATTATTGACCAGAAGCTCGCACCCGCCCTGCCCTTCAGCCCACTCGAACACGCGTGCGGGCGCGTCCGGTGCGGCGAGATCAAGCGCCATCCCGTCAATCAGCGCGCCGGGATGGGCGGCCAACACGTCCTCGCGCGCCGCCGCGATCTCGTTCTCGCTGAGTGACACCCACAAAAGCCGCCAGCCTCGCCCGGCGAGCCGGCGCGAGACGTCCAGCCCGATACCGCTCGATCCGCCGGTGATCAGGGCCGTCTGGGTCATGGCAGGGTCTCAGGATACGCAAACGCGTCCACGCTTTCGCGCTCCAGCCCGCCCACCCAGATACGGCCCTGCCAGGACGCCATGCCGGTGGCGCCATAGGGCTGGTCATCCGGTCCGTGGATGACGTGAACGGGCGTTCCGTCGCGATCCACAGCCAGGATCATCACCGGGCGCGGCGGCAAGGGCGGCAGGCCGGCCACCTGAATCCAGCGCCAGATCAGGCGCTTGAGGAAGGGGCGCGGATGCAGCGCCTCGATGTCGGCGGCGCGCAAGGACGGCATGGCGATCCACAACAGGCCCGTTTCGGGATCAAAATGCATGTTGTCGGGATAGCCCGGCAGGCCGTCGAGGAAGGGCTCCCGCGCGCCGGTGTCCGGGTCCAGCGTCCAGACCCGCGCCGCCCACGTCTCGTTGATATAGATGAGGCCCGTCGCCGGATCGTGGGTGACGCCATTGGCGAAGGCGAGCCCGTCTGCCAGCACATCGAAATCATCCGGCCCGCGCACGCGGTAGATCACGCCCGTCGCCTCGCCTTCGAGATAGGAGGTCATGTAGTTCCCGTAGCCATAGCGCTTGGAGGCGTCCGACAGGATCACCGAACCGTCGGCAAGCACGGTGATGTCATCGGTGAAGACCAGCGGGCCTTCAGGTTCCTGCGCCAGCCAGACCTCCCAGTCATCGCCGCCGCCATGCCTGAGGAGGCCGCGCAGGGCGTCGGCGACGAACAGCGTGCCATCAGGACCAAAGCCCAGCCCCAGCGGGCGCCCGCCCGTGTGGGCGAACTCGCTCCAGCCGCCATCCGCATCGCGCGCCATGATGCGCCCGTCCTGCAGACCGGCATAGAGCCGCCCGTCCGGGCCGGGCTCTATATCTTCAGCGCCGATCAGGTCGGATTCACGAATTTCCGGGTCCACGGTTGGAATATCGAACAGGGCCGCCAGCGCCGGATCGGGCGGCGTGGGTTCGAACTTCACGGCATTGAGCGATCCCGGCCCGTAGGCCGCCAGCACCACCAGCAGCACCAGCGTGGCGATGATCGAGACAATCCAGCGCGTCATGACAGCCCTCCCAAGCTTGAGGATCAACCGTGCGCGAGGCGGACCGGCGGCGCAAGCGCGATCAGGTCACGGCCTTGCGGGCGGTGAATTCCGGCCGGTCCCACTCGCGCGTGTTGATCACTTCGGCCAGCGCCGCGCCTGCATCAAACACCTCCACATGGGAGAGGTAGAGCGGGTTGAAGCCGAAGCGCATCAGGTCCGGCGCGCGGAAATCCCCGGTGATGCCGCGCGCGATCATCGCCTGGACGATGGCGTAGCCGGCCTCATGGCGGATGACCACATGGCCGCCGCGCCGCTCGCCAATGCCCGGACACGCGGTCTCGAGCCCCAGCGCGTCGGCGCGCTCCAGAAGGATATCGCCCAGCACGCCGGCCTTGGCCTCCACCTGCGCCATGTCCACGCCGTCATAAGCGTCCAGCGCGCCGTCGAGTGTGGACAGCGCCAGGATGGAGGGCGAGCTGGTGCGCCAGCGGGCCATGCCGTCCGCCGGGGCGTACGGGTCTTCAAATTCAAACGGCCGGGCATGGCCGAGCCAGCCCGTCACCGGATGCTCCAGCTTTGGCGTCTCACCCCGTGCGCAATAGAGGAAGGCCGGCGCGCCGGGGCCGCCATTGAGGAATTTATACCCGCAGCCCACGGCGTATCGCGCGCCCCAGGCCTTGAGCTTCAGGTCCACAAGACCCGTGGCGTGGCTGAGGTCCCAGATGATGGACAGGCCCCGCTGCGCCGCCTCGCGCTCCCAGCCTTCAAAATCGGCGATGCGCGCGCTCTTGTAGTGCACCGCGCTTTTGACCAGCACGCGTACATCGTCGGGCAGGTCAGAGGGCGGAGTATCCGGCGCCACGCGGTGGAAGGGCGCGCCGGAGATGCGCGACAATCCCTCCACCACATGGCCGTCAGTGGGAAACTCGCCCGCCTCTGCCGCCAGCGCCCCGCCCTCGCGCGCGATCAGGGCGGCGGCCAGCTTGAAGATATTGATGGTGACGGTGTCGATGGCGATGACCTCGTCACCCTCCACTCCGATCAGTCGGGCGAGGCGCGCGCCCAGCGTCAGCGGCAAATCCATCCAGCCGGCGGTATTCCAAGACCCGATCAGGCCCTGGCCCCACTCCTCACGCGCCGCCGCGTCGAGACGCTTGAGTGCGCTTTTGGGCGGCGGCCCCAGGGAGTTGCCGTCGAGATAGATGTCGCCCTGGGGCAGTGCGAACAGCGACCGGCGGCTTTTAAGCGGATCGGCGGCGTCGAGCGCCGCGCAGGCCTCGCGCGTGCGCATGGGGCTAGAGCGGCCCGCGCGCGGTGATGCCCGCATCAATGATCAGGCACTGGCCGGTCATGTAGCTTGACGCATCGCTGGCCAGGAAGTGAATGGCCGCGGCCATGTCCTCTGGCTGGCCCACGCGCTGGATGGAGAAATTGCGCTTCATCAGGTCGGCCAGGGACGGATCGGCGGTCAGCGCCGAGGCGAGCTTGGTCTCGGTCAGGCCCGGGCAGAGCGCGTTCA
Source organism: Hyphomonadaceae bacterium ML37 (assembly GCA_027627685.1). Taxonomy (NCBI): domain Bacteria; kingdom Pseudomonadati; phylum Pseudomonadota; class Alphaproteobacteria; order Hyphomonadales; family Hyphomonadaceae; species Hyphomonadaceae bacterium ML37. The sequence continues at coordinate 2,474,616 of CP091241.1, forward strand.
CGCGGATATTGTGGGCGCCGTATTCCTGGGCCAGCACCTGGGTCATGGAGATCACGGCCGCCTTGGAGACCGAGTAGACGCCCTGGAAGAAGCCCGGACGGATCCCGTTGATCGAGGCGACATTGATGATGGAGCCGCCGCCCTGGGCGGACATCATCGGAATGGCCAGCGAGGACAGGAAGAACGGGCCTTTGACATTGACCTCCATGGTCTTGTCCCAGGCCCCGTCCGGGGTCTTGGCGGCCTCGCCGAAATAGGGGCTGGTGGCGCCGTTATTGACCAGAATATCCAGCCGGCCTTCGGTCTTCTGGATGGACTCAATGGCCGCTTCGCGGTGCTCGGCCTCGCCCAGATGCAGCACCATGGCGCGGGCCTGCCCGCCTTCGGCCTTGATCTCGTCGGCCACGCGCTGGCAATCGTCCAGCTTGCGGCTGGAGCAGATGACCATGGCGCCATTGCGCGCCAGGCGCTTGGCCGCAGCCTCGCCAATCCCGCGGCTGGCGCCAGCGATCAGCGCGACCTTGCCCTTGAGCGACAGATCCTGTTCGGACATGGAATTCCTCCCGATGGTGTTTTGTTTGAGATGTGTTGCGGCGCACCCTAGCGGCGCCGGTGCGCAGTGGCGAGCCCTCTAGCCGCGCCGGCGGTCAAGCCGCTCGCGCGCGCCGTCATGGATGAGTTTGAGTTCCGCGAGAGTCTGGTCGATCTGGCGCTTCTTGGCCTCCAGCGCTTCGATCTCGGCGGCGGTCTTCTCGATGACAAACGCCAGCTGGCGCGCCCGGCCCTCGCCCTCGCGGCCATAGAGCTCCAGAAAGGTGCGGATGTCGGACAGCTTCGTGCCGATGGATTTGGCGCGCAGGATCAGCGACAGGCGTTTTGAATCCGCCTCGCTATAGACGCGCTGACCGCCCACCCGGCGCGGGCTGATCAGCCCCTTGTCCTCATAGAAGCGGATGGTGCGCTGGCTGACGCCATGGGCCTCAGCCAATTCAGCGATGCCGTACAGCGTCTCGCGTGCTGCGCCGTCCCTGATGTTTGAGCCCATGGCCTCTCTCCCTTGACCGGGAGCCTAGCCAAGGCAGCTGACGCAAACAAGAGACCCTTGACGTATACGTTAGCTTGGGAGAGGCTGGCGGTCTGGATCGTGGCGGCATGTATCGCCGGACCAGTCAGGGAGGAGACGGGGCCGCATGACCGACACGCCAGCCCGCTATGACAGCGTGTTCCGGCCCGGCCTGTTTGACGGCCAGGTTATTCTGGTCACTGGCGGCGGCTCCGGCATTGGCCGCTGTATCGCCCATGAGCTGGCCTCGCTAGGCGCGCATGTCGTGCTGGCCGGGCGCAAGCCGGACAAACTCAGCGCCGTCGCAGCAGAGATTACATCCGATGGCGGACAGGCGGATACACAAGCCTTCGACATTCGCGACGAAGAGGCGGTGCGTGCGGGCGTGGCGGACATTGTCGCGCGCCATGGCGCGATCCACGGCCTTGTCAATAATGCCGGCGGGCAGTTCCCGGCTGAGATCAAGGACATCTCCAAGAAAGGCTGGGACGCCGTCGTCGCCACTAATCTGACCGGAGGATTTCTGGTCATGAAGGCGGTGTTCGAGGCGAGCCTCAAAGACCATGGCGGCGCAGTGGTGAACATCACCGCCGACATGCATAACGGCATGCCCGGCATGGCGCATTCGGGCGCCGCGCGGGCGGGTATGGAAAATCTGACCATGACCGCGGCGGTGGAGTGGGCGAAGCACGGCGTGCGCGTCAATGCCGTCGCGCCAGGCTGGGTCGCCTCGTCGGGCATGGACACCTATGGCGGCGCGGTGCGCGCCATGATCCCCTATCTCAAGCAGCATTTGCCTGCCCAGCGCCTGGGCTCGGAAGCCGAGATCGCGGCCGCCGTGACCTTCCTGCTCAGCCCCGCCGCCGCCTTCATCACTGGCGCCATGCTGCGCGTGGATGGCGGCGCGCCTCTGGGCGGACGCCACTGGCCGCTGGAAGCCCATGAGGCGGCGCCGGTGTATAACGGATTTCACCGGGCGGTGGACCCGGCCGTCCTGCGTGGAGAGGGCTGATGCCTCAGATCGTCTCACGCCTCAATCCGGCCTCGGATGATTTCAGCGCCGCACGCGATGCTATGATGGAGAAGCTGGCCGAGGCGCGCGGCCTCGAAGACAAGGTGCGCGCCAACTCCGCCTCAAAGCGCGAGCGCTTCACCGAACGCGGACAGATCCTGCCGCGCGAGCGCGTGGCGCTCCTGGTCGATCGCGGGGCGCCGTTTCTGGAGCTGTCGGCGCTGGCCGGGCTGAAAATGCATGATGATGATGGCGGGCGCGGCGCCTCGGGCGGCGGGTCGATCATCGGGATTGGCGTGGTGGCCGGCAAGCGCTGCTTGGTGTCCGCCTCCGACAGCGCCATCAAGGGCGGCACGGTGGCGCCCATGGGCCTGAAGAAAGCTTTGCGGGCGCAGGAGATCGCGCTGGAAAACAAGCTGCCCATGATCCATCTGGTGGAATCGGGCGGCGCCAACCTTCTCTATCAGGCCGAGATTTTCGTCGATGGCGGACGCAGCTTCGCCAATCAGGCGCGCCTGAGCGCGGCGGGCATTCCCCAGATCGCCGTGGTGCACGGATCGTCCACCGCGGGCGGGGCCTATCTGCCGGGCCTGTCGGACTATGTCGTGCTGGTGCGCAACAAGTCGAAAATCTTCCTGGCCGGTCCGCCGCTGGTCAAAGCCGCCATTGGCGAGGATGCCGACGATGAATCGCTGGGCGGCGCGGATCTGCATGCCGAGGTGACGGGGCTGGGCGAATACATCGTCGATGATGACGCGCAAGCGCTCGCCTGCGCGCGCGAGATCATGGACAAGCTCAACTGGGACGCCGCCACCGCGCCCGGCGCCGGCGCGCCGCCGCGCCATGACGCTGACGAGCTGCTGGGCATCATCCCGCCTGATGACCGCACGCCCTGGGATGTGCGCGAGGTGATCGCGCGCATCGTGGACGGATCAGACTTCCTGGCCTTCAAGGAGCGCTATGGCGCCGAGACGGTGTGCGGCCACGCCCGTATCGGCGGGCGGCTGGTGGGGATTATCGGCAATAACGGTCCGATTCAGCCTGAAGGCTCCATGAAGGCGGGCCAGTTCATCCAGCTATGCGACCAGTCGGGCACGCCGCTGGTCTTCCTGCAGAATACCACCGGCTACATGGTCGGCACGCGCGCCGAGCGCGAGGGCGCTATCAAGCATGGTTCGAAAATGATCCAGGCCGTGGCCAATGCCCGCGTGCCCAAGCTGACGATCGTGCTGGGCGGCAGTTTCGGGGCGGGCAATTACGGCATGTGTGGGCGCGGCTTCGATCCGCGCTTCATCTTCGCCTGGCCCACCGCGCGCACCGCCGTGATGGGCGGCGCGCAAGCGGCCAAGGTGATGGAGATCGTCACCCGTACCAAGAATGCCCGCGATGGTCAGGAGACGGACGAAGCGGGTCTGGCCCAGATGAGCGCCATGATCGAGCAGGGGCTGAACGAGCAGTCCCAGGCGCTGTTCGGCTCGGCCCGGCTCTGGGATGACGGCATCATCGACCCGCGCGACACCCGCGCCATCCTCATGGAATGCCTCAATATCTGCGCCGAGGCCGAAGCGCGGAGCTTGCGGCCCAACACATTCGGCGTGGCGCGGTTTTGACGCGCCGCCGCTCAACGAACCGGACAGGGATCGTCCCGAAGGAGACCAGACATGCAGTTCACCGAACAGCACGACCAGCTGCGCGACACGGTCGCGAAATTCATCACCCAGGAAATCAATCCGCATGTGGAGGAATGGGAGAAGGCGGGCGAGTTTCCCTCCCATGAGGTCTTCAAGAAAATGGGTGATCTGGGCCTGCTCGGCCTGCGCTGGCCAGAGAAATATGGCGGCGCGGGGCTGGACATGTCCTACTCCATGGTGATGGCCGAGGAGCTCGGCCTGATCAATTGCGGCGGCGTGCCCATGGCCATTGGGGTGCACACCGATATGTGCACGCCGGCGCTGGCCAATTTCGGGTCCGAAGAGCTGTGCCGGGAATTCCTGACCCCCTCCATCACCGGCGATTATGTCGGCTGTCTGGGCGTGTCGGAACCAGGCGGCGGCTCGGACGTGGCGGCGGTGACCACGAAAGCGGTCTCCGACGGCGATGACTATGTCATCACCGGCGCCAAGATGTGGATCACCAACGGCATGAAGGCCGACTGGTGCTGCCTGCTGGCCAACACGTCGGACGGCAAGGCCCACGAGAACAAGTCCCTGATCATCGTGCCGATGAATGAAAAGGGCATCACGCGGCAGAAAATCCACAAGATCGGCATGCACTCGTCCGATACCGCGCAGCTCTTCTTTGATGAAGTGCGCGTGCCCAAGCGCAATCGCATCGGCGATGAGGGCGCGGGCTTCCTTTATCAGATGCTGCAATTCCAGGAGGAGCGCATCTATGGCGCGGCGTCTTCTCTCAAGGCACTGGACCGCCAGATCGACCTGACCATCGAATACACGCGGGAGCGCAAGACCTTCGGCACGCCGATCCTGGACAATCAGGTGGTCCATTTCCGCCTGGCCGAGCTGCGCACCGAGGTCGAGGCGCTGCGCTCGCTGACCTACCGCGCGGTGGAGGATTTCATCGCCGGCAAGGACGTCACCAAGCTCGCCTCCATGGCCAAGCTGAAGACAGGCCGGCTGTCGCGCGAGGTGTCCGACGCGTGCCTGCAATACTGGGGCGGCATGGGCTACACGGCTGACAACCCCATCGCGCGCGCCTTCCGTGACGGGCGCCTGGTCTCCATCGGCGGCGGCGCGGACGAGATCATGCTGGGCATTATCGCCAAGCTGGAAGGCACATTGCCCCGGCGCAAGAAACCGGTGGAAGGCAATGCCTGAGACCTGGGACACCCTCAGCGTCGAGACCCGCGCCGGCGTGGTTCATATCACGCTGAACCGGCCCGAGCTGCGCAACGCCATGTCGCTCGCCATGGTGGACGAACTGCTGGCCGCGCTTGAGGCGGCTGAAGGCTCGGGCGCCCGCGCCATCGTGCTACGCGGCGCAGGCGGACATTTCTGCTCGGGCGGCGACATCAAGGATATGGGCGCGGCGCAGAGCGCTGCGGGCGCAGACGGCGTGGATCCGGCGGCGCGGGTGAACGCGCGCTTTGGCCATCTGTGCAAAGCCTATGCAGAGACCGGCCTGCCGGTGGTCGTGGTCCTCGACGGGGCGGTGATGGGCGGGGGATTTGGCCTGGCCTGCGTCGCCGACGTGGCGCTGGCGCGCGAGACGGCGCTGTTCCGACTGCCCGAAACGGGTCTCGGCCTCGTGCCCGCCCAGATCGCGCCTTTCCTGGTGGAGCGCCTGGGCTATTCGCAAGCGCGCCGCCTGGCGGTCACTGGCGGCAAGATCGATGCGCGCGCCGCGCTGGCACTGGGACTGGTGCATGGCGTGTGTGACGGCGAGGACGCGCTCACTGAGTCGCTGGACGGCGTGCTCTCCGATATTCGCAAGGGCGCCCCCAACGCCATCGCCGCCACCAAACGCCTGATGCGCAAGGCGCGCCTGCACGATGCGGGTGATCTGATCGACGAGGCCGCGGCGGTGTTTGCCGCCGCCGTGAAAAGTGAAGAAGGCGCTGAAGGCCTGACGGCGTTTCTGGAGAAGCGGCCTGCGTCATGGGTGCAGGGATGAGTGGACGGACGGCGACGGCATACTTGTCCTCCCCCGCTTGCGGGGGAGGTGTCCGCGAAGCGGACGGANGGGGGRACGCCGCGTCCGCCCCCCTCGGCCCTTCGGGCCACTCCCCCCGCAAGCGGGGGGAGATGACAGCGCCAGGAGCCCCCACACCATGACCCCCCGCCTTATCCGCTCTGTGCTGGTGGCCAATCGCGGCGAGATCGCGGTGCGCGTGCTGCGCCACGCCAGAGCCAATCAGATGCGCACCATCGCGGTCTATTCCGACGCTGACGCCGGCGCGATGCATGTGCGCGAGGCCGATATCGCCGTGCGCATCGGTCCGGCTCCGCCGGCGCAGAGCTATCTTGATATCGAGGCGATCATCTCGGCAGCCAAGGCCACCGGCGCCGACGCCATCCATCCCGGCTATGGGTTTCTGTCAGAGAACGCCGCGTTTGCCCGCGCCTGCGAGGCGGCGGGGATCATCTTCATCGGCCCGCCGGCCGGCGCCATCGAGGCCATGGGCGACAAGGCCCGCGCCAAGGCGCTGCTGGCCCAGTCCGGTATTCCCATGGCGCCCGGCTGGCAGGGCGAGGACCAGTCTGACGCCAATCTGGCCAAACAAGCTGACGCCATCGGCTATCCCCTGCTGATCAAGGCGGTGGCGGGCGGCGGCGGGCGCGGCATGCGCGCCGTGCATGGCGCCGGTGAGTTCGCCGAGGCGCTGGCTTCGGCCCGGCGCGAGGCGAAATCAGCCTTTGGCGATGACGCCGTGCTGCTGGAGAAGCTCATCGAGCGGGGCCGGCATGTAGAGGTGCAGGTCTTCGCCGACACCCATGGCAATGTGCTGCACATCGGCGAGCGTGACTGCTCGGCCCAGCGCCGCCGCCAGAAAGTGGTGGAGGAAGCCCCCTCGCCCGCCGTGAGCCCCACGCTGCGCCACGCAATGGGTCAGGAAGCCGTCCGGGTGGCGCAGGCGGTGGGCTATGTCGGGGCCGGCACCGTCGAGTTCCTGCTGGACGCAGACGGCGCCTTCTATTTCCTGGAAATGAATACCCGCCTGCAGGTGGAGCATCCCGTGACCGAAGAGGTCTACGGAATGGATCTGGTGGGCTGGCAATTCCTCGTGGCGACCGGCGGCGCGCTGCCCGCCACCCAGGACCAGATGGAGCCTTACGGCCATTCCATCGAGGTGCGCCTCTACGCCGAAGACCCGCTCAACGGCTTCACGCCGCAAGCCGGCGACATCGCCTGGTTCGAAACCAAAGACGCCGAGCGCGAGGTGCGCATCGATACCGGTTTCGAAACCGGGGATGTGATCTCCACCGCCTATGACGCCATGGTCGCCAAAGTCATCGCCTTCTCGATGAACCGCGACGAAGCGATCGACCGGCTGCTCCTGGGGCTCGCCAAGGCGCCGCTTCTGGGGGTGAAGACCAATCGCGACTTCCTGATGCGCCTGATCGACAGCGCGGCCTTTCGCGCCGGCGCCATCACCATTTCCGACCTCGACGAGTGGGCGGGCGCAGGCGCGGGACCCTTTGCGCCCGCTGATGTCTCCACAGAGGCCGTTCTTGTCACCGCTCTGCTCCTGGCGCGACACGACGAAGGGGTGATCCGGTCCGGTTCGGTGACACGTTTCGCCCTGCCGCTTGACGCGGATGGAACACGCGTTGAGCCCATGGTGGAGCAGGCCGGACCCGGCGCGCTGACCGTCACGATGGGGGATAGCCGCCACGATATCCTTCTTCTGGAGCGTGACGGCCCGCGCCTGCGCTACCGCCTTGATGGCGTGGACCGGCGCTGCCTGGCGCTGCAGGACGTCGACGGCGCGGTGCATGTGGCGCTGAACAACCGCATCGCCGTGGTGCGTGAGCCAGCCTTGCTGGCCGGCGCGGGCGCGGCCGATCCCTCGCGCGTGACGGCGCCCGTGAGCGGCGCGGTGGTGGCAGTCAACGTGAAACCCGGCGACAGCGTGAAGGCGGGCGATGTGCTGGCGGTGATCGAAGCCATGAAGATGGAAATGCGCCTGACCGCCGCCGCCGATGGCGTGGTGGCCGCCGTGCACACCGCGCCGGGCCAGCAGGCGAATGGCGGCGCGCTGCTGATCGAACTCAAGCTTGAGGTAAAGCCATGACTGACAAAGCGGTTTTGACCTGCGCGCTCAATGGCGTGCTGACCAATCCCAAGACCCATCCTGTGCCGGTGACCCCGGAGCAGATGGCCGCCAGCGCGCGCGAGGCCTATGACGCGGGCGCCAGCGTCATGCATGTCCATTTCCGCATGCAGGAAGACGGCGTCGGCCATTTCCCCAGCTGGGACCCGGATGTGGCCGCGGCCATCATCGACGCCATCCGCAGCGCCTGCCCGGACGTGATCATCAACCAGACCACCGGCATTGTCGGCCCGGACGTGTCGGGCCCCGTCGCGTGCATAAAGCGAGTCAGACCGGAGATCGCCGCCTGCAATGCCGGCTCGCTCAACTATCTCAAACTGCGCAGCGACGGCAGCTGGGCCTGGCCGCCCATGGTGTTCGACAATCCGGTGGACAAGATTCAGACCATGCTCGACGCCATGGCGGAAGTCGGCGCCCACCCCGAGTTTGAGTGCTTCGATGTCGGCATCGTGCGCAGCGTGGGCATGTTCATCGAGAACGGCATGGCCCCGGCGGCGCACTACAACTTCGTCATGGGCGTCGCCTCGGGCATGCCGTGCGACCCTGACCTCTTGAAATTGCTCATCAAATACAAGCGCGCGGGCGATCCCTGGCAGGCGACCCTGATCGGGCGCGCGGAGATCTGGCCGGTTCACCAGCGCGTGGCGGAGCTGGGCGGGATGCTGCGCACCGGGCTGGAAGACACATTCTACCTGCCCGATGGCGAGCGCGCGCCCGGCAATGGCGCCCTCATCGAGGCGCTGGCGCAATGCGCGAAAAACGCCGGACGCGAGGTGGCGTCGCCGCAGGAAGCCCGTAAGATCATGGGACTGACGCACTAGACCCCGCCGTCATCGGACGGGGCGCGATAACGGGAGGTTGGCATGCAGGCGACGGCGAAGGACTTGCCGCGAATTCTGGACGGGCTGTTTCCCTCCACGCCGGCGCGGATGCTCGATCAGGCGCAGCGGCGGGGGGACGCGCCGGCCTATACCGCCTATGACGGCGCGAACTGGGTCTCGACCAGCTGGCGCGACTATGCCGATCAGACCCGGCAGGCGGCGCGCGCTCTGATCGCGCTGGGCTTCAAGGCCGATGATGCCTGCGCCATCCTCGGCTTCAACAGGCCTGAATGGACCATCGCCGCCATCGCCGCCATGATGGCGGGCGGGCGCCCGGCGGGCGTCTACTGGACCAGCTCTGAACCGGAGATCGCCTATATCCTCCAGCATTCGGAAAGCCCGGTCTATCTGGTGGAAACCGCCGAACAGGCGCGCAACGCCTTGGCGCTCAAGGCCGAATGCCCGAGCCTCACCCACATCATCATGATGCAGGGGCCAGAGCCCGCGCCCGATGGCGTGCTGAGCTGGGAGGCCTTCATGGCCAGGGGCGAGGCGCAATATGACGACGAAGTCAGCGCCCGGCTCAAGGCGATCAATGAAGCGACCATCGGCGCACTGATCTACACCTCGGGCACCACCGGTCCGCCCAAGGCGGTGATGCTCAGCCACGGCAATATCTCGTGGAGCGCGGGCATGCTGTCGGAGATGTTCAAGCACCGCGAGGGCGATACCGGCCTGTCCTACCTGCCCATCGCCCATATCGCCGAGCAGCAGGCGAGCGTCCACAATCACGTGGCGTCCGGCTCCAATCTCTATTTCGCCCGCTCCATGGAGACACTGGCTGAAGACCTCAAGGCCGCCCGGCCGACCGTGTTCTTTGGCGTGCCGCGGGTGTGGGAGAAATTCCAAGAGGCCCTGCGCGGGCGCCTCGCCGAAGCGACGGGCGCCAAGGCCAAAATTGCCGCCTGGGCCATGGGCGTGGCCAAACGCTATCACGAGGCGGACATCAATGGCGGCAATCCAGGCCCCCTCCTCAGCTTGCAGATGGGTCTGGCGCGCAAGCTGGTGCTGGGCAAGATCAAGGCGGCGCTGGGGCTCGACCGGGCGCGCATGCTGATCTCCGGCGCGGCGCCGATTTCCAAGGAGGTGCTGGTCTTCTTCACCAGCCTGGATCTCGTCATCTACGAAGGCTACGGCCAGTCGGAAACCAGCGCGCCCACCGCCTTCAACCAGCCCGGCGCGGTGCGTCTGGGGTCGGTGGGGCGCATGATCGACCATATGGAGGCGCGCATCTCCGAAGAGGGCGAGCTGCAGGTCAGGGGCCCCAATGTCTTCGCCGGATACATGAAGAATAACGAAGCCACCGAGAACAGCTTCACCCGGGATGGCTGGATGCGCACCGGCGACGTGGTGCGCATGGACGAGGACGGCTTCGTCTTCATCACCGGCCGGATCAAGGACATCATCATCACGTCGGGCGGCAAGAACATCACGCCGGCCAATATCGAGACCGATCTGATGAATGACCCGCTGATCGAGCATGCGGTGGTGGTGGGTGACGCCAAGCCCTACCTCACCGCGCTGGTGACGCTGAGCGAGGACGGGCTGGCCAAATTCGCCAAGGCCAAGGGGATGGATGCGGGCGCGGCGCGCGTCAGCGACGCCCTCACCGCCGCGCTGCAGACGGCGGTGGATGGCGTCAACAAGCGCTACGCCCGGGTGGAGAATGTGCGCAAATTCCGGGTCCTGCCCGCCGCCCTGACCGTGGAAACCGGAGAGCTGACCCCCACCATGAAGGTGCGGCGCAATGTGGTGACGGCGCGCAACAGCGCGCTGATCGAGGCGATGTACGCTGAAGGCCATGCCGGCGCCGATATCTGACGCCCCGCTGCCTGACCGCTGCGACGCCGTCATCATTGGCGCCGGTTTCGCCGGCATCGCCATGGGCCGCCAGCTGGATCGTGCGGGGGTGAGTGATTTCGTGATTCTCGAACGTGCTGACGGCGCCGGCGGCGTCTGGCGCGCCAACCGCTATCCCGGCGCGGCGTGCGACGTGCCGAGCCATCTGTATTCCTTCAGCTTCTTTCCCAACCCGGACTGGAGCCGGAAATTCTCGCCCCAGGCCGAAATCCTCGCCTATCTGGACCGCGCCGCCGACGCCTTCGATCTGCGCCGCCGCATGCGGTTCGGGTGCGCGGTCACCAGCCTCGCCTTTGATCAGGACGAAGGCCGCTGGCGCGTCACGCTGTCCGACGGACGCACGCTCTCCACCCGAACCGTGATCAGCGCCGTGGGCCAGCTGTCCGAGCCGGTGATCCCGGCCATTCCCGGCCTCGAGACGTTCGAAGGTCAAGTCGTGCACTCGGCTGAGTGGCCCGAGGACCTCGACGTGACCGGGCAGAACGTCGCCGTCATCGGCGCCGCGGCAAGCGCCGTGCAGCTCCTGCCCGAGATGGCGGAGCGTGCGGCGCACCTGACCGTGTTTCAGCGGACGCCCAACTGGATCATCGACAAGCTTGATCGCCAGTTCACCGCGCTGGAGAAGGCCGCCTTCCGCCACGTGCCCGGCTGGCATTGGCTTTACCGCACCGCCAGCTTCCTGATCCACGAAACCCGCTTTGCCGCCTTTCTGTCGGGCACGCTGGCAAATGCGTTTACCCGCTGGCGCATGCTGGCGCGGCTGAAGCGCGAGGTCCGCGATCCGGCCTTACGCGCCAGGCTGACACCGGATTTTGCGCCGGGCTGCAAGCGCATCCTGCTGACCAGCGAGTTCTATCCCACCCTGCAGCAGCCCAATGTCACGCTGGACGATAGCGGTGTGGCGAGCATCGGCCCGCGCGAGATCATTAATGGCCGGGGCGACCACGTCGCCGCCGACACGCTGGTGTTCGCGACGGGGTTCAAGGCGACGGAATTTCTGCCCACGATTTCAGTGACGGGCCGGGACGGGCGGGATCTGCGCGCCGTGTGGGGCGACAGCCCGCGCGCCTATCGCGGCGTGGCGGTTCACGGCTTTCCCAACTTGTTCATCCTCTACGGCCCGAACACCAATCTGGGCCACAACTCCATCATCTTCATGCTGGAGCGCCAAAGCGAATACGCCGCCCGGCAGGTGCGCCGCCTGATCGGCGAGGATTGGCGCACGCTGGAAGTCACCGCGCAGGCCGAGGCGCGCTTCAACTCGCGCATGCAGGCGCGCCTCGCCCGCACGGTCTGGGCGGAGGATTGCCCCAGCTGGTACAAGACGCGCGATGGGGTGATCACCAATAACTGGTCTGGCCTCGCCACCGGCTTTGCGCTGGCGCTGGCGGGCGGCGATGCTCAGGCCTGGTCGGCGGAGAGATGAGGCTTGAGCCAGTCTCTGGCGCGCTTGAGGGACGCATCGGCTTCGCTGATCAGCGGCGCAAACAGCTGGAAATCATGCCACATCCCGGCCCAGACCTCGCAATGCGCCTCCACGCCCGCAGCCTCCAGCGCCGCGTGCAGGCGCACCGAATCGTCGAGCAGGATCTCGTCCTCGCCCACCTGAATGAAGACCGGCGGCAGGTCTGTGAGGTCAGCATAGAGCGGCGAGGCGTCGGGATCGCGCGCGTCGAGGCGGCGCAGATACAGCTCCGCCCCGGCCTTGAGATTGCCCGGCGTCAGCATGGGATCGGCGCCGGCGCGGGTTTTCACGCTGTCGCCGGACAGGGACAGATCGGTCCAGGGCGAGATGAGATACAGCGCGTCCGGCAAGCCCCCGCCCGCATCACGCTGACGGATGAGGCTGGCCAGCGCCAGTCCGCCGCCCGCGCTGTCCCCGGCCAGCAGAAGCGGGCCGTCTTCTTCAGTGCAGGCGAGCGCCAGAGCGGCCGCCCCATCTTCCACCGCCGCCGGGCAGGCATGCTCAGGCGCCATGCGGTAATCCACCGACACGGCGCGCACGTTGAACAGGGCCGACAGGCGGGCCACCAGCGGCTTGTGGCTCTGGGCCGAGCCGCGCGAATACCCGCCGCCATGAAAGAACAGGATCAATCCCGGCTCCGGCTGGCGCGGCGTGAAGGCCAGAGCGGACAATCCGGCATAGCTGATGCGCTCGATCGCAACCCCTTTGGCCGCGGGCAGCCGGTCGCCGGCATGATCCATGCGCGCGCGCTGCACTTCGACAGAGGAGTCGCGCGACAGCGAGCTGCGCCCTACCTTGCGCGCCATGCGCCGGCCGAAATAGCGGCGCAGTCCCAGCCCGCCCTGCTTGCCGATCCGTTCCAGCATGAAAGTCTCCTGTCATGACCCTGATGGCCACACCCTTCACCCTGCCATGCGGCGTGACAATCGAGAACCGGTTGGCAAAAGCGGCGATGACCGAGGGCCTGGCCGAGCCGGGGGGCCGGGCGGGAGTGCGCATCGCGCGCGCCTATCGCACCTGGGCCGCTGGCGGGGCCGGGCTGCAGATCACCGGCAATGTCATGATCGACCGGCGGTTTCGCGAGCGTCCAGCCAATATCGTGGTGCAGGGTGAACAAAGCGCTGAAGCGATGGCAGGCCTCACCGCCTTCGCCGACGCTGCCAAGTCAGGCGGCGGCGCAGCCATCGCGCAGATCTCCCATGCCGGGCGCCAGAGCCCGAAAATCATTGCGCCAGAGCCGGTGGGGCCGTCCGCCGTGGCGGTTAAGCTGCCCGGCGGCGTCTTCGCGGCGCCGCGCGGTCTGACCGAGGACGAGATCACCGACATCATCGCGCGCTTCGCCCACACGGCGCGCTGTCTGACCGATGCCGGGTTTGACGGTGTGCAGGTTCATGGCGCCCACGGCTATCTGATCAGCGAGTTCCTCAATCCGCGCGTCAATCAGCGCGATGACCGCTGGGGCGGCGCGCTGGAGAACCGCGCCCGCCTGCTGATCGAGACCGTGCGCGCAGTGCGGCAGGCTGTCGGGCCATACAAAGTGGTGAGTGTGAAGCTGAATTCGTCCGACTTTCAGAAGGGCGGCTTCAGCTTTGAAGACTGTCTGGCCGTGGTGGCCTTGCTCGATGAGGAAGGCGTCGACCTGATCGAGATTTCCGGCGGCAATTACGAACAACCCAGCATGATGGGGCTGGAGGGTCTGGAGCCGGTGTTTGACCCCGGGGCGCGCGACAGCACACGGGCGCGCGAAGCCTATTTCATGACCTATGCCCGCGAGGTGATCGCGGCGGCCAGAACGCCGGTCATGGTCACCGGCGGGTTCCGCACCGCCAAAGCGATGACCGAAGCGCTGGAGGATGGCGTGGCGGTGATCGGTTTGGGCCGGCCGCTCTGCGTCGATCCGGACGCGCCGGCCAAACTGCTGCGTGGAGTGTGGGACTGGCTGCCCGCCTGGGAGACGCAGCTGAAAGTCCATCCGGTCTTCACCGCCGCCTTTCCTGACGAGTTGCGCCGCGTGGTGGAGGGCCTGGCATTGATGGCGTTTTTCTACCGCAACATATTGCGGCTGGGGGACGGCAAGACGCCCAAGCGCTCCATGAGCCTGATGGCGGCGCTGCTGGCCCACCAGATCACCGAACGAGAAGACGCCAGGAAGATGTAGCGTCCGCCAGCGTCGAACCTAGCGCCCGGCCCCGAACCCGCCGCGCCAGGCGCGTGCGCCGCCGACATCGGACAATGTGCTGGCCAGCGCCGACAGGCGCGGATCACTGGACCGGCCCGTGCTGTCAGACACCAGGGCGAAGGCGTCGGCGTGGCGGCTGGCGGCCATGGCCGCGCCATAGCGCGCCTCCACACGCTCCAGCCCCGGACGCTCCTCGGCCAGCGCATAGGCCAGCGCCGCGCGCAACACGTCGTGGGTTTCGGAATCGGCCAGCGGCGCGTCATCGCGCCAGCGCTCGCCCAGCATTGCCTCCAGGCGCCGGCCCGCTTCATCCCAGCGCCGGGTGTCCCAGGCGATGTCGGCGCGCAGGCGGTCGGCTTCGGGCGAGCGGTCGGAACTGATCAGCTCCAACGCCTGATCGGGGCGGTTGAGGCCCGCCAGCGCGCGCGCCTGGAGCATGCGCCGCGAGGCGACCAGATCACCTGGCAGGCCCGCGATGCGGGTGCGTTCGATGGCGTTCAGGGCCGCTTCCGGATTGCCGTCCATAAGATGGACCTGCGCCAGCTCCTCGGCGATCTGGGCGCGCGCCAGGCTCGTCATGGTCACGTCGGGGCTGAGCTGGTGGTCCAGCAATTGCGCCGCCCGGTCGAACAGGCCGATCTCCACCAGCCGGCGCGCGATGCGGCGCACGATGCGGTGACCGGACGGGCCCTGCGGCGTCAGCGCATGATTGTCGTACCAGAGCGCCAGCGCCTGCATGGGGTCCATGCGGTCAAACCGCTCGCCTTCGAACAGGCGGCGGAACTCCTCCTGCATGTCGACGCCCAGCTGGCGCGCCACGCGGCTGCCCGGGAAGCGTTCCTGGGCTGAGCTCATGATCGCGAAGGCTTCCTCATACCGCCCGGCCTGCGCATAGGCTGTGCCCAGCATGCCGGCCACCGCCTGCTCCACCTCGTCGCCGCGCCAGCGATAGAGGAGCCCCTCCAGCTGCACGGCGGCGGCATCCGCGCTGATGCGGTCATGGGCCATCTCAAGGCGGGTCTTCTCCAGCAGGGCGCGCGCCTGAATGGGCGTCCAGGGATCACTGTCCAGCGCCGCATAGCGCGACAGCGCCAGATCGATATCGCCTTGCGCCGCCGCCAGTCCCGCCAGCGCGACCGCCGCCTCGGCGCGGGCGCGCGGATCGGCCGGTTCGGCCAGAGCGCGGTCGATCCAGGCGTTTGCGCCCGCCAGATCCCGGCTGTTAAGCGCCGCGATGGCCGCCGCAGAAGACATGCGCGCCCGCCAGACCGGGTCCATGAAGAACAGCGCGTCACGCCCTTCCTCGAACAGGCGGCGCGCCCGGGGCCAGTCGCCGCGCTCCACCGCCAGCAGGCCCTGCCAGGGCCGCGCCGCGGCATCATTGACCAGCGCCGGGTGGGCGAAATAGCGCTCGGCCTCGCCCAGGCGCCCCGCCATATAGGCCGCCGCGCCGTGCATGGCGGCGATCTCGGGTGTGGTTTCGTATTCGGGCCGCAGCTGAACCGCGAGCTGGACGACCCCGGCGGCCTCCGTCGCCAGCTCCCAGCCGAGAAGAAAGCGCGCCAGCGCCAGTACGCTCTCGGGATCCTGCGCGCGCGCCTGACGCTCATGATGGCGCCGGCCTTCCATGAAGGGCTGATCACCGCGCCAGCGCTCGAAATCGAGGAAGCCTGGCGACACAGGGGCGTCCGAGCCCGCGGTCAGGGCCGGATCGGAGGCGCGCGACAGGGTCAGCCCGCCCGGACGCATCAGCTCTGCCCCGCCGGGCCGCGCGACCAGCGACAGGCCGTCGGACAGGGGTTGAACCGCCGCGCCATGGGTGGACGCAAGGATAACCGCATCGGCGAAACGGCGCTCTTCGGGCAGGCCGGTCATCCGCCCGTCCGCGGTCAGGACGAACAGCCGGTCGCCGACCACCGGATCGGCCAACTCGACCACGGAGCGCGCCCCGGACATCGCCATGCGCAAGACGGACGGGCGTCCGGCGCCGGTATCGCGCGCCAGGCGCACCGAATGCGGCGCCTCGGACAGGGAATCGGCGAGCGTGATCGTCCAGCCCGCGCCGGCGGCGCGTACCTCGGCCAGCGTCGCCGGCGCGGTTTCAAAACGCAGAGCGGTATGGTTCGGGCCGGACACGACGCGCGGGCTGCGCACGCGTGTCGACGGCGCGGCGTCCAGAGCACTCAAATCCAGCTCGGCGGCCGCGTCAAACACGATCCAGATCGCGCCGGCGCGCCGGAATACTGCTGCGCCCGGGAGCGCCGCCCAGGGGAAGTGCAGGCTCACCACGCTGCCTGGCGCAGGCTGCACGCGCACCTGCACGACGCCATCGTCAGGCACCGGATTGGTCCGCACCTCGATGGCAGGCAAATCCATATCCGCCCGGTCCGGCTCAACTGCGTCCGGCGTCACGTCCGCAGGCTCCGGATCAGGCGTTTGTTCGGACTGCAGGTCAGGCTGGAGCTCCACAGGCTCCGGCACGGCGACGCCTGGCGCCTCAGGCGCGGCGCCGTTGGCGTCAGCGAACGCCTGCAAGGCGGCCAGCGCCGCATTCGCGGCGGACTGGGTGCGCGCTGCATCCACGGTCAGCTCGCCCGGCGCATCGGACCAGGCGCGCAGGGTCGCGCCGTCTTCCAGACGGAAGACCAGGATGAAGCTCTGACCGCCATCGCGCTCGCGGCGCACCGATTGGATGAAGCGCGGCGGCGCGCCCAAAAGGTCGGAGAGATCAATCTCCGCCTCGCGGGCAAAGCGCAGGCGCATCTCCTGCGCGCTTTGCTCCAGCGTCCACTCAACGGGCTCGGGCCAGGTGAAGATGAGCCTCGACCAGTCGCTCGCCTCGCCCACACGCACGCTGGCGGCCAGAGGCGGCAGGGGGGCGGCGGCGGCCTCGGCAGCCTCTGCTGCGGCGGCCTCGCGAGCGGCTTGCGCCTCGCGCTGGCGAATGACGAAATCGCTGACGAAGGGGGCCAGCGCCGGAGCGCCGGGCGCGGCCAGATCCAGCGCGATGACATTGTGAGAAACCGAAACGCGCGGCTCGACGGCACGGTTCAGCGCCAGGCGCAGCGTGCGCCCGTCCGCGTCCAGCCGGGCCATGGCCACGATGTCCGGCAGCGCATCTCGCACCGCGTCCGCATCCAGAATCACCGGCTCGGACAGGCGCGCGACCAGAACCGCGCCGGCGGCCACATCGGCCTCGGCTGTCAATGCGCCGCCGGAACTTTCAGGCAAGGTGATCAACAGGCGCGCGGTGGCGCCGGTGCGCTCCACCGACACGCTGGCCGGGACCTGCGCTGTCGCGGCCCCCGCCGCCAGCGCCGCCAGGGCTGCGGCGATCAGGGCGCGCAGGTCAGTCCACCGCCGCGACACGTCGCGCCTCCATTTCTGCACGGGTCAGAGGCGGCTGGGCGCGCGCTGCCAGCAGGGTCGTCAGGTCGGCGACGAAGCGCGGATTGGCGGCCTCCATGATCTGCGAATAGCGACGCGCATTCATCTCCTGCAGCGCCGCGGCGATCTGGATCAGCGTGTCACGATCGGTGACCATCAAGGTCTCCAGCACCGGGGCCGCCGCTTCGGGCTCCATGGTGGCGTAGACCTGCACGATGGCGCCGAGCTGATTGTCACGCGCCGCGTTGAGGGTATCGACCAGCGTCTGGATATCGTCGCGCAGAGCGAGCAGCTGCACCTCGCGCTCGTCCAGGCGGCGCTCGGCGACGGTGATCAATTGCTCGCGCGTGTCGAGCTCGGCGGCGCGGCGGTCCAGGGCGCGCATGCGCTGGGCGACGCGGCTTTGCAGGTCCAGCTCGGCCTGGGAGGGCAACGCCATGGGCGCGGACTCGTCTGGCAGAGGCGGCAGAGGTGGCGGCGCTTCAGCGGACTCGTCAGGCGGCGCGGGTTCGTCGTCTGCGGGCGCGGGATCTTCGACGGCATAGGCGGACGCCTCGCCCAGCCAGGTGATCGCGCCGTCGGCGAGCGACAGGCCTTTCAGGGCCAGCAGCCCGGCCAGAACGACCGACAGGAGGAGGAGCGGACGGGCGGCGCGCATTGATCTTACCTCATCGCCTTGAGCGTCTCGAGACGGCGGCGCGCGTCATCGGCTTGCGGCGCAGCGGCGGCGCGCGGGGCACAGGTGCGTTGCGACCGCTCGGACAGGCGCGAGGCCTGCTCGTCAGCCCCGGCGCCCAGGAAGCGAAGCTCGTCACACAGGCGCCGGGCCTGTTCGACATCGCCCTTCAGGCTTGCGCCCTGCTCGCGCGCGGCCCGGTCCAGCGCGGCCAGGCTGGCGCGGGCGCGGTCCACGGCGTCATTGAGGCTGGCGATGGTCTCCTTGAGGCCGTCCTGCCCCTCGCGCAGCGTGCGCAGCCGGCGATCCACGCGCCAGCACATGATCGCGGCCGCCGCCAGCAGGAGACAGACCAGTCCTTCAAAAGCGAAAGCTGCGAGCGTCATGTGAACCTCATTACCGATTTGCGGGCGGCGGACGAGAGCGGGGCGTCGAGCCGCACGCCGATATTGTGGCCAATGCGGCCCATACGCCCGTGGGTCAGCTGAATCGGGCCACACCGCAATTCAATCGCGCCGTCCGGGCCGGTATCGAGCAGGAGCGTGTCGCCCACTTTCAGCTTCATCACCTCGCCGAGAGGCTTTTGCATCTCGTCCAGCACGGCGGCGACTTCGACCTTGGTGGACCACAGCTCGGTCGCCAAATGGCTTTCCCAGATATTGTCGCGCCCGAACTTCTCGCCCATGAACTGCTGCAGCAGCATTTTGCGGATCGGCTCCAGCGTGGCGTAGGGCAGCAGCATCTCGATGCGGCCGCCGCGGTCTTCCATGTCGATGCGCAGCTTGACCAGGATGGCGGCGTTGGCCGGGCGGGCGATGGCGGCGAAGCGCGGATTGGTCTCGACCCGGTCGAGATCGAAATCCACCTCGGTCAGCGGCGCAAAAGCGGCGCGCGCATCATTGAGCACCACTTCGATCATGCGCTGCACGAGCGTGCGCTCGATGGTGGTGTAGGGCCGTCCCTCCACACGCATGGCCGAGGTGCCGCGCCGTCCGCCCAGCAGCACGTCCACGATGGAATAAATGAGATTGGAATCCACTGTCAGCAGGCCGAAATTGTCGAGCTGGCGCGCCCGGAACACCGCCAGGATCGCGGGCAGCGGGATGGAGTTGAGGTAGTCGCCAAACCGGATGGAGGAGATATTATCAAGGCTCACCTCCACATTGTCCGAGGTGAAATTGCGCAAGCTCGTCGTCATCAGCCGCACCAGGCGGTCGAAGACGATCTCCAGCATGGGCAGGCGCTCGTAGGACACCAGCGCCGAGTTGATGATGGCGCGGATGCCCGAGCGCTCATTGGTTTCGTCGTCCGAAACCGAGAAGCCGAGCAGGGAGTCTATCTCGTCCTGATTGAGGATGCGCTCCTGGCTCTGACCGTTCTGGGCCGGCAGGGAGGTCTGGGACTCGTCCCCGACCATCGCCTCCCATTCAGACGCCAGCGCGTCGCCGTCTTCAGGCGCGCCGCCGGATGCGCCGGCGTCGGGCTGATCGCCCGCAGCGTCCGCCTCCCATTCGGCGGCCATGGCTTCCTGATCGACGTCGCTCACAGCCCGTTTCCCCGCTATTGCATCATGAATTCGTCGAACAGGACATCGTCCACCTCGAGCGGGGCGATGATCAGGTTCGTGCGGCGCACCAGCTCGGCCTTGAAGCGGAAATGCCCCATGGAGCCGTCCAGGTCTTCAGGGCGCAGCGTGCGCAGAAATTCCAGGTAGCTGTCTCTGAGCACCTGGCGGCGCATCGGATCGGCCAGCTGCTCGGCCACGCGGGCATCCTGGTACGCCACCTGGAAGGATACGATGATGGTGGTGCGCCGCCCGGTCCCGACCAGAGAGACGGTGATCGGCTCGTCCAGGGGCGAGGCGGTGGCCATCCGGTCCATATAGGTTTGCTGCTCAAGCGCGGCGGTTTCAGCGGCTTCGGCCGCGGCCACATCCACCTCGTCCTCGCCGCCGCCCAGCAACAGCAAGGCGCCCGCGACGCCCGCGAGAATGAGGATCACCGCCGGCAGGCCGATAAACAGGGCCAGCTTCTTGATATCAGGCTTGGACTTGCCGGCTTCGCCTTCAGCGCCGTCCGCCTCGCCCTCTTTTTCCACATCCTCGGCCATGGCCTGCTCCTGTCGCGGCGCAATTGCGATCAACGGGCATTAACCGCCGCTGCGGTTAACGATTCGTTGGGAAAGCGCGTTCACCCGGCAGTTATTGCCGCCTTGTGCACACCTGAGCGGCAAGCCTGCACCATCTGATCAAGGCGGCCCACGGCCTGCCTCAATGAAATCAATGCATTAACCATGGCACGAGGCTTGCGCCAGCGATCAGGAACGGCCGCCAAGAACCCGCGGCTGGGGCTCAACGCCAGAAGGAGAGGCGCCCCATGGACAATGCGATGCTCATCGGTCTGTCGCGCCAGCTCACGCTGCGCCGCGAGATGGACATCACGGCCAACAATATCGCGAACATCAACACGGACGGCTTCAAGGCCGAGCGCGTGATGCTGGAATCGCGCGAGACCCGCCGCGCGCGCCACGAAGACGGCCCGCCGCAGGTGCAGTTTGTCGGCGAATGGGCCATGGCGCGCGACTTCACCCAGGGCGCGCTGACCTCCACCGGGCGCCCGCTGGATCTGGCGCTGGACGGGCCGGGCTTCTTTGTTCTGGAAACCCAGGCCGGCGATCGCTTCACCCGCGACGGGCGGTTCACGCTCAATGCCCAGGGCGAGCTGACGGCGTCCGACGGCGCGCGTGTGCTGGATGAAGGCGGCGCGCCCATCGTGCTGGACCCGAACGCGGGCCCCGTGCAGTTCGGCACAGACGGCGTGCTGATCCAGAACGGCAATCCCGGCGCGCGTCTGGCGCTGGCCGTGTTCGAAGCGCCGGGCCAGCTCTCCAAGATCGGCGACAACCGGTATGCGGCGCCCGAAGACGCCGCGCGCCTCGATGAACGCCCGGTTGTGCGCCAGGGCTTCAGCGAGAGCTCGAATGTCCGCGCCATCCTTGAAATGAGCCGGATGATGGAGGTCAGCCGCGCGTATCAGTCGGTGACCCGCATGATCCGCGACGCCGACGAACTGAGCCGCAAGGCGATCGAACGCCTTGGCCGGCCGTAATTTTCCTTAAGCTGGAGACTGCATCATGCGCGCCCTGTCCACCGCCGCCACCGGGATGGAAGCCCAGCAGCTGGCCGTTGAAGTGATCGCCCACAATCTGGCGAACATGAACACCACGGCGTTCAAGCGCCAGCGGGCCGAGTTTCAGGATCTGCTCTACCAGACCCTGCGCCAGCCCGGCGCGGCCTCGTCTGACGCCGGAACTATCGTGCCCACCGGGGTGCAGGTCGGCCTCGGGGTCAATGCCGGCTCGGTCTACCGCATCACCGAACAGGGCAGCCTGTCCCAGACGGCCAACCCCTATGACGTCGCCATTTCGGGCGACGGCTATTTCCGTATCCAGCTGCCCAATGGCGGCGAGGCGTATACGCGGGCGGGCAATTTCTCCCTCAGCCCTGAGGGCGAGCTGGTGACGTCTGACGGTTACCGGGTGGAACCCGGCATCGTGGTGCCGGTGGAAGCGCGCCAGATGGTGATCAACCAGCAAGGCCAGGTTCAGGCCCTGCTCGACGGCGAGGCCGAGCCGCAAGTGGTGGGCCAGCTGGAGCTGGTGATCTTCGCCAACGAGGCAGGCCTCGAACAGATTGGCGGCAATCTGCTGCTGGAGAGCGCAGCCTCCGGCGCGCCGCAGCCCGGCGTGCCGGGCGATCCCGGCTTCGGCGTGGTGCGTCAGGGCTTCATCGAAAGCTCCAATGTGGACGCCGTCACCGAGGTGACCGCCCTCATCCAGGCCCAGCGCGCCTACGAAATGAACGCCCGCGTCATCAGCGCCGCCGACGAGATGCTCGCCGCCTCGTCGAACCTGCGCTGAGGATTAGGAAAGGCACGCCATGACCCGCACCCTCGCCCTGCTCTCCGCGCTCGCCGTCCTCTCCCTTGCCGCGCCGCCCGCCGCCGATGCGGACGAGGCGCGCACGGTGATCCTGAAAGACCGGCTGACCACTCTGGATGGCGTGATCACGCTGGGCGATCTGTTCGACGGCGCCGGCGAGGCGGCGGACGCCATTCTGGCGCGCGCGCCAGCGCCCGGTCAGCGCGTGTCGCTGGATCCGGCCTTTATCCGCGCCGAGGCCGCGCGCCACGGCCTCAGCTGGGCCAATGCGGGCGGCGTGATGCGGGTGACCGTGGAGCGCGCCGCGCGCACGGTCAGCGCCACCGATATCGCCCGCCTGATCGAGGAAGCCCTGTACGTGGAAAGCGGCCAGGCCCATCTGGTGGAGCTGTCCAACCGCACCCAGACGCTTCACGCCCCGCTGGACAGCGCGGGCGGGCCCGAGCTGGTCAGCCTGGAGCATGATGCGCGCGCGGGTCTGTTCCGCGCCGAGATCGCACCCTGGCCGGGCGCCGCGCCCGAGCGCGTCGGCGGCCGGGTCCAGCCGGTCAGTGATGTCCCGGTGCTGACCCGCGCCGTGGCCCGCGGCGATGTCATCACCGACGACATGGTGCGCTGGGAGCGGCTGGCGGCAGGCCAGGTCCGCCCCGACACGCTGATGAGCGCCGACGCGCTGGTCGGCCAGGAGGCCCGCCGCACACTGCGCGCCGACACGCCGCTGCGCGCCCTGGACCTGCAGGCGCCGGTCCTGATCAATCGCGGCGACACCGTGCAGCTGGTCTATCAGGCCGGCGGGCTGGTGCTGACCGCGCGCGCGCGGGCGCTGGACAATGCGTCCGAGGGCCAGACGGCGCGCTTTTTGAACCTTCAATCCAACCGCACCATCGACGCGATCGCCGAGGCGCCAGGCCAGGCCCGGGTCGCGTCGGGTCCCACCTTCACCAACTAGGAGCCAGCCGCCATGCGCGCGACCTTGATGAACACCGCCGCCGTCACGCTCGCCGGCGTCCTGTTAACCGCCTGCGCGGCCACCGACCGGCTGTCCTATGTCGGCCAGCCGCCGCCCCTGTCGCCGATGGACAATACGGCGGTCCTGACCGGCGCGGTGAGCAGTGCGGGCATGACGCCGGCGCAGATCGACGCAGCGCGCGCGGCGCGCATCCAGCAGCTGATGGCCGAGCGCGCCCACCAGCGCCGCAACGTCAATTCGCTGTGGAGCGCCAATACGACCACCTTCTTTGGCGATCCGCGCGCCGCCCATGTGGGCGATATTCTGACGGTGACCATCGAAATCTCTGACCGCGCCCAGGTGCAGAACCAGACCTCGCGCGCGCGCCAGACCTCGGAGCGCTCCAACCTGACCAATTTCCTCGGCGGCGAAGCCGCTCTGGACGCCATCTTCAACGACGCCATCGATCCGGCGAATTTGACCCGCTTCGGGTCCGATTCCTCCACGCAAGGGTCCGGCAGCGTCAACCGGTCGGAGACCATCTCCATGACGGCGGCGGCCATCGTCGTGGACGTGTTGTGGAACGGCAATCTGGTGATCCACGGGCGTCAGGAAGTGCGCATCAACAACGAGGTGCGCGAGCTTTTGATCTCCGGCATCGTGCGCCCGCAGGACATCGCGGCGGACAATACGATCGAGCATCGCAAGATCGCCGAAGCGCGCGTCTCCTATGGCGGCCGCGGCCACATCTCCGAAATGCAGCGCCCGCCGATTGGTCAGGAAGTTTATAACCTTCTTTGGCCATTCTAGGGGCATGCCAACCAGCGCCCTCCAGATTGAACGCTTTGCCCTTGATGGCGCCAATGTGCTGTGCATCCGCACGCGCGGACGCAATTCCGTGGCCGAAAGCCGGGCCAATGCGCCGCGCCTGTGCCAGCGCCTGACCGAGGAAGGGCGCGACGGGCTGTTGCTGGATTACAGCGACTGCGCTTTGGAGCACACCGTGCCGCAGTTCGCGTCAATTGCGGAGATTTTCGCCGAGCACCTGCCCAGGCAGGTGGTCATCGCCTACGTCTACAGCACGGCGAATATGATGCATGCGATGATGATGACGAAAATGCTGCACAAGGCAGGCTTTAGGTCCCGGTGCTTTGCCGACTGGAGTGAAGCCGAGGCCTGGATGCGCGCCCAGCTCAGCTGAGGCGTGGCTCAATCGTCGCGGTGGACGCGCTCGGAGCGCTCATGGCGCTCCTGGGCTTCCAGGCTGAGCGTCGCCACCGGGCGTGCGTCCAGACGCGCCAGCGAGATGGGCTCGCCGGTCTCTTCGCAATAGCCATAGGTGTCATCCTCGATCCGGCGCAGGGCCGCATCGATCTTGGCCACCAGCTTGCGCTGGCGGTCTCGGGCGCGCAGCTCGAGCGCGCGGTCAGTTTCGGTGGAGGCTCGGTCAGCCAGATCAGGCAGCGCGCCGATATCTTCCTGAAGCGCGGACAAGGTGGAGCGGCTCTCGCGGATGATCTCATCCTTCCAGGCCGACAGCTTGCGCCGGAAGTATTCCTTCTGGCGCGCATTCATGAAGGGCTCGGCTTCGCTGGGTGCGTAGCCCTTGGGCAGCTCGATCGAGGACTCGGTCACAGCCATATCAGCACCTCCCTGCATGCCCTGCCTTGAGCGCGCCGGAGCATATCCAGCAAGCCCTTCAAGTCAATCGGCCAACTCTCCTCGCGCGCAAGTTTGGCGCCAGTGTGAATTTTGCAAGGCAGGAGAGGCGCTTGAACAGTGATCACCCGTGCCGGCCGTGCTTGGCCAGCTCCACCGCGGCGCGGATTTCGACCTCGTCAAGCACGGCTTCAAGGCGCGGATCGCTGGTATTGTCGCGCTGGGTCTTCACCGTCTCCATGAGGCGCACCAGCGTGTCGCGGGGCAGAGACCCGTCCAGAAGCGCCAGCTTGAGATCGTCGAGCACGTCCAGAATGGAGAAGGCGCGCTCGGTGGCGCGCTTGCGCGCGCCCTGATAATCGCCCGCGCCCTGCAGCGCCATCAGCGCCTCGATGGAGTTGACCGGGCCGGCCCCGCTCACGCCGGAGGCCGCGCCGGACGCCGACGACGACGCCGCGCTGTCAGGCGCAAAGCCTTGTCCGGACCCGGCGCCCGGCTTGCGGCGAACCGGCGAGGCAGGCTGAGTGCTGCGCGGCGCGTTGACTTTCATGGCGGGACCCCGGACGCAAATCGTCAGGCAGAAGCTGGCTTAACCTGGGTTAACGCGCGATTAAGCCCGGCCCGTATGCCGGGCAGAATTTGCCTAATCGCGGCCGGACCGGCAGATAGCGCCGGCCCGTGCAAATTCAAGCTACTGATTTAATGCGGTATTTCTGACGTTAACCTTGGCACGCTTTTCGCAGGTCCGCGTACAGGAGCCTGCCGGAGTTGCGTGCGCCATGATGAGACTAGTCAAAATCCTGACCGCCCTCGCCTTGTGCGCCAGCCTGTCGGCGGCGGCCCACGCCAATCCGCGCATCAAGGACATCGCCGATGTGGAGGGCGTGCGGAGCAACCAGCTGGTCGGGTACGGCCTTGTGGTGGGACTGGACGGGTCGGGCGATACGCTGCGCAATGCCGCCTTCACCCGTCAGGCCATGAACTCCATGCTGGAGCGCTTCAACATTAATGTGCGCGAAGCCGATCTGCGCACCGGCAATGTCGCTGCCGTCATGGTGACGGCCGAGCTGCCGCCCTTCTCCATGCAGGGCACGCGCATCGACGTCACCGTCTCGGCGCTGGGCGACGCCAGCAGCCTGCAGGGCGGCGTGTTGATCGCCACCCCGCTGGTGGGCGCCAACGGCGAAGTGTTCGCGGTGGCC
This sequence comes from Hyphomonadaceae bacterium ML37, assembly GCA_027627685.1. Taxonomy (NCBI): domain Bacteria; kingdom Pseudomonadati; phylum Pseudomonadota; class Alphaproteobacteria; order Hyphomonadales; family Hyphomonadaceae; species Hyphomonadaceae bacterium ML37. The sequence goes on from CP091241.1 coordinate 2,500,679, forward strand.
CAAGGATCGGTCGCGGCGGGCGGCTTCGCCGCGGGCGGTCAGGCTGCGACCGTGACGCGCGGCGTGCCCACCACGGCGCGTATCGCCAACGGCGCCGTGATCGAGCGCGAGATGGAATTTGATCTGGCCGGACGCGACGAGATCCGCCTGTCGCTGCGCAATCCCGATTTCACCACCGCCCGGCGCATGGCCGACACCATCAACGCCTATCTCGGCTCCGGCGTGGCCTCGGCGCAGAACCCCTCCACCGTGGCGCTGACCCGGCCTGCGAGCTTTCGCGGGGACATGGTGTCGCTGATCGCCGATGTGGAGCAGCTGCGCGTGCAGACCGACATGCGCGCCCGCGTCGTGATCGACGAAAGCACCGGCACCATTGTGATGGGCGATAATGTGCGCGTCTCCACCGTCGCCATCGCCCAGGGTGGTCTGACGGTCACGGTCTCGGAAAGCCCCATCGCCAGCCAGCCCGCCCCCTTCTCGGACGGCGAAACGGTGGTGTTGCCGCGCACCGATGTGTCGGTGCAGGAAGACATGCGCGAGATGGGCGTGCTGCAAGGCACGGTGACGCTGCGCGAACTGGTCGACGGGCTCAATGCGCTGGGAGTCAGTCCGCGCGATCTGATCACGATCCTGCAGACCATCAAGGCCGCCGGCGCGCTGCAAGCTGATATCGAGGTGCTGTGATGGACGGCCTGCTCGACGCCCAGATGCAGGCGGCCATGCTGTCGGCGCGCTCTGCGCCGGGCGGCGCTCAGGCCCGTCAGGCCCGCACGCCCGATCAGCTGCGCGCCACGGCGGAAGACTTCGAATCCGTGTTCCTGGCCCAGGTGCTCGAAGCGATGATGGGTGAGACCACCCAGTCGAGCTTTGGCGGCGGGCCCGGCGAAGCGGCGTTCAGCTCCATGCTCAATGAAGAATACGCCAAGGTGATCACCCGGGCCGGCGGTATTGGCCTGGCCGATTCCCTGGCGCGTGAAATGCTCAGATATCAGGAGGCCGGATCGTGACCACCGAGCTCGCCGCCCAGACCCCGACCGAACGCGCCGAAGCGATGATCCGCCTGACATCGCGCCTGACAGTCCTGTTGGAACAGGAAACCGACCTGTTCGAGGCGCGCCGCCCCCATGAGGCGGTTCATCTGCAGACCGAGAAAATGCGCCTGGCCACGCTCTACCGCGCCGAAACCCAGCGCGCCGCGCGCGAACCCGAACGTCTTGCGGGCTTGGCGCCGGCCCTGAAAGGCCGGCTGCGCACGGCGACCGAGCACTTCAACGCTGCCCTCTCGCGCAATCACGCCTCGGTGGAAGCGCTCAAAGTGCTCACCGAAGGCCTGGTGCGCGCCATCGCCGAGGAGGCTTCGCGCCAGAAACAATCCCAGGCGGGATACGGCCCGTCCGCCGCCCGCTACGGCGCCGTGGGCGCGCTGGCGTGCAATCAGACGGCTTGAGCCATGACGGGTCCCGCGCTCGCCGCAGCGCTGCTGGAAAGCTTTGAGGGCGTCGCCCCGAAGGCTAGCTGGGGCGAGACATCCTACTTCTACAATCCGGGTCGCCGGTTTGCGAACGGCGCCTATTTCGCCACCATCAAGCTGTCAGATGGCCCTAACGACACAGCGTCCGGCCTGTCGCGCGAGGGCGTCTGGCGGCTGAGCTTCGGGGTGTCGAAGGCGCGCTATGCGGCCCTGTTCGGACCGCTCCCGGCGCGCCCCGCCAAGGGCGGGATCATCGCCGGGGACTGGGATTTCACCGCGCTCAACCGGCTGACGCCCCATCCTGTCTATGGCTGGATGGGCTGGTGCGCCATGCTGTGCCCGGAACAGGCTCGGCTGGATCAGCACCGGGCTTTGATCGAAGACGCCTACGCCCGCGCCCGTGCGGGTTTCGAGGCCCGGGTGCGCAAGCTCGGTCCGGCCTAGAATAACCCCAGCGTCTCTCCACCGCCGCCGCCCATCAGCCTGTCGAGGCCGGACTGGTAATTGGCGATCTGGGCGGTGAGATAGCCCGGCACCGTTCCGCCGCGCTTGCCGTTGGCGGGGCCTTTGAGCATCTCTTTCAGCGCCGGGTCCTGGGTCAGATCGCGCCAGGCGCGCTGGATTTTGCTCTGCGCCGCCGACAGCGCCTCATAGGCGGCCTGCGCCGAGCCGCGGTCGGTGATGGACATGTAGTCGGGCAGCTCCAGCGCAAACACGGCAGGGGCGTCCGAGGTGGCGTCATCGGAGCGGGCCAGAAGCGAGGCCTTGCCTGTGATGGCGCCCGAGGGCAGACCGAGGCCGGACAGGGCGTCACGCCCGTCGGCGCCGGCGGTCAGCTCAATGGTGACGCCGGGTTTGGGCGTCAGGCGCAGCATGTCGCCCGCGCCGGAGCGGCGCACATCGGCCGAGCCGTTGAATAGCATGACCGCGTTCAGCTTGAAGGTCAGCGAGCGCATGGTCTCGTTGGGGCCGATCTCGATGCGGCGCTGGCGCCCGCCATCCACAGAGATGAAGAAGTGATCGCCTGCGCGCACCGACGAGCGCTGATTGATCGCCCGGCTGTCAGCATAGGCGATGGCGCCGTTTGGCAGGCCAAGCCGGTTCAGCACAGAATCCCCGCCCTTATCCACCACGAGGCCTGTCGCTTCAGACAGGCCGCCGCGACCTGAAACCTGCTGTGTCCACTCCAGCGCGCCCGTGGCGGCGTCAAAGCCGGCGGCGAAGCTGTTGCGCTCGCCCGACTGCTGGGAGCCCGGCAGCGCGCCGGAAGTGGTTCCGGCGAGATAAACCTTACCGCCCCCCGTCTTCACGGACGCGGCGCTGTTGTCGCCGTCGGTCCCGAGGAATGTCGTATAGCTCACGGTCGGCGCCGCGCCGTCTTCAAGGCTCACCAGCATGGCGTCCCGCCCGCCGGCATTGGCGTTCAGCACTGCGCCCGGCGCAAATCCGGCCCCGGCGGAGCCCGCCAGATAGATCGCGCCATCTTCGTCCACGGCCAGGCCCGCAATGCGCCCGCCATCGAGATCACCCATGTCCAGGCGCCAGACCGGCGCGCCGGTCCCGTCATCGCCGGGCGCAAACTTCGCCAACACCGCGCGGCCGTCGACCTCGGTGGCAGTCAGCAGCCCGCCATCGGCGGCCATGGCGACAGCGCGCACCCGCTCCACCCCGGCGCCGGCCTCCACCGAGCGCGTGTAGAGCGTCGCGCCCGACGCATCGAGGGCGCGCACATAGCCGTCCACCATGCCCTGGTGGGCCATGCCGCCAAAGCCGGACCGGGTCTCTCCGGCCACAAACGCATTGCCCGCATCATCCACCGTGACGGCCAGCGCGCGGTCATCGCCCTGCCCGCCAAAGCGCTGAGCCCACTGCTCCACGCCGTCGGCGTTGAATTTCACCACCAGCGAATCCTCGCCGCCCACGGCGTTGGTTCCGCTGAGCGCGCCGGTCACCGAGCCTGCCACGATGACATTGCCCTGCCCGTCCACCGCCAGCGATGCGCCCGAGGCGCTTTCGGCGGCGCCCAGCGCGCGGGTCCAGACCAGCTTGCCGGTGGTGTCAAAGCGCTGGAGGATCAGGTCCTGCTCGCCCTTGAGCGCCTGTCCCGCCACGCCGGACGCGCCATGACCCACCACATAAATGCCGCCATCAGCCGCCTGCGCCGTGTCGAGGATGCGCAACGGATTGGAGGTCTGGGTGGTTTTGCTGTCGCCCTTGTCATTGGTGGTTTCGGCCACATCCGGATCGGCCTCGATCCGGCGGGTGAAATCCGTCTGGCCGCCTGCGTCCAGCCCGCTGATCCGCGTGAGCTGGCCGGAGGCTGATTCCTTCGTCCCGCTCACCCCGGCGAGCCAGACGGTGGGCGCAGACGCCGGCGCGGAAAAGCTGATACGCTCGGTCAATATGCCTTGAATCTTGAAGCCCCAGTCATCGCCTGCAATCACGCCGAACTCATTGGGCGTGCCCACGCGCTGGCGGCCGAAGCGGGTCAGCATACCGGCGTCTTCAAGCTTCTGATTGATCAGGCCAATGACGTTGTCGAGCGTGCGCGGCGCGCCGCCGAGCTCTGCCAGATCAATGGCCACATCGGTGTCGCCGCCGTTTTTGCGCACAGTTATAGTGAAGGCGGCGTCGCCCTGAAACGCCGCGACTTCTGCGTCAAACGCGCCGGTATGGATTGCGGCGGTGGCGTATTCCGATGCGCCGCGCGAAATGGCCAGTGCGCTCTCGGCCTTGCTCAGCTCCTTGCCGCGCAGCACCGACACGCCTTCCAGCTCCAGATCCTGAAAGAACCCGCCCAGCTGTTCGAGGCCTTCGTTGAACCGGCGCTGCCAGAAGCTGCGGTCCAGATCACTGGCGTCGCGCTGCATGGCGGCGTCGGCCAGCGACTGCAGGCCGCGCAGGCCCTGATACATGGCGAATAATTGTTGCTCATCCCGGCTGACGCCGGGATTGGAGACGTTGGTCAGCGAGGCGTCGAAGAAGCGGCCATTGCCCAGCACCTGTCGGCGCAGGGTTTCAAGCGCCGTGATCGACCCGCGGGCATCCCAGGGCGGCAGGGTTTGCGCGCTGCTCCGGCTCTGGGCGTCCTGCCCGGTTCCCGGCGCGCGCGCAGCGTTCGACTGACCGGCAACCTGCCGGGCAGACTGAGCCCCGTACCATGCGCCAAGCAACTCGACCGAAAACGCCATGTCCTGTCTGATTCTTTCCAGCGGGCGAACACACGCCGCCCGGGTTCAATATGGCGCTCAAAGCGCTGACAATTCGTTAGGATGCCGGGCTCCAAGGCCCTGATGCACCGTAACACAAACGGAGCGTTAACCCGCTGGCGTCAAGCGTTAGACTGACGTGAAAGAGAATCACTTGCGGGGCGCATTTCATGGCCGGATCAGCAGGAGCATCGCGCGATGCGCACGGCTCGCCCTTGCGCGACTTCGCCGGAACAGCCTGTGATCTGACCGGGCGGTCCATCTTCCTGACCGGCGGCACCGGCTCATTTGGACACCAGTTTCTCGACACTGTGACGCGCCGCTTCAAGCCGCGCCAGCTGGTGATCTTTTCGCGCGACGAGCTCAAGCAGTACGAAACCGCCCAGCGCTTCAGCCCCGAGGCTTATCCCTTTCTGCGCTTCATGATCGGCGATGTGCGAGATGCCGCGCGGGTGGCAGAAGCCATGCGCGGAGCCGACATCGTCATCCACGCCGCCGCGATGAAGCACGTGCCTATCGCCGAGGCCAATCCGTTCGAGTGCGTCCAGACCAATATCCACGGGGCCGAACATGTGGTGCGCGCTGCCATCGCCAACGGCGTGGAGCGGGTTGTCGCGCTGTCCTCGGACAAGGCGGCGGCGCCGGTGAATTTGTATGGCGCGACCAAGCTCGCGTCCGACAAGATCATTCTGGCGGCCAACGCCATGGCCGGCGCCGGCGGCACGCGCTTTTCAGTCGTGCGCTACGGCAATGTGGTGGGATCGCGCGGCTCGGTGGCGCCGTTTTTCCAGCGCCTTGCGGCTGAAGGCGCGCGCGATCTGCCCATCACCGACCCGCGCATGACGCGGTTCTGGATCACGCTGGATCAGGGGGTGAACTTCGTCCTCTCCGTCCTGTCAGATATGCAGGGCGGCGAGGTGTTCGTGCCCAAGCTGCCCTCCATGCGCACCATTGATCTCGCCCGCGCTATCGCGCCGGCCCTGCCCCACCGCATTGTCGGCGCGCGCCCGGGCGAGAAGCTGCACGAGGTGATGATCACGCCGGACGATTCGCGCTCCACGCTGGACGCCGGCGACCGCTATGTGGTGGTGGCCCAGGGCCGCGACGCCGTGCGCCGGGCCTGGGAGGAAGCGGGCGCAGAGGCCGTGCGCGATGGCTGGTCCTATTCCTCGGACAATAATCCTGAACAGCTGGATATTCCGGGCCTCCAGACCCTTCTGGGCCTGACCCGCTCCGCGCCAAGACCGGTAGCGGTCCAGGCTGTGAAAGCGGTCTAGACGTCTTTGCGCCGTGTGCCGCGCCGGGCGATGAAAATCCCCAATAGAATGATCCCCAGCGCCAGCCAGGCGGTGAGGCCCATCGCCTCGCCCAGCACCAGCCCGATCATCGCCGCCACCACCGGTACGGCGTAATTGATGAGCGCGATGAAGGCCGCGCCCACTTTGCGGGCAATGGCCATATAGACAATGGTCGCCAGCGCCGTGGGCAGGATGCCAAGTGCGATGACGGCGAGAATTGAATTGAGGCTCGGCTGCAGGGCGGGGCCGGTCGCCCCGTCCCAGATCACCAGCGGCACGGTCAGCACGGAGGCGCAGATCAGCGATCCAGCGGCGACGGTGATGGGCGGGGTTTCGGGCATGCGCTGGTACATGATGGCGTTGGTGGCGTAGGCCAGTGTCGCCGCGAAAATCAGCATCTGGGCCAGAAAATCGGTTTCCAGCATGCCCGCCAGCGCGGACGGGCCTGTCAGCAGGACGATCCCGGAAAACCCGATCAGGAAGCCGGCCCCCTTCCAGGCATTGATCCGCTCGCCCGGCAAAACGAAATGCGCCGCCATGATGATGGCCAGCGGCGTCATGCCCATGAGGATGCCCGCCACGCCGGACGGCACGGTCTGCTGGCCGATGGCGATCAGGGTGAAGGGCAGCGCATTGCCGAACAGGCCGAGGCCTGCAAACCACAGCCAGCGCCGGTCTGTGAGCGGCGGCAGATAGCGCTTCTGCGCCACCGCCCACACGGTCAGCACCACAGCCGCCAGCGCCAGGCGCCCGAAGGCGACCACAGACGGCGGCAAGGTCTCCACCCCGACCGTGATGAAGGCGAACGCCCCGCCCCATAGCAGCGCCAGCGCGATCAGCCCGCCCCAGCCCTTGAGACCCGGCTTGTCCGGCGTCACGTGGACCGCTCCAGGCCCTGGGCGGCGTGGGCGGTTGAGGGGCTTTCAAGGGTGATCATGGCCGTGCCGGTAGGCTTGCGCTGCCCCCGCGTCAAGCCGCCGCCCCAGACAGGATTTGACGCTGCGCGCGCGAAGGCCTACCGCAATAGCCTGCAAACCAGACAGCCCGGGGGAATCGTCATGGCCCGCTCCAAACCCAGCCTGCGCCCGTCCGATGCACGCTTTTCGTGCGGCCCCACCAAGAAGCGCCCGGGCTGGGAATGGAGCGCGCTGGCGGCTGCGCCGCTGGGCCGCAATCACCGCGCCGGCACCCCCAAGGCGCGCCTGGCCGAAGCGCTGGAACGCACGGCGGCGGTGCTGGAAATCCCGTCTGATTACAAGGTGGTGATCCTGCCCGCCTCAGACACCGGCGCCATGGAAGGCGCGCTGTGGTCCATGACCGGCGCGCGGCCCGTAGACGTGTTTTCCTGCGACGAGTTCGGCCGGCGCTGGCTGGTGGATTTGCGCGACGAGCTGAAACCCGCCGGGCTGAATGTCTACGAGACTCCCTATGGCCGCGCGCCTGATTACAGCCGCGCCAACCCGGCCCATGATCAGGTCTTCACCTGGAACGCCACCGCCGCGGGCGTGCGCATCCCGGACGCCAGCTGGATCAAGGACGACCGTGAGGGCGTGACGATCTGCGACGCCACGTCGGCGGCCTTCGCCATGGACCTGCCGTGGGAGAAATTCGACGTCACCACGTTCAGCTGGCAGAAATGCTTAGGCGGCGAGGCCCAGCATGGCGTCGCCGTCCTGTCGCCGCGCGCCCGGGCGCGCCTTCGTGAGTACCGTCCGTCCTGGCCCGTGCCGCGTTTGCTGCAGCTATTTGAAGCGGGCGCGGAAGACGCCGCCATCTATGCCGGCTCCACCATCAACACGCCCTCGCTGATGTGCGTGGAGGATTATCTGGACGCCCTGAAATGGGCCGCGCGCGAAGGCGGCGTCACGGCGCTGATCGCGCGCACCAACGCCAATTTCGCAGCGCTTGCATCGTGGGTCGACAGCGCGTCCTGGATTGATTTCCTGGCCGAGGACCCGGCGACCCGCTCCACCACCTCGGTGACGCTGACATTCACAAGCCCCGAGCTGGCCGCCAAGTCCGACGCCGAGCACTGGGCCGTGTCGCGGCGCATGGGGCTCTTGCTGGACCGCGAAGGCGCGGCGTTTGACGTCATCCCCCATCCCAAAGCCCCGGCGGGCCTGCGCATCTGGTGCGGCCCCACGGTGGACACGGACGACGTCGCAGCGCTCGGTCCCTGGCTCGACTGGGCCTATGAAACGGCGATGGAAGAGCTGGAGATCGCTTAACCCCAGCTTTCCCGGAAGGCGGTCAGCGCGTCGACTACGGCGCGGTTATGCGCCTCCAGACCCACGGTGATGCGCAACGCATTGGGCAGGCCATACGGCGCCAGCGCCCGCACCACCAGGCCGCGCTCGGTCAGGAAACGGTCAGCCTCCGCCGCTGTGCGGCCGGGCGCATCCTCGAAATGCACCAGCACGAAATTGCATACAGACGGGGTGACTTCAAAGCCCAGCCCGCCCAGCTGCTGAGCCAGATAGGCCAGCCACTGGTCATTGTGGGCCTTGGAGCGGCGCACGAAATCGGGATCGGAGATGGCGGCCACGCCCGCCTCTATAGCCGGCAGATTGACGTTGAACGGCCCGCGCACGCGGTGGATCACGTCGACCACTTCCTGCGGGCCATACATCCAGCCCAAGCGCAGGGCCGCGAGGCCATGGATTTTCGAGAAGGTCCGCGTCACCACCACGTTGGAATACTCATCCGCCAGCTTGATCGGGTCTTCCCAGCCGGGTGCATCGACAAACTCGGCATAGGCGCCGTCCAGCACCAGCAGCGTATCCTCGGGCAGGCCCTCGCGCAGGCGGCGCACTTCAGAGCCGGGAATCCACGTGCCGGTGGGATTGTTCGGATTGGCCAGAAACACAATGCGCGCGCCGGGCCTGGCCGCCGCGATCAGGGCGTCCACATCGGCGGTATAGTCGCGCTCGGGCGCGCTGACGCAGTGCGCGCCCGATTGCAGCGCCACCAGCCGGTAGACGAGAAATCCGTACTGGCTCTGCACCACAGTATCGCCCGGCGCCAGATAGGCCCGGCCGATCAGCTGCAACAGCTCGTCCGAGCCCGCGCCACAAACGATGCGCGCAGGTTCAAGGCCTTCCGCCTTGCCGATGGCTTCGCGCAGCTTGGTGGCCCCGCCATCGGGATAGAGCTGCAGCCGGCCTGCCGCCGCCTTGAAGGCTTCGGCCGCTTTCGGGCTGGCGCCCAGCGCGTTTTCGTTGGACGACAGCTTCACCGCGCCGGCGGGCGCAGCGGCGCCGGGCACGTAAGGCTTGATGTCCAGAAGGCCGGGGCGGGGTTGAAGCGTCATGAAGCTGTGTCTTTCGCGGCGTGATCAGGGGGCGTTGACTTGGGAGATAGCGCGGGGCGCGCGGCGCCTTCAAGCGCGGGGCGCCGGACGCGTTCAGCCGAGCCGCCCGGACGCACCGCGCCCACATGCTTGATCGCCTCGGCCAGGATCAACCCGCCAAAGGCTGGCGCGACCCGCTCGCCCGCGCTTTCGAACGCCGATGCGGTCTTCGGTCCGCACGCCCAGCGCCAGGGCGGGGCGTAGAGCGCGCGCGACCAGGCCACGGGTTCAAACAGGGCGCCGGTCAGAAGATCGGACAACTGGCGCTTCGAAAACGGGCGTCCGTGGCCGAACGGCGTCGCCTCGGACCGGGCCCACAGCCCGGCGCGGTGGGCGGCGATGACCACGATGCGCCCTTCCGGCGCCGTAACCCGCCACAGCTCGCGCAGGAGCCGGCGAAGATCGTCTGCCTCCTCCAGCGCGTGGGCCAGCACGACCCGATCGAACATGGCTTCCTTGAAGGGCAGGCGCGCCTCTTCGCCAAGTGCCGTCAGCGAGAGGCCGGTCTTCGGCCAACCCACAGCGCCCTGCGCTGCCGGCATATAGGCCACGGTGCGCCGCGCCTCGGCCCGGTAGGGTTCGAGATACGCGCCCGCAAAGCCATAGCCCAGCACGTCCAGACCCTTGGCCTGGGACCACAGCGCGGTCAGCCGCCGCACGGCCATGTCGCGTGCGGCGCGGCCGCGCACGGAGCGGTAGAAGCGGTCGATTTCCAGCGCGTCTGTGCGCATAGGCCAGCCTCGCAATAGCGTCGTGTATAATGATAGGCTCTGCATCCCGCCCGCGTAAGGGCATGCGCACAGGAGGGCGTCGTCATGGCCCTGCAGATCCGCCAATTCCCCTGCCTTCAGGACAATTATGGCTTCCTGATCGTGTGCAGCGAGACCGGCGCCTGCGCCGCCATCGACACGCCTGAACCCGCCCGCATCCTGGAGGAGGCGCGCGCCGCAGGCTGGCGCCTGAGCGAGATCTGGAACACGCATCATCACTGGGACCATGCCGGCGGCAATGACACCGTCCGCGCCGCCAATGGCGCGCGCATCACCGCGCCCGCCGCCGAGGCGGACAAGATCGGCCATGTGGACGCCGCGGTCAGACCGGGCGACCGGGTAAGGCTCGGCGCGCTGGAGGCGCAGGTGCTGGATGTGGGCGGCCATACGCTGGGCCATATCGCCTACTGGTTCGAGAGCGAGGGTGTGGCGTTTGTCGGCGACGCCCTGTTCGCGCTGGGCTGCGGGCGCCTGTTTGAAGGCACGCCGCAACAGGCGCAGGCGGGGCTGGCGCGCCTGCGCGACTTGCCGCCGGACACCGTCATCCATTGCGCCCATGAATACACGCAGGCGAATGCGAGGTTTGCGCTGAGCGTCGATCCGCAGAACGCCGCGCTGATTGACTACGCCGCCGGGGTGGAACGCCTGCGCGCGCGGGGCGAGCCGACGGTGCCGACCACCATCGAGCGCGAGCGCGCGGCCAATCCGTTTCTGCGCTGGGATGATGCGGGCCTGCGCGCCCGGCTGGGTCTGGAGACCGCCAAGGACTGGGAAGTTTACGGCGCGGTGCGCGCGCGCAAGGACAATTTCAAAGGCTGAAACCTACAGCCCCAGCGCCAGGAAAATCTGGCTGCGCGGCAGGGTGATGAGCGCGCCCGCCGCGATGGCGATCCCGTAGGGCGCAGGCGCGCCCGGCGCCAGGGCTGTCCCGGTCAGGCGTCCGGCCATTTGCGGGATCGCAGGCGCAATGCGCCGCGCCAGCACCAGCACCAGCGCCACGACCCCGCCCGCCAGCATGGACCACACCAGAAACGACACCACGTCCGGCCAGCCGAACCACAAAGCCCCGGCGGCCAGCAGCTTCACATCGCCCCCGCCCAGCCAGCCCGGCGCCCACAGCGCCATGCCGGCGGCCAGGACTGCAAACCCGGTCAGCAGCGCCAGCCCCGCCCCGGGCCAGCCATAGTCCAGCGTGAAGGCCGCCGGGATCCAGGCCAGCACCAGCACGCCGGAAATCCAGTTGGGAATGATGAAGCGCGCCGCATCATGCCAGGCCGCGGCGAGCATCAGGCCGGCCAGGGCGAGAATGAGGATATGGGCGATCATGGCTGTGCGTCCCGTTCAAGGTCTGTGCGTCAGCGCCAGCCTGTACCCGCAGGGCTTAAGGCTTCCCCAACACCGGACCCCGCCCGAACGCAAAAGAGCCGCCCCGGTGACGGGACGGCTCTGTTCGCCGACAAATACGCCCCTTGGGGCGGCGCCGATTACTCCGGCGCGACGATGCCGTCAGCCACCGACTGGAAGGTCGTTTCCAGGTTGGTGCCGACCAGGCCGACCGTGGTGATGATCGCCACGGCGATCAGGGCAGCGATCAGGCCATATTCAATGGCCGTGGCGCCGGACTCGTCTTTGAAGAATTTCGAAACCAGGTTTTTCATTTCCATCCACTCCGTTTGCTCTTTTTTCCAGCCCAGAGGCTCAAGTCCGTCCCGACCCGCTCTGAACGTGATGTGAGTAAACACGAGGACGATTTAAGCCGGGTAAAAATCCATGCTTTATTTTCGGTTAATTGCGTTTGCGTGGATTATGGTTTCTGTTAGGTAAACACAGCACAGCGCCAGACCGCCCCGTTTAGACTTCCTTCATACGCGCGCGCGAAAAGAGTGCTATTGCTCCAATGAGGATGACGCCATGCGCCTGTGCGCCCGTATCGCCGCTCTCGCCCTCGTCCTGACGGCCGCCGCGGGCGCGCCCGCCATGGCCCAGGTGTTCCGCGTGCCCGCCGATCACGCCGCCCTGATCCGCCTGCCCGGCGAGGCGGCGGCCATTGTGGTGGGCAATCCGGCCATCGCCGACGCCAATCTCTATGACGCGCGCACCATCTTCATCACGGGCAAGCAATTCGGGCGCACCAATCTGATCGCGCTGAACGCCGCGGGCCGCGTGCTCTATACCGCCGACCTCTCCGTCACCGGCAATGACCGCGGCGTGGTGCAGGTGTTCCGCAACAATACCCGCGCCAGCTATGTCTGCGCGCCCGACTGCCAGGCCATCCCGACGCTGGCCGATGACGCGGCGTGGAACACGCTCGACGGCGGCTGAGCCTGCAGCAAAATCGCGTGACCGGACGGGGCGATCCGTCATATAAATGTGGCTGAGGGCCTTGCCCTCCAGCAAAGGATCACGCCATGGCCAAAGGCCAACAAAAATCCGGCCGCGAGGCGAAAAAGCCCAAAGCCGAAAAGAATCAGAAGCAAAAAACCAACGCCTCCCAGCCGTCCCAGAAAACCGGATCGGTCGGCGGGCTGGAGCATCTGGGCAACAAGAAGAAATAGGGGCCTGACGGCTCGCTCATCTCTTGTGTTTCCGGCTTTGGTTTGGGCTCAGGTGCAGCACTGGCTCCGCGCCCGTTTGTTGTCCCAGTCTGGGCGTTGGCCCATATCCGGGGCCCATTGCGCCAGCATTGAGCCGCCCCGGCGGGGGACAGGACTGGCCGGCGGCTCCCGGGCCGGCGTCGCCTTCCTCCGTCAAAAACAGCAGGGCTGCTGTGATTTCGTCGCGCCCGCGCTGACCCACCGGGCGGGAGAGGGCGAGAGTCTCCGGTGAGACTCCGCAGGGCCACTGTCCTCTTACCGTTCTTATGACTCTCATCAGTCTCATCCTCCGCCCTGGGCCATGGTCCGCCTTCCGCCCGGACATATCCGGGACGCGCCACCATAGCCCCGCCCGCGGCGGGGGCGGACAAGCGGCGGACACGCGCGGCGCCGGCTGGCCGCCCGGAGGCCATTCCCCACCCCTGCCTTCCCGATACATCTCAGCCGCTCAGGCGTCAGAGCGGCCCAAACCTCCCCGCCCGCCGGCGGGTGAGGCCCGTCACTGCGCGCCGGTCTCCGCCTGATCGCGCACCGCCTCCAGCGCCGCCGCGCCGGCCTCGGGGTCGGCGCAGGCAAGGCGTACGCTGGAGAGCGCGTCTGCGCCCATGCCGTGTGCGCGCGCGCCGTTCGATTCGATCAACCATTGGCGGCTCTCGATCGCCTCGAAGCGAAAGATCAGCGTGACTGCGTCGTCGCCTCGCACCAGATCCGACCAGCTGATCGGAATGCGCATCGTGCGCACATACCCGTAGTTCGGCGCGTCGGTCAGGTTCGCGAGCGTGACGTAGACCATCGGCTCGGGGGTCCCGCCCAGGCTTTCGCCGGACATCTCATGGACGATGGAGTCTCCAAAGCGCGCATCGGCATCGTACTGCGCCATCAACACGAAAGGCGCGGCGGCAGGCATATCGGCGAGCGCCGCGTCCGGCGTGCAGGCGCTGACAAAGGCGTCAACGCGCGGATGATCCCATTCGGGCACCCCGTCGCCGATCTCGAAGGCGCGCACCGCGGCGCGCACCGGGTCGGCCGGTCCCCCGGCGGACGCCAGCGCGGCGTTCAGCAGGTTGGCGGCGCCCTGGGCATCCTGGCAGGCCAGGGCGACGCGCCCGCGCGCCATCACCGGTCCGCTGAAGGTGGGCTCGCCGCCCGCGTCCAGCAGCCAGACCCGGCCCTCCAGGCCGTCGCGGTCGGCATGGCCGGCCTGCACGAACAGCTCGCCGTCCTGGGCGAAGGCATGCACGGCGTCCGCGCGCGCGGTGTACCGCGTCAACGCGCCGTCCTCGCCCTCGGCGCCGTCACGGGCCGCATCGATCATCACCCCCTCTGCCGGGTCGCCCGCGAACCAGATCCGGCTTCCCCCTCCGGTCAGGGACGGCGCGAACCCGCACGCCGAATTCACCGCCGCGGCCGCGTTGTCAGCTGCAGGCGGGCTGAACAGGTCATACCGGCTCGGCTGCAACTGCGCCTCAGGCGCCACCGCCTGCGCCGGCGCTGCAGTGATCGCGCCACCCCCGCCGGCAAACCCCGCCTGATCGGCGCCCCACAACGCGCCCAGAGCAGCCGCCGGCGCCAGCACCGCCGCCAAAGCGGTGCGCACATATATACTCATGGAATTACCCCCTCAGTCCCTTGATGCCCGAAGCCTAGCCCAGCCGGGCCGCCGACACAAACTGCCCTCCTCGAATGGGCGCAACCCATATCCGGGCGCCATCGCGACACATCTCAGCCGCTCAGGCGGTAGACAGCATCGGTGGATCGGTCCCGGGCCTCCCTACGGTCGCCCGGGAAAACAAGATGGGTGTTTCATCCACACACCGCCCAACCCCCACCCCTGTCTTCCCGGAATTTGCGTCAGCAAATATCCGGGACCCATCCCCCATACATTTCAACCGCCTCGACAGCGGACAGGACTGGTGGATGGGTCCCGGCGCTCGCTACGCTCGGCCGGGAAAACAAGATGGGTTGTTCTGAGGGATATAGCTGCATCAAAATCGCCCGATGCGCGACTATAACTTCTATGTCTACATCATGGCGAACCGGAAACAGGGCGCGCTTTATACCGGGATGACCAACGATCTGGTGCGCCGGGTGTGGGAGCATCGCGAGGGGATCGGCTCGGCCTTTGTGCGCCGGCACAAGGTGACGCGCCTCGTCTGGTACGCCCATCACAGCGACGTGCTGGAAGCGTACGCCCACGAACGCCGGCTCAAGCGCTGGCGGCGCGCCTGGAAGATCACCCTGATCGAAACCGAAAACCCCGACTGGCGCGATTTGACCTTTGACCTGACGCTCTAACCCCCCTTCCCCGGCTTTGATTAAATCCCCCACCCCTGTTTTCCCGGAATTTGCGAAGCAAATATCCGGGACCCATCCCCCATAAGACCCAACCCCTCAAGCGGCTGAAAGCATCGGTGGCTGGGTCCCGGGTCTCCCTCCGGTCGCCCGGGAAAACAAGGTGGGTGTATCAATCCCTCCCGCTGTCTTCCCGGAATTGGCGAAGCCAATATCCGGGACCCATCCCGACACATCTCAGCCGCCTCAACGGCTCAGAGGATCGGTGGATGGGTCCCGGGTCTCCCTACGGTCGCCCGGGAGAACAATTTGGGTGTTTTGATTCCCCACCCCTGTTTTCCCGGAAACCGCGAAGCGGTTATCCGGGACCCTTCCCGATACATCTCAACCGCTAAAGCGCCAGACCGGCCCAAACCGCCCGGCCCGCCGGGCCGGGACCGCTCGTGTGGCGTCCCGGATCAATACCGGGACGGCCTTGACGCGCGCTGAGCGGGTTTGGGGGAGAGTTTGGGATGGGGCGCAGGGGGAGGCTGAGAGGGTGGGAAATAGGTGTGTGTGTCCCCGGTTTGTCATGCCTGACGTGGGCGATCTCTGATCGCATTGGTTTCTACGAGTGCCCCATTGACCAGATAGTGACCGCCGCCTCGCTAAATTTTGCCTGCCGGTTCGCAACGATGTCTGGAGTCCAATCCGCCTCAGAAGCGGCATCTTGGGTGAGCATGATCTCTGACTTTGCAAGATCAGGCTTCTTCTTGGAAAATTCCGCATTCTTAATCTTTGTATTCAAACGCTTACACAGAAGCGTTAGATTTCCGATGCGATCTACCCAACGATGATGGTCCGTCCAACGCTTCCCGTCCTCTGGCGTCTGGGGGTAAATGTGCTCAACATGCACCTTTGTGGGCGTCGAGACCTCTAACTCCTCAGTTGCTCGGCGCGCGCCCTCCAGCTTTTTAAGAAGATATCGCTGCACGCGACTTTTCGAAATAATAGCGGTGGCAAATGCAGCCTTAAAATGATCATCTGCGGGAGCGGCATCTCGTATAGATTTAGAAAACGCATCGAAGTCGCCGCTAGCTCTTAATTCACGAGCCGCTAAATATAGCACATTTTCAAGTTTGCTATTTTCACGTTGCCCGATGATCGAATATCTGACATAGAGATTAATCAGCAACCTCAGGCTAGGCTCTTTTTTTTCGTCCTCGTCCGATTCAAGGATCGCCATTATCGCGGGGAGCATGAGGTTTCCGCTTGCACCAAATTCTCGGAAATCATCGATTAGGTCACCGCAACCAGCCTCACTGTAAGATCCAGATATAATTTCTCTGTAAAGGTCTGAAGAATCGGCAAGTCCATCCGTGAAGGTTACACTGTCAATATCTGAGTTTGCAATTTCGTTTTTAATTTCGCGGTATAGGCTTTGCGTTTTAACATCGCCGTGATTAGATATCCAATAATGTCTGATGAAGTTAGATATCTGTGTCTCGTTCTCAAAATCTAAGATTTTTGACCAGCTGTCGATTAGCGAGCCATAGCTATCGGCCTTCGCCCTCCTCATCAGAAGATTCTTCAGAAGATCTGGTGTTGATAGGCCAATGCCGCGATCATTTAGGTGCTGTTGACAAAGTACCGGAACCACAGGCGGATTGAAGCGAGATGGATGAAGCCGAGATAGCTGTCGGCGGTCTTGTCGTAGCGTGTGGCGAGGCGGCGTGAGCAGCGCAGCTTGTTGAAGCACCGCTCGATGCGGTTTCTCAGCCCATAGACGAAGTCGTCGATCTGGACGGGGTTCTTGCGGTTTCGGCGCGCCGGGATCATCGGCACGGCGCCGGCGGCTTCCAGCGATGTTCGGATATTGTCGCTGTCATAGCCTTTGTCGGCCAGCAGGACGCGCGGGACTGGGCCATGCGCGGCCATCACCGCCTCATAACCTTTGTAGTCGGAGACTTCACCGCCGGTGATCTCAGCGGCTATGGGCAGCCCTTCAGCGTTGGTGCGAAGGTGTATTTTGGTCGTGAAGCCACCTTTTGAGCGCCCAAAACCCTGTTTTTGAGTCCCCCTTTAGCGCCCGCAGCCTGATGGTGCGCGCGAACGATAGTGGAATCGACCATTTGAAGACTGTCGGGTACGGCCCCGCTCTCGCCCAGCGCTTCCAACATCACCTCCCACACGCCTGACAGCGTCCAGCGGCGGAACTGGCGGTAGACCCGCGTCCACGGACCGAAATAGTCGTGAAGATCACGCCAGGGCGCGCCGGTGCGCGCGATCCAGAACACGCCGTCCAGCACGCGGCGATGATCAGAAGGCGGGCGGCCCCGCTTGCCTCCGGTCGCCACCACGAAAGGCGCAAAGAACGCCCACTCCTCGTCCGTCATCAAACCGCGAACCAAGACCACCTCCCAAAAGCCAGTCTTGAATCACGCTTCGGGCGGGTTGGGAATCCACTTCGTCAACAGGTCCTAGTGTCTCGAAAACTTCGGCTGCCGCATCTTCGTCCACTGAAACGACAGAGATAAGCGTGAAATCGCGCAAAAGTTTTTTCTGAACGTTGAGCGACCAGTTATAAGATTTCTTGTTATCCCCGGCGCTCCAAACTTCTTCAAATTTTGATGCGAAATAGTCTCTGGCCCTCAGTATCAGATGATGAGACGCATGCTCAGGGGCTGGTTCCTTATAATCATCAGTCTTAGGAGTAAGAATTAACCTCCTAAAAAACTCGCGGTCATAGTGATTAAGAGAAATTTTATATGTTGTTCTCTCTGTGTCATAATCAAAATCAGACAAGTACTTCCTATGAAGGTCTTCCGCCGCACTAGAATTGTGTCTTTTCAAGAAATCTCGAATTACAGATAACAATATAGCAGAAGTCGCCATTCTCTGTTGACCATCCAAAAGTAGGTATTCACCAGCTTTTGAATTTACGATTACGATAGAGCCTATGAAGTATTCAGATATGTCCCGATCAATTGATCGCATTAGGTCGAGCCAGAATGTTTCAACATGCTGGCTTTTCCAGCTGTAGCTTCGTTGCCAATTTGGAACCACCAGAGGCGGATTGGTTAGCGTGAGCAGCTCGCTGATAGTTCGCTTCTCAGGAGTGTAGGTCGGGGATTTCGTCACCGTTCACCTCGTGTCATTTGAAACCTGCAGGAAGAGGATAGCCTCAATCCTCCCCCACATAAATCTCCCCGCCGCTCCGCTTGAACTCCTCGGCCTTCTCCGCCATGCCCTTTGACGCCTCGTCCGCCTGGCGCTCCAGGTCGGCTTTTTCGTTCTGCGACAGGCCCGCCGCGTAGTCGCGCACGTCCTGGGTGATTTTCATGGAGCAGAATTTCGGGCCGCACATGGAGCAGAAATGGGCGACCTTGTGGGCGTCCTTGGGCAGGGTCTGGTCGTGGAAGTCGCGGGCCGTGTCGGGGTCGAGGGAGAGGTTGAACTGGTCCTCCCAGCGGAATTCGAACCGGGCGCGGGACAGCGCGTCGTCGCGCAGCTTGGCCGCCGGGTGGCCTTTGGCGAGGTCGGCGGCGTGGGCGGCGATTTTATAGGTGATGACGCCGGTCTTCACATCGTCGCGGTCGGGCAGGCCCAGATGCTCCTTGGGCGTGACATAGCAGAGCATGGCGCAGCCGAACCAGCCGATCATGGCGGCGCCAATGCCGCTCGTGATGTGGTCATAGCCCGGCGCGATATCGGTGGTGAGGGGCCCAAGGGTGTAGAAGGGCGCCTCGCCGCAGGTTTCCAGCTGCTTGTCCATATTGGCCTTGATCTTGTGCATGGCCACGTGGCCCGGCCCCTCGATCATCACCTGGCAACCATGGGCCCAGGCGATTTTGGTGAGCTCGCCCAGGGTCTCCAGCTCGGCGAACTGGGCGGCGTCATTGGCGTCGGCGATGGAGCCGGGGCGCAGGCCGTCTCCAAGTGAGAAGCTCACATCATAGGCGCGCATGATCTCGCAGATCTCGTCAAAGCGCGTGTAGAGGAAGCTCTCCTTGTGGTGGGAGAGGCACCATTTGGCCATGATGGACCCGCCGCGCGAGACGATGCCGGTGACACGGGATGCGGTGAGCGGCACATAGGCCAGGCGCACCCCGGCATGGATGGTGAAATAGTCCACGCCCTGCTCGGCCTGCTCGATCAGGGTGTCGGCGAAAATGTCGAAGGTCAGGTCCTCGGCGACGCCGCCCACCTTCTCCAGCGCCTGATAGATCGGCACGGTGCCGATGGGGACAGGCGCGTTGCGCAAGATCCATTCGCGGGTGTTGTGGATATTCTTGCCCGTGGAGAGGTCCATCACCGTGTCGGCGCCCCAGCGGATGGCCCAGACCATCTTGTCGACCTCCTCCTCCACGGAAGAGGCGACGGCGGAATTGCCGATATTGGCGTTGATTTTGACGAGGAAATTGCGCCCGATCACCATGGGCTCCAGCTCGCCATGATTGATATTGGCCGGGATGATGGCCCGCCCGCGCGCGATCTCGCTGCGCACAAATTCCGGCGTGACAAACTCCGGGATGGCCGCGCCGAAATCCTCGCCGTCCGCGCGGCGTTCCGCGGCGCCGGGCAGGGCCTCAGCCCGGCCAATATTCTCACGCTCGGCGGCATAGATCATTTCATCGGTGATGATGCCCGCCCGGGCGAATTCATACTGCGTCACAGGGCCGGTCCCGGTGGCGCGCAAGGGGCGGTGGCGCACGGGGAAGGCGCGGGCGAGATACTTGCCCTGCGCCCCGCCATTATCGAGCGGGCTGGGCGCCCGGCCCTCATACGCCTCCACATGCCCGCGCGCCGTGACCCAGGCCGTGCGGGGGCGCGCCAGGCCCTTTTCCACGTCGATGCTGGCGCCGGGATCGGTATACGGCCCCGAACAGTCATAGACGCGCACCGGCGGCTCCATGGCCGTGGGGTGCAGCGCGATCTCCCGGTGCGGCACGGCGAGATGCGGCGCGGCCTGCGGGTGGGTGAACACCCGGCGCGACCCGGCCAGCGGCCCGGTGGTGACGGTGGGCGTGGGAAATTCGGACGGGTTGAGCGGCTTGTTCATGGGATCGGGCTTTCACGGGCTTGAGCGGAAAAGGAAAGGGCCGTGCGTCAGGCAAGGCCCAGCGCGGCGCGGCGTTTCTGGGTGAGGCCAAGGCTGGCCAGGCGCCAGCTTTCGGCAAGGTGGGTTTTGAGCTCGTCATCGCTGACGCTGGCGTCAGAAATGCGCTGGATCCACAGCATGCCGCGCGAGGCGAGATAGGGCGCGGGCCGGCAGCCGGGCGCATCGCGCAGCACCTCAAACACAATGTCGGAGCATTTGAAGGTGACGGCGAGGCTCTCGTCCTCGCCCCAGCCGGCCACGGCGAACACCTTGCCGGTCTGCCCCTCGCCCGCGCCCACCTTCCACACATGCGCCCCGCCCCACTGGATGACATGGGAGGCGGCGGGCAGGCGCGCGCAATGGGTGTTGTAATCGTCTAGCGTCATAGGCTCCATCCCGACGCCGGCATGACCCGGATCCGGTCCTGAGGGTGCGATCTCAGCCCCGTGATGATCACGGGACGCCCCTTGGAACGTTGAAAGATGAACTTCGCACGCGCCGGCCCGGGCGCGCAAGGGTGGGCGCGCAAGGGTCAGGGGCCGCGCTGCGGGGCGGGCGGCCAATATCTTGCCCGGATCGCCTCGATGTCGATCCCGCGCTCATCGCGCAGCCAGGCCAGGAGATCGAGGCGTTCCTGTTCGCCGGGAAAGCCCATCTCTATGCCATTGAGGAGATTGTAGACGATGGCGTCGAAATCGCCGGTATATTCATAGCGCCTCAGCAGCTGGACGGCGATCGGGACGCGATGGGCTGAGGCCTGCTCGACGATATTCGATTGATTGCCCGAAGCGAGCTCAAGCCGGGCGCCGGCATCGAGCAGCATGAACATGTTGCGCCACTGCCGGTCATCGAAGGGCGCCAGTTGCGGGCCGAGGTCGAGCCACTGGCCCCGCTCATACGCCAGCCTCAAGGCGGAGGCGCCGACGCCGCCATGCACCGCATTCGGGTCGCCGCCATGGGCGAGCAGGAGCGCCAGCACGCCCGGCTCATGAAACTCCGCTGCGATGAGCATGGGGGTGTAGCGGTCAATCCAGTAGGCGTCGGCGCCCGGATAGACCGGCCCGAAATCGCCATCGATCATGGCGTTCGGATCGGCCCCGGCCGCCAGCAGCACCTCCAGCGCCGCAAGCTGGCGCAGAGCGGGTATGGGTCTGACGGCGCCGGGGCCCCGGCTGACCGCCTCATTTGCGATCATGTCGTTGAACTGAAGTCCATGACAGGTCAGCGCCCAGATCAGGGGCGTGACGCCGTGGCGTCCGGCCGCATTCACATCCGCACCGCCGGCGATCAGATCCTGAAGGGCTTCAACCTCGCCATTGCAGGCGGCGGCCGCCACGGCCCGGGCGGATTCACTCTGGAATATGTCCCGCGCGTGTTCAGCCGAATGGGCTGGCTTGCTGCACCCCGCTATGGCGAGGGCGCACACGATGATGATCGCCAGCCGACCCAGTTCCACAAGGTTGCTCCAACACAGACGCCCGATCTTGACCGGCAAAAATGTCTTTGCCTAGCGGCTCCAAAAACGGGGCGAGGCGCTCAGCAGGCTGCCCGCGACGCTCCCCGGGACGAATCGAGCGTCACCCGCCCAGGGCGCCGCGCGCAAGGGCGCCGCGGAGTGCTTGGCGGTCCGGGGCAAGCGGCCTAGAACTTGGCGCCATGAGCCCGCGCCCCGTCCTCGCCATCGCCTATGATTTTGACGGCACGCTGTCGCCGGGCTCCATGCAGGAGCATTCCTTCATCCCGGAGATCGGCGAGGACAAGGCGGCGTTCTGGGCGCGGGTGAATGGCGATGCGGCGCGGCTCAAAGCCGACAATATCCTCGTCTACATGCACGAGATGGTGAAGGCGGCGCGCAAGCAGGGCGTGCGTTTCCGCAAGGAAGACATTCAGCGCCACGGGGCGCGGGTGGGCTTCTTTCCCGGCGTGGCCGATGGCTGGTTCGCCCGTCAGCGCGAACGCGGCGCGGCGGCGGGGCTGGAGGTGCAGCACGTGATCATCTCGTCGGGCCTCAAAGAGATGATCGCGGCCAGCGCCATCGGGCCGGAATTCGCCGCCATCTTCGCCTCGGAATTCAAATACGACGCCTATGACGTGCCCGAGTGGGCGGCGGCGGCGGTGAACTACACCAACAAGACCCAATTCCTGTTCCGCATCAACAAGGGCGCGATGGACCCCGGCGACCACGCGGCGGTCAACCGCTATGTGCCCGAGGACGAGCGCCCGGTGCCGTTCCGCAACATGATCTATATCGGCGATGGCGATACCGATGTGCCGTGCATGCGTACGGTCAAGGAACAGGGCGGCGTATCCATCGCGGTGCACCCGCCTGAAGACGAGGCCCTGGCGGCCAAGACCGCCCAGCTCAAAGCCGATCACCGGGTGCATTTCACGGCCCAGGCCGATTTCACCGAAGGCTCAGGCCTGGACGCCTATGTCGCCGCGGCCATCGACAAGATTGCGGCGGTGGAGCGCCTGAAGGCGCTGGAGCGCGGCTGACAGGGCGAAGGCTCAGGCCCAGGTGCGGCGAGGCGCCCCATCGCGTCCGGCCCCGGAATGCGCGAAATGTCCCTAAATCAATGAGGGATATTTCATGAGCCGCCGCGACACCATCCTGCACCACGCCCAGGCGCGCACGCCGCGCTACACCAGCTACCCCACCGCGCCGCATTTCCATGAGGGCGTGGACGCCG
This sequence comes from Hyphomonadaceae bacterium ML37, assembly GCA_027627685.1. Taxonomy (NCBI): domain Bacteria; kingdom Pseudomonadati; phylum Pseudomonadota; class Alphaproteobacteria; order Hyphomonadales; family Hyphomonadaceae; species Hyphomonadaceae bacterium ML37. The sequence continues at coordinate 2,523,432 of CP091241.1, forward strand.
ACACGCTGGCGCGCTGGCTGGGCGCGCTGGACCCGGCGCGGCCGGTCTCGCTCTATGTCCATGTGCCCTATTGCCGGTCGCTGTGCTGGTATTGCGGCTGCAACACCCGCGCGACCACGCGCAGCGAACCGGTGGCGGCCTATCTTGAACGCTTGCTTGCAGAGCTGGACCTGATGGCTGCCCGCCTGCCGGGGCGGATGACACTCTCCCACTTCGCCATGGGCGGCGGCACGCCCGCCATTCTCTCCCCGGACCAGATCAGCGCGCTGATGGACGCGGTGCGCGCGCGCTTTGAGTTTCTGCCCGGTGCAGAGCTGTCCATCGAGATCGATCCGCGCCATTTCACCCGGGCGGATGCGCTGGGCCTGGCGCGCAACGGTTTCACCCGCGCCTCCACCGGCGTGCAGAGCTTCGATCCGGCGGTGCAGGCGGCCATCAACCGCATCCAGCCCTGGGAGCTGGCGGCCATCGCCTTTGACCGGTTGCGCGAGGCGGGGGTGAGCGCGATCAATATCGACCTGCTCTACGGCCTGCCGCGCCAGAGCACAGCCAGCGCGCGCGCCAGCGCCGAAGCCGCCGCAGACCTCGCGCCGGATCGGCTGGCGGTGTTCGGCTATGCCCATGTGCCTCACATGATGGCCCATCAGCGCCTGATCAAAGACGCGGACCTGCCCGATGCGCGCGGGCGGCTGGACCAGTCCGACGCCATGGAGAGCGCCTTGCTGGCGGCCGGCTACCAGACCATCGGCATCGACCATTACGCCCGCCCCGAAGACGCCATGGCCCGGGCGCTGGCGGCGGGATCGCTGAAGCGCAACTTCCAGGGCTACACCACCGATCCCTCGGACACGCTGCTGGGCCTGGGCGCCTCGGCGATCGCCGCCCTGCCCCAGGGATATGTCCAGGCCCACAGCGATGTGCGCGCCTGGGGGCAGGCGGTGGAGGCCGGACGCCTCACCGCACGGCGGGGCGTGGCGCTGACGCCGGATGACCGGCTGCGCCGGGCGGTGATCGAGCAGATCATGACGTTTCTGGAAGCCGACCCCGCCGCCATCGCTGCGGACCATGGCCTGCCTGAACCCCGGGCCGATCTGGCTGCGCTGGAACAGGCGGGCATTGTGGTGCGTGAGGGCCGCCGCATCCGGATCGCGCCGGGCTACCGCCCGCTCGCCCGGCTCGCTGCGGCGGCGTTCGACGCCTACCTGCCCGCCAGCGTGGCGCGTCACTCGGTTTCGGTCTGAACACACCCGCCCCCTCGCAAGCCGGCGCCCGAGCGGCTATCTCTGGAGAAGACACAGACGCCGGGAGCCGACATGACCACAGATGCGTTCGCCGCCTTCGAGTTCGACGCCGCCGATGCGGCCCGGGTGCTGGACCATGCGCTGGCGGGCGCCGATGACGGGGAATTGTTTCTGGAGACCTCGGCGTCGGAATCGCTGGCCTTTGATGATGGCCGGCTGAAGATCGCCAATTTCTCGTCCGAGCGCGGCTTCGGCCTGCGCGCCGTGTTTGGCGAGACCACGGGGTTCGCCCACTCCAGCGATCCGTCCCTCGCCGCGCTGACGCGCGCCGCCGAGACGGCATCCGCCGCCCGCAAGGGCCGCGACGCGGTGATGGCGCCCCCGCCGCCCCGCGCCAACCAGCGCCTGTATGACGATGTGGACGTGATCGCCGAGCCGGGCTTTGAGGCGAAATCGGCCCTGCTGGCCGAGATCGACGCCTGGGTGCGCGCGCAGGATTCCAGCGTGGTGCAGGTGTCGGCCTCGCTGACCGGGTCACGCCGGGTGATCGCCATTGTGCGGTCGGGCGGCGATGTGCGCGCCGAAGTGCGCCCGCTGGTGCGCCTGAATGTGTCGGTGACGTGCGAGCGCGACGGCCGGCGCGAGACCGGATCGGCCGGCGCGGGCGGCCGCGCGGCGTTCGAGCACTGGCTGGCGCCCGAAAGCTGGAAAAGCCTGGCCGCCGAGGCGCTGCGCGTGGCGCACGTCAATCTGGAAGCCGTGGACGCCCCGGCGGGCGAATGGCCGGTTGTGCTGGGCCCGGGCTGGCCCGCCGTACTGCTGCACGAGGCGGTGGGTCACGGGCTGGAAGGCGATTTCAACCGCAAGGGGACCAGCGCATTTGCCGGCAGACTGGGCCAGCAGGTGGCGGCCAAAGGCGTGACCATCGTCGATGACGGCACGATACCAGACCGGCGCGGATCGCTGTCCTTTGATGATGAAGGGACGCCCACTTCGCGCACCGTGCTGATCGAGGACGGCATATTGCGCGGCTATATGCAGGACCGGCAGAACGCCCGGCTGATGGGCATGGCCCCCACCGGAAACGGACGGCGCGAAAGCTATGCCCACCCCGTGATGCCGCGCATGACCAACACCATCATGGAGAACGGCTCCCACGATCCAGCCGAGATTCTGGAAAGCCTGAAGGACGGCATCTACGCCAAGAATTTCGGCGGCGGTCAGGTGGACATCACGTCTGGCAAATTCGTGTTCCGCTGCACCGAGGCCTACAGGGTGCGCGGCGGCAAGATCATGGAGCCCATCAAGGGCGCCACCCTGATCGGCGACGGCCCGGCGGCGCTCAAACAGATCACCATGATCGGCAATGACATGGCGCTGGACTCCGGCGTGGGCATGTGTGGCAAGGGCGGACAGGGCGTGCCCGTGGGCGTCGGCCAGCCGACCCTGCGCGTTGAAGGCCTGACGCTTGGCGGGGCGGGGTAAAGGCGTTTAGGTTCAGGTCCGGGATGCGGGGGCGGATCCGGAGCGGAGGGCATGAGCATCATGCTGGCCACCCTTCTCAGTGCACTCAGTCTTTACGCCGCCCATGACAGTGCAGCCGCCGCGCAGGACACCCGGCTGACCCTTGAGCGTGCGTCCACCGGCCAGTTCCTCGTGGATGTAACCATTTCGGGCGTGGGTCCCTGGCCCTTCATGATCGATACCGGGGCGAGCCACACCACGCTGGCCCTGCCCGTGGCCGAGGCGCTGGGCTTCATCTCCACGCGCGAGCATCTTCATGCGGTCCAGACCCTGACGGCGGAGACGCTGGAGGAGCGGCTCGCGATCGCCGATATGCGGTTCGGGCCGGCGCGCGCGGCCAGCCTCAACGCGGTGGTCGCCGATGTGGTGGGCGATGAGCTGCAGGGGCTTGTCGGGCTTGATGCGTTGGCCGGCGAGCGCGTGCGCCTGGACTTTCCCGCCGGCGAGATCGTCTTCGATGTGTCCGCCATTGATCACGCCCACGGGCGCATCGATCCGGTGCATGGCGTGGCGATGATGGAGGCGCGTGTCCACGGCGTGCGCGAACCGGTCATGGTGCTGGTCGATACCGGGTCCGGTTTCACGCTCATCAACTCGGCTCTGGCGCGCCGCCTTGACCGCGAGCCGGTCATGCGTATGCGCATCGGCGCCATTACCCGCTCCGCCCCCAGCGCCGCCGTCGAGGAGCGCGCCCGCCTGGAACGGGTGCGTCTCGGAGCGATCTGCATCCAGGCGATGGGCGCCATTCAGGCGGATGTGGACATGTTCCGCGCCCTGGGCTGGCGCAACAGGCCCGCCATGGTATTGGGCCTCGATCTCTTGCAACACGCCATCATCACGGTCGACGGCCCGTCAGGCGCCATCCGTCTCGATCCCGGCGTGCGGGCGCTGACCTGCGCCGACGCGGAGCAGGGACCGTCCTGAGGCGGGTTCAGACGCCGGACATTCGCCTCTGGCCGGGTCAAGCAATCAAGGCCGGCTGGCGTTCGCCGGATGAACGCCGTTTTTCCGTCGCCAGTTGAAGGAGAAGACCATAGCGGCCACCGATGCGGCTGTTGCGAGCCAGAATGGAATTGACACTCCGGGAATTTCCGGGCCGACCAGGTACCAGATGAAATACTGCAGGTAGACAAGCGGATCGCCACCAATATTCGACCGCTCCACGCTTCCCCCAAGTGTCACATAGACGGCCAAAACGCTCCACGCATAGGCCGCCAAGGCGAAGACGGCAGCGCCGCCGATCAGGATCGCTTTTATAGCTCGAGACATGACAGGGCTCCGGCTGGTCTGGATGTCCAGTTTTCACTCCGCTTGCGCCGGTGTCTACGCCGTCTCCGCCCCTACCCGTCCCGCGCCGCGACCGCCTTGAGCGCCTGGGTCAGGGCGGCCTCCACTTCGTCGCGCCCTACCGGGTCAGGCAATTGCTCCTGCGCGGACCGGGCGAGTTCACGCATCTGGCGCAGGCAGGCGTCCGCCATGGCCTGGCGCGATGCCGCCTCGGCGATGTCTGTCAGGACGCGCAAGGCGTGCAGGGTGACCGACCTGTCGCCCGCGATGTACTGGCGCATCCGGTCGAAGGAGCGGTCAAGCATGTCCTCGAACGTCACGCGCTGATAGACCACCGGATCGCTGCGCATGGCCGGCTGCACCGGGGGCCGCCTGGCGAATGAGACCAGACCGGCCCGCAGCCAGTTGAGGCACAATACCGCCGTGTGGGGATCGTTCACGCCGGTGGACAGGGCGCGCCCGAGCACTTCGACCAGCTGGTCGGACAGGAACAGAATGTCCTGAAAATCAGTGCGGTTGGCGCCTTGCGTATAGCACTTTCGGATGCGCTGGGGCAGGTCCTGGCTGGTCTGGGCGCCGGGCGTGACGCTCATGACGATCTCGTCCGCCACCAGAAAATCACCCGGCGCGCGGTGAAGCACGATCTGCATTTCGTGTTCGCGCGCGATGTCGGTCAGGCTTTCCAGATCGATCTGCTGCAGGAAGCCTGCGCCCTTTGCCCGGATAAGGGCCGCGCTGTCGTCTGCCGGCGCCGCGCGCCAGGCGGTCACATCGACCGCGTCGCCCTCATCGCAATCGCGCGCCTCCTCCCTGTCCAGCATGGCGACGATGGAGCTGTGCAGCTTGTCCCCGATCTTCGCCGTCAGATTCATGATGTTGATGGATTCAGGGATGTGGTGGATATAGGCGATCAGCGCGCCGACAGCGGCCAGCGTAAGCAGCAGGGCCAGAAACACCGAGAGCTGCGGCACGAAGGCGTCGAGCTCATTGCCCGATGCCTCTGCGCTGGCGTGGACGGTGCTCAGAACCGTGATGCAATACACGAAGGTCGCCACGAACACGCCCAGGACGACCTGGTTCTTGCGGTCGCCCATGAAATTGCCGATCAGGCGCGGCCCGTAATTGGAACTGGCGAACGACACGGCCACGATGGTGACGGAGAACGCCACGCCGGCCACGCCCAGCGTGGCGCCGGCCAGCGTCGTCAGGATCGACCGGGCGCCGTCCACACCGCTGGCGCGGATGAAATCCACCGACTGGATCCAGTCCGAGCCGAGCCGGGCGTCCAGATAGGGCAGCAGGAAACCCAGCAGCACCGCCGCGGCGGTCATCGCGCTGGGCCAGAACCAGTAGTTCTGCTTGAACTGCATGATCCGGCGGAAGATGAAATTATGCATCCAACGCCCCGGCGGCGGCGCTGCACGGGGCGCCGATGCTGGATGCGCATGCGGTCACTGCGCAGGCTGGAGGTCAGCGTCCTGGCGCGCCTGCCCGCCACGCGCCGGGGCCAGGGTCAGGGCCGGGGTGTCCGGGCGGGTTTTGAGCATGTCGAGCAGCATGGCTTCAGAGTGCCCGTCGGGCGCCTGATCTGTCCAGACCTTGAACGCCTTCATGTCATACGACCCGAAGGAGGTGATCATCGCGCCGTCGGCCGCGTCGCGTCCGCGCACCATCAGCACGCGGCCGATCCGGGGCGTGTTGTAGCGCGCGTCAAACGTATACCAGCGCCCGCCGACATAGGCCTCGAACCAGGCGCAGAAATCGCCCGGCCCCGAATACGGCACGCCGATATCGCCGAGATAGCCGCTGGCATAGCGGGCGGGGATGTTCATGGCGCGGCACAGCGCGATGGCCAGATGTGCAAAATCCCGGCACACGCCGGTCTTTTCACGGTGCGCGTCACTGGCCGTCTTGGTGCTGCGCCCGAAGCCATATCCGAAGGTCAAATGATTGTGGACATGGTTGCAGATCGCCTGCACCCGCGCCCAGCCCGGCGGCGTCGCGCCAAACAGATCAAACGCAGCCGAGACCAGCACGTCGGATTCGCAATAGCGGCTGGGGGTGAGGAAGCGCAGCGTGTCGCTCGGCAGATCGGCGACATCGTGCTGCGGGGCGTACCAGTCATACGGGTCGGGCTGTCCGTCGACCTCGATGAAGCAATCGGACCACAGCGTCAGGCGCCCGGCCGGCGCGGTCAGCCGGTGCAGCCGGTTGCCGAACGTGTCCACGAAAGGCTGCAGCTTCACGTCCGGGGTGGTGTGGACATCGGAGAACCCGATGACCCGCCCGTTCAGGCTGGTGTGCGGGGACAGGGCGAGGATCAGGACGGCGCCCGCCTTGCTCTCGATGGTGATCTCGTAGCCGATGCGAATGAACATTGCCGCCCTTCCTGGCCTGACGTAGGCTTTTCTCTGTTGTTGCACGCCCTGCCCGGTCTGCAAGACGCCCGTGCGGCGCGATCCGACACCCTGAACAGACACGCTGAAGGGCCACGCGATCCGAACCCTGCGCATCCTTCACCGAACGCGGTACGCCTATGACCGCCCGGTCAGATTTGGCGAACACCGCCTGATGATCCGGCCGCGTGACGGACACGACATGCGGATCCTGGATTCCAGTCTCACAGTGTCGCCGCGTGCGGACGTGCATTGGGCCTTCGATACATTTGGCAACTCTGTGGCCGTACTTTCGTTCCACGACGCTGCAGACGAGCTGGTGATCGACAGCGAATTGTTGCTGCGCCGGTATGGCCTGGATGAGCCGATGGTGCGGATCGGGCGCTATGCCGGGGCCTACCCGCCGCAATACGATGGCGACGAGCAGATTGATCTCGGCCCCTATTTCATCTTCGACCAGCCGCAGGACCGCGACGCGCTGGCCGCCTGGATGGATCATGTGCTGCCCGACCGGCCGGGCGGCAGCCTAGACGTGCTGCGCGCGCTGAGCGGCGCGATTCACGGCGCGTTCGCGTATTCCCGGCGCGATGAAGAGGGCGTGCAAACGCCGTCGCAAACGATCGCGCTGGGATCAGGCACCTGCCGCGACTTCGCGCTGTTATTCATGGACGCCGTGCGCAGCCTCGGCTTCGCGGCGCGCTTCATCACGGGCTATCTGCATGACGAGGCCGCGACCAACGGGTCCGGCGAAGACATGACCGGCGGCGGCGCCACCCATGCCTGGGCCGACGTCTTCGTGCCGGGCGCCGGCTGGGTGGAGTTCGACCCCACCAACCGCATTTTCGCCAGCCGCAATCTGATCCGGGTGGCCAAGACCCGCACGCCAGCCCAGGCCCGCCCGGTGAGCGGAACTTTCACGTCTGAAGGCGGCCGGTTCCTGGGACTTCAGGTCTCGGTCAGCGTGACCGACGCTCAGTAATATAGCGGGCCGGCGCGAACGGCAGCGGACATGAGAAACGGGCGGCCAACTGGACCGCCCGCTCCCATCAATCAAATTCGGCCTGGCGCTTAGCTGTTGTCGTCAGCCGCGTCTTCAATGGCCTCGCCAGCGCGCTGCGTGTCTTCGCCGACGCCAGCGATGGTGTTGCAGCTGGCGACCAGGATCGTGAGCGATGCGAAAACGAACGTCAGAATGTACTTCATGATGGGTTCTCCTTTGTGGAGTGGACTGAACGCGCAAAACGGCGCGCAGTTCCGCGCGGAACTGCGCAAGATCGGGTTTGCTTCCGGGCGAAGCCGTCCGCCCCTTACCCGCAGATCAGAACCGTCCTGTGATGATAGTCGGGCGGCGACGGGTGGTCGGTGACGCGGGTCGTCCGCAGCGCGCCGCCCGGGTGTGGCGTAAAGCTGAATGAGGCTGAGCGCGTTGGCGTGGCCCTCGGCGATCTGCCCGGCCGGAAGGCTGGCGCGGATCGCTGCGGGCAGATGGCAGATGATGATCAGGGTGAGCTGCAGCATGACCAGAACGGTCGCCGCGGCGAGCGCCGCCATGGGAATGATCAGGATTGCAGCGGCCCCCGCCACGACAAGGCCTGAGCGCCACGTGTAGTCCCGGCCTGGCTCGGCGCCGGGCGCCGGGAATGCTGCGAATTGGAAGACATGCAGCATCACCGGACGCTGACCCATGCCAGCGGCGGCGGCGGCGCGGACTGATCCGGACGTGTGCGTCATATCGATGCCTTCCTGGCCTGCTGCGCCTTGTCCAGGTCTGATGCCTGCGCCCGTGTGAGCGCGACGTCGAAACGTCTGCCGGCTCTTAGAGAACGTGCGGCCCGCCACTGCGTTCCCACGCGCCGGCAGCAACCGCCAGGGTCACGGCTGGCCGGCGCGCGCTGCGGCGCTGCGGCGCCCGGCCTCCGGAACGGAAGCGGCCAGGCGGTGTTGGAGGATCGCTGAAGGACACGCGCCGCGTCCGCGCCGCATGCGCCGCCGCGCACCGCCTCGCAGTGTCTGTCCGTCACCCAGCGCAGCGCCATGGGCGCCGACACACGCTACGAGGATTCAAAGGGCTGCAGCCTGGCCGAATACTGGGAGGTCGAAGGTGCAGGCCACGCCTGGGCCGGCGGTCAGGCCGGCGGCAGTTGCACCGACCCGAAAGGACCCGACGCATCGCGCGAGATGCTGCGCTTCTTCCTGCAGCACAAGCGGGCCTGACGGCTATCCGCCCCCCCTGCGCGCTAGCCCGGCCCCGCTGTCGAAGACGATGGGGTCAGGTCAGGTCAGGTCTGGCCTGTCCTGTATTGCGCTCTCGGTCACCCGCCCGGCCAGCAACTGGGTCAGGACGGTCCGGCTGCGGCTGACCCGGCTCTTGATGGTTCCCACGCTGCACCCCGACGCTTTGGCCGCTTCCAGTTGGGAATACCCGTAGGCGCCCATCAGGACGAGCGCTTCGCGCTGGCTGGGCGCCAGCTGACCCATGGCGGCCATCAGCTCATTGAGCGCCAGCTTGTGCTCCTGGCACGGCTCCTGAACAACGGACAGAGCCAGGGCGCCATCGGCGTCCTCCACCTCGCGCCGGCGTTTTCGCAGATCGGAATAGAAGGTGTTGCGCAGGATCGTGAACAGCCAGGCGCGCAGGCGCGTATCGGGGCTGTAGCTGTCGCGGGACGCCCAGGCTTTCAGGAGCGTGTCCTGCACCAGATCGTCGGCGCGATGCCGGTTGGATGTCAGCTTGAGCGCCCGGCGGCGCAGCACGGGGGCTTGCTGCGGGAGGAGCAGGTGGAACGGATGTCGTTCGGTCACGGGGCGCCTCCAGCTTCGGGGTGACAACCGCCGCCAGCCTCGCGCCGCCATGACGGCCCCGCGCCGGTGCAGCGCGGGGCCGGTCTGGAACGCGCTTCAGTTCGCGGCGGTCGCGTTCACGCGGTCTTCGGCCAGCGCCGACAGCTTGCGGTCGGAGCCGTACACTTCATCGAGCGTGGTCTTGAGATGCGTTGCGGCTTTGGAGTGGCCGAGCTCCCTGGCCCAGGCCACGAGCGTGCCGTAACGGGCGATCTTGTAGTGATCCATCGCCTGGGCGAGGGAGATGAGCGCCGCGTCCATGGTCTCGGCGTCTTCGATCTCGTCCATCAGGCCTTCGGCTTCTTCGACGAGGCCGACCATGGCGTCGCACTTGGCGCCGCGCGCCTGCTTGCCGATGACCTCGAACACCTCGTCAAGCCGCACGACCTGATCTTCGGCCTCTTCGCGGCTCGCGGCCAGAGCGGCCCTGACCTTTGAATCGCCCGCCTTGCGCTCCATTTTCGGGAGCACTTTGAGGAGTTTGCGCTCGGCGTAGAGCACATCTTTCAAGGTGTGGTGGAACAGGTCTTCGAGCGTTTCGATCGACATGGAATACTCCATAAACGGGGGTCGTTGCGGGGTGGGCTTCCGGGGGCGCCGCCTTGCAGCGGCGCCCGGTCATCACAGCAGGAAGGCGATGATGATCACGACCAGAAGCGGGGCTCCGAGAAGCCAGGCGATGATGGCGGGCATGGGGTTATCCTTTCAGTGTCTGGAAGAGGCGGCGGCGCATCAGCGCCGCGCCATGGTGAAGGCGTTGAAACCAATGCCTTCGTCGCGGTGACGCCCGCCGGCGCCAGCAGCGGCGAAAGCGGCGACAGCCCCCAGCAGCAAGGTGGCGGCGGCGATGAAGCCGAAGATCACCCCGGCGATCCGGGCGCGGTCAGCCACTTCAGCGGCGGCTTCGAGAGCCTCGCTGATTTCAGCGTTGACCTCGTCCACGCGGGTGCGGGCCTCGGCGGCGGTGAGATCGCTGTTGGCCGCCACGATCTGGGCAAGGTAGTTGCGGTCACGCTCAGACATGTCGCCGTCGGCCGCACTGCGCGTCAGGATGCCGGCGATTTCCTGCTGGGCGTCGGGATCGACGCCAGTGATCGTCTGGCCCTGAGCGCCTTCGCTGCGCAGCATGACATTGGCGAAATAGTCCGAAGAGACCGTCTCGGTGGCGGCCTCGGCCGCCGCTCCGGCGGCGTTTGCGCCAATGTTCAGGACAGTCATTCCGCCCGTGGCGGCGAGCACCATGGCGACGACCGCGCCGGTGGCCCAGACCATCAGTCCGTGAGCGCCATCGCGCACACCGACTTCATCCTCGGTGGCGTCGCCGGCGCGCCGGCGCATGCGCCCGCACAGATAGCCGCCGGCGCCGAAGCCGGTGACCATCACCCAGGCGAACCAGATTCCAACAGCGATCGTGGCCCAGACGGCGGACAGGCCCTCGCCTTCATATGGAGAGGTTAGCGACAGCCCGAGGCTGGCGCCGAAGCTCATCAGGAGGATGGACAGCGCGAGCGCGAAGACGGCGCCGGCGAGGATTGCGGCCCAGTCGATATAAGAAGCGTCGCTCGTGTAGGGACGGGCGATTTCGGCTGCGCTATGCGGCGGCGGAAGATCAGACATCATGGACAATTTCCTTGAACTGTGACGCGCGATTCAGCGCAAGCCGACAAAGCTGAGCAGGGCCAGAATGATGACAATGGCGCCGACTATGTAGATGATCTGGGACATGGTGGTTTCCTTGGATCGCTCGATCCTGTTGGCGCCGCCTGTTAAGGGCGGCGGTTCAAGTACACATGCGCAATTCTTCAGCCGCTGAACACGCGGTGCGTGGCGACCCAAGGCGCGATGACTTAAGAAGCCGACTGGACAGCCAGGTTGGGTAGAACGCTGCCATGCCTCTGGAGACCGGGGAGGGGTGTTCCATATCGCATTGGCGGCTGCCTGACTGTCCAGTCTCTCGTTGTGCGCCTCATAGTTCGCGCAGCGTGGTCTGGCATTACGTCCCGGCGGGTTTGTTGAGTAGCGCCGGAATATACTCATGTCGTGTCTAGGTAACGGCGCTGCGCCGGAACGGTTCCCGCGAATTTTGTCTCGCGCACGTATCCGCTCACAACTAACTCTGTTAAGGAGTGAATCCGTACCGGGAGTGACGATTCACGCCGCCAGCCTGGCGGCGTCTGATCCAATCCTGCCCCACGGACCGACAGTCAGCCCCTAGTGGAGAGACCATGTCGGACACCGCGCCGCGACATGACTTGCCTGTGATCGCCATCGGCGCCTCCGCCGGGGGCCTTGAGGCCTGCCGCGCCCTGCTCAAGGGCGTGCCGGGCGATATGCAGGCCGCGTTCATCCTGATCCTGCATCTCGATCCGACCCATAACAGCATGATGGCCGATCTGCTTAAGGCCCATACGCGGCTGGATGTGGTTCAGGCGACTGAAGGCGTGACGCTGAAAGCCGGCTGCCTGCACGTGATCCCGCCCGGCGTATTTCTCACCGTCAAAAACCGCACCCTGCACCTGTCCGAGCCGGAGGGCGGCAAGGCGGTGCGCCTGCCGTTTGATGTTTTGCTGCGGTCCCTGGCCAAGGACACCACGGCGACATCCGCCTGCATCGTCCTGTCGGGAACCGGGACAGACGGCAGCCTGGGGATCGGCGATATCCATGCCGCCGGCGGGCTGGTGATCGCCCAGGACCCCAAGGAGGCTGGCTATGCCGGCATGCCTGAAAGCGCCATCGCCACCGGCTTCGTCGACAAAATCCTGCCCGCGCGCGAGATCGCCGCTGCGCTCCAACAGTTTCTGGACGCCAGCAAAAGCGGATCGCCGCGCACGGCCGGTAAGGCACGGGGCGCCAAAACCACCGCTCGTGGCGCGGGTGATGCCGGGCAGAACGGATATGATGCTCTGCTGACCTATCTGGGCCAGCACTCTGCGCAGGACTTTTCGCTCTACAAGCGCGGCACGCTGGAGCGGCGCATCGCGCGCCGCATGGCCCTGCTCGGCCTCGGCGAGGACGATACCGCGCGCTATCTGTCGGTTCTGCAGGACAACCGCGAGGAACGCGGTCACCTGGTGGCCGACCTGTTGATCCACGTCACCAGCTTCTTCCGCGATCCGGCCGTGTTCGAGCATTTGTCTGAAAAAGCCCTGCCCGAGCTGATCAAGGCCCTGCCCGCAGACCGGCCCTTGCGGGTCTGGGCTGCCGGGTGCAGCACCGGCGAAGAGGCCTACAGCCTCGCCATGTCGTGCCTTGAAGCCATTGATGCGGCGGGGTCCGGCGCCCGGCTGCAAATTCTGGCCTCCGATGTGGATCCCGAGGCCATCGCGACGGCGCGGGCCGGATATTACTCAAAGGATATCGAGGCCTGCGTCTCTGAGGAGCGGCTAGCGCGCTTTTTCGTGGCCGAGGACGATGGCTGGCGGGTCATCTCGACGCTGCGCGACGTGATCGTGTTTACCGTGGCGGACCTGTTGTCAGACCCGCCGTTTTCCAAGATCGATCTGGTGTCCTGCCGCAATGTGCTGATCTATCTGGGCCCCGAGGCGCAAAAGCGCGTGATCGCGCGCTGCTGCTTTGCGCTGCGCCCGGGCGGCTTGCTGCTGCTGGGCGCCGCCGAAATGCCGGGCCAGAGCGATGGCTGTTTCGCGGTCGAGGACAAGGGCGCCCGGCTGTGGCGCCGTGTCGGGCGCAGCCTGCCCGGCGATCTGAAATTCGCCATAGGAAGGCGCGAGGAGCCGGCCTCCCCCGCCGGGCACACGCCCGCCCGCCGCCCGGCGCTCGCCGATCTGTGCCGACGGATCGTGCTGGATAACTACGCGCCCGCCGCCATCCTGCTGAATAGCCGGCTGGACGTTCTGTATCTGCTCGGCCCAACCGAAAAATACCTGAAAATCACGCAAGGCCATCCTGATCCCGGCATTGTCGGCATGCTGCCCAAGGCGCTGCGCGTCCGGTTTCGCACGGCGGCGGCGGACTGTACGCCAGCCAATCCCAAAGTGGTCGTGTCGGGCGGGCGCACCAGCAATTCGGGCGGATTTGACATCGCCCTGCATGCGGTGGCTTCGGGGTCCGGCTCCGAACCGCTCCTGCTGGCCTGTTTCATCGACACTCCGCGCCCCGGCCAGATGACAGGCGGGACGCCGGAGCAGAAGGGCCAGGCGCGGCGCGCCGCCGATCTGGAAGCTGACCTGGAAGCCACGCGCAATGATCTGGTCGATGCGCTGCGCGACCTGGAGCATGAGGTCGAGGCCCATGGCGCCGACGCCGCCGAGGCGCTGTCGGTCAATGAGGAGTTTCAGTCCACCAATGAGGAATTGCTGGCCTCCAAGGAGGAGCTGCAATCGCTCAACGAGGAGCTGACCGCGCTGAACGGCCAGCTGCAGGAGACGCTGGAACGCCACCGCACCACCGCCAACGATTTGCAGAACGTGCTGTTCAGCACTGATATCGCCACGCTTTTCCTCGACCTGGATCTCAATATCCGCTTCTTCACGCCCGCCGCGCGCGCGATCTTCCGCGTTATCCCCACCGATGTGGGCCGGCCTTTGGCGGACCTCGCGGCCGTGTCCAAGGACGATGATCTGGCCGCCGAGGCCCGCGCCGTGCTCGCCGCCAACGCCCCCAGCGAACGCGAGACGCGGGGGTCCGCAGACAAGTGGTATCTGCGCTGCATCCAACCCTATCGCGCCGAGGGCGGACGGGTGGAAGGCGTGGTCATCACCTATACCGACATCACTGAGCGCAAACGCACCAACGCCGCGCTTCAAATTGCTCTGGACGAGGCTGACCGGGCCACCAAGGCCAAGTCGCGCTTTCTGGCATCGGCCAGCCACGATTTGCGTCAGCCGCTGCAATCCATGGCGATGCTGCACAAGCTGATGGCCGGGCACAAACGGTCATCGGAAAGCACGCGCCTGGCTGCGCTGATGGATCAGACCCTCAGTTCCATGACCGAGATGCTGGATTCCATGCTGGACGCCAACCGGATCGAATCCGGGATTGTGCAGCCCAGAAAGCGGCCGGTTGCCGTGGCCCCGCTCCTGCAGCGCCTGGCCGACGAGTTTGGTCCGCAATGTGCCCTCAAAGGCCTGACTTTGCGCACCGTGCCCTGTTCGGCCTGGGTGTTCACAGATCCCCAATTGCTGGAACAGATGCTGCGCAATCTGATGTCCAACGCCCTGAAATACACACCCAGGGGCAGTATCCTGATCGGGTGCCGGTGGCGCGGTCCGCTTTTGACGATTGCCGTCTGCGATACCGGGATCGGCGTGTCCGCCTCGGAATCGAAGGTGATCTTCGAGGCCTATCGCCAGGGCGAAGACGCCGCCGCGCTATCCGGGTCCGGCCTCGGGCTCGGGCTGTCGATCGTTCAGCGGCTCGCAACCATCCTGGAGCATGACGTCTCCGTCCGCTCGACGCCGGGAAAAGGGTCAGCGTTCATGATCACGCTGCCGCTGGCCGACGCGCTGCCGGAAACCGGGTCCACGCATCTGACAGCGCCCCGCTTGAAAGGCGCAGCACTGGAGCGCGGAACCATTCTGCTGGTGGAAGATGAGGAGCCGCTGCGCAACATCCTTGCCGAGGTGCTGTCAAAGGAGGGGCATACCGTCATCGCCAAGGCGAGTGCGAGCGAGGCGCTGTCCTGGGCCAGCGGCGACACACCGCGCCCCGATCTTCTGCTGACCGATTTCGAGCTGCACGGAGAGGCGACGGGCTTGGGCTTGGCGCAAGATCTTCCAAACATTCTGGGTGAGGGCGTGCCGACCATCATCCTGACCGGCGACATCACCGCGGCCACCATGAAGAGCATCGCGGAATCGGACTGCCACCAGGTGTCCAAGCCGATCCAGCCCGACGTGCTTCTCGCCCTGATTTCCGAGATCATCGGAAAGGACCGAAAATCAAAAACGAGACGGATTGATCGCCAGAAAAATTCCGGGACCACCGTCCATATCATCGACGATGATCCGGTGATCCTGGCCACCATGCGCCGCCTGCTCGAAGCCGAAGGCTGGATGGTGGAAACCTATGCCTCGGCTGAAAACTTCCTGATGTGCCCGCGCCCTGATACCAACGCCTGCCTGCTGGTCGACAACTATCTGCCCGGCATGGACGGACTGGCACTGGTACGCCAGCTGCGGTCGGAGAACTCGCCCCTCCCCGCCGTCATGCTGACCGGTCATGGCGACGCCTCGGTGGCGGTTGCCGCCCTGAAGGCCGGGGCATCAGACCTGATCGAAAAGCCCGCCAGCGCTGCCGAATTGCTGGCAAGCGTGCGCAGCGCGCTCGAGGCAGCCGAAAGCAGTCACGCGCAGGCCCACGCCCGAAAGGCCGCCGAGGCGAAATTCTCCAGCCTGACCCCGCGCGAACGCGACGTGTTGTTCGAGGTGCTCGACGGCTCGCCCAACAAGATCATCGCCGCCGATCTGGGCATCAATCAGCGTACGGTGGAGAACCATCGCGCGGCGGTGATGCGCAAGACCGGGGCAGGCTCCCTGCCCGCGCTCATCCGCCTGGCTCTGGCGGCGGACGTGCAGCGGGGCTGAGCGACGGCGGTGTGTGCTCAGGCGATGTCCCAGGGCGGCGGCGGCATGGCGCGGTGGGCTTTGGCGATGGCTTGCGACCATTGCGCGCCCAGCTCACGGAAATAGGGATCATCGGTCTCGATGCGGCGCTGGTCGCCGATGAGGGCGTCAGGGCGGATGGTGATCATGTCGAACGGCAGGCCGACGCCGAGATTGGAACGCAAGGTGGAATCAAACGAGATCAGCCCCAGCTTGATCGCTTCAACCAGCGGCGTGTCGGTGCGCAGGGCCCTGTCGAGAATGGGTTTGCCGTATTTCAGCTCGCCCACCTGCAGATAGGGCGTGTCCGCCCCGCACTGGATGGCGTTGCCTTCGGAATAGATGAGGTAGAGGCCCAGCGCCCCGCCCCGGATCTGCCCGCCCAGGAGGACGGTCGCGCGCATGGAGACGCTCTCGGCTTCCAGACCTTCTTCGAAATCAATGCGCACGGACTTGATGGCGTGGCCCACCAGCTGGACGGCCCGGAACAGCGTCGGCGCCGTCAACAAGGTCTCCGGCCCGTCGGAATCGGGCAGCTTGATCCCTTCTTTCAGGCGGTTGAGCGCCGTCTGGGTGACCGAGAGATTGCCCGCCGTCGCAATGGCGATGACGCGCTCGCCTGGCACTTCGGTGACGAACAGCTTCTTGTAGATCGCAATGTTGTCGACGCCCGCATTGGTCCGGGTGTCCGCGATCATCGCCAGACCGTCTTCCAGCAACATGCCAACGCAATACGTCATGAATGCAGCGCTCCAACGCGCAGTTCAGCCCCCGCAGGCGGAGTGATAGCCGATTCCACACCGGCATGCGCGGCCTATTGCTGCCGCTGGGCCTGGGGATGGCTGCGCACCTGCAGGCTGACGGTCATGCGCTCGCCCGAGCCGCCATAACTGGCGCCGCGCACCGGGGCCGCGCCCAGATAGTCCAGAGCCGAGGCGATGCGGACATAGCTTTCGTCCGGACTGACGCCATTGGCGGCGTCGAACCCGATCCAGCCGAGCCCGTCCACCAGCGCCTCGGCCCAGGCGTGGGCGGCCTCCTGCTCGGCCTCGCCATCGGACCGGCGCAAATGGCCCGATACATAACGCGCGGGCACGCCCAGCCAGCGCGCTGCGGCGATGAAAACATGGGCATGGTCCTGGCACACGCCGCGTCCCACTGCGAACGCCTCGGCCGCCGTGTGGGTGACCGCAGTGGCGCCGGTGTCAAAGCCGATGCGCGCGCGCACGGCGCCCATGAGGGCGTGCAGCATGTCCAGCCGGTCGCCGCCGGCATGCTCCAGCGCGAACTCGCGGATCGCCTCATCGGCCAGAGTCAGCGGCGTGGTGCGCAGATACACCAGCGGGGGCTGGCGTTCCGGCCATCCGTCCAGCGGGCCGGACGAGTCGCCTGTTTCCACCTCTCCGGCCACGCTGACGGTCAGGCTGTCGACGGGTTTTTCAGAGTAGATGGCGTGGATGATATTGCCGAAGGCGTCCTCGCTCTGGCGGATACGCGCGTCGATATCGGTATCGATGCGCCAGCGGCGCACATGCTGGCGGTCGCACGAGCGCGGGGTCTTGCGCAGCACCTGAATGACGAAGCGCGGCGCGCTTTCGTACTGATACCGGGTCGCGTGATCGATGCGGATCAGCATCCAGGACCCTCCTCAGGTCAGGTATTGCTCGGTGACGGCCTGACTCAGCTTCGCGTTCTCGGCGAGGAAGTCTTCGATGTATTCATGCAGGCCGGACTGGAAGATGACTTTCATGGACGCTTCCTCCAGCTTGCCCAGCCGGGCCGCGGCCAGGCGCTGGGCCGGTCCGCGCCGGCCGTAATCGGCCGCCAGATGCTCGAGATACTCGACGATGGACGCCTGACACGCAGCCAGGGAGCGCGGCATTTGCCGGTTCAGCACCAGAAGATCAGCCACCAGCCAGGGCTTGACGCTGTCGCGATAGACCCAGCGATAGGCGGTCAGGGCCGACACCTGGCGCAAGAGCGTGGTCCACTGGAAATAATCCAGCTGTCCGCCCACCGGCTCGCCCTCCGGCAGGAGCAGATGGTATTTGGCGTCCAGCAGACGGGCGGTGTTGTCGGCGCGTTCAAGCGCCGAGCCCAGGCGCAGGAACCAGTAGGCGTCATTGCGCAGCATGGAGCGGCTGGCCGCCCCCTCGACCAGCAGGGTGACCGATTTCACCCAGCCCAGAAACTCGGCGAACTCGGCGCGCTGGGTCGGCTGGCCCTGCTCCTCAAGCGCGTTCCAGCTTCCGTTTATGGCCTCCCACAGCTCCACGGTCAGCGCCGTGCGCACCGAGCGCGCATTGGTGCGCGCGCTGATGATGCAGTTGGAGATCGAGGACGGGTTGTCGGGACAGAAAGCCAGATACTCCCGCACGGACATGTCCGTGACACGGCGCTCGCTGGCGTCAAACGCGCCTCGGACCCCGGCGGCATGCAAAGCGCTGTGCCAAGCGGCGTCCACTTCGCCGTCGCGCGACGGGACCGATGACAGGCGCAAGGTTGATTCCAGAATCCGGGCGAGGAAGTCGGCCCGCTCCACATAGCGGCCGACCCAGTACAGGCTATCAGCGGTGCGAGAGAGCATCACACATCCAGCACCCAGGTGTCCTTGGTGCCGCCTCCCTGGCTTGAGTTGACGACCAGCGAACCTTCTTTGAGCGCCACCCGGGTCAGGCCGCCCGGCGCCACCTGTACGCCCTGCGGGCCGGTCAGCACGAAGGGGCGCAAATCCACATGGCGCCCTGACAATTGCGAGCCGCACAGGGTTGGCGCGGTGGACAGCTGCAGGGTCGGCTGGGCGATGAAGGCGGCCGGGTCGGCGATCAGCTTTTTGCGGAAGGTTTCGATTTCATCCTTCGTCGCCGCCGGCCCGACCAGCATGCCGTAGCCGCCTGAGCCGCCCACCTCCTTGACCACCACCTCATCAAGGCATGAGAGCACTTCCTTGAGCGCGTCCGGTTCGCGGCAGCGCCAGGTCGGTACATTGTGCAGGATCGGGTCTTCGCCGGTGAAAAAGCGAATGATTTGCGGCATATAGGTATAGACCGCCTTGTCGTCGGCGACGCCGGTCCCCACCGCATTGGCCAGCGTCACATGGCCCGCCTGATAGGCGAGCATGAGGCCGGGCACGCCCAGCGCGCTGTCAGGATTGAAAGTCAGCGGATCGAGGAAGTCGTCATCCACCCGGCGATAGATCACATCCACCTTGCGCGGGCCTTCGGTGGTGCGCATGTAGACGCGCGCATCGTCGACATAGAGGTCGGAGCCCTCCACCAGCTCCACGCCCAGCTTGTCGGCCAGGAAAGAATGCTCGTAATAGGCTGAATTATAAGGCCCCGGCGTCAGCACCACCACGCTCGGATCCTTGGCGGCGCTGTCAGGCGCGCAGGTCTTGAGCGAGTGCAGCAGCATGTCGGTGTAGTTTTCCACCGGCCGCACCGGGTATTCGCTGAACAGGTCGGGAAAGAGCCGCATCATCATTTCGCGGTTTTCCAGCATGTAGGACACGCCCGACGGCGTGCGCGCATTGTCCTCCAGCACGTAGAACGCATCTTCAGACGTGCGCACCAGATCGACGCCGGCGATATGCACCCAGACATCCTGGGGCGGGCGCCGGCCGGTCATCTCGGGCCGGAAATGGGGATTGGTCAGCACGATGTCGGCCGGGATGATCCCGGCGCGGATGCAGTCCTGCGCACCGTAAATGTCCTTGAGGAACAGGTTCAGCGCCGCCACGCGCTGCACCAGCCCCGCTTCCAGCAGCAGCCATTCGGAGGCTGACAGGATGCGCGGCACGATGTCGAACGGGATTAGCCGCTCGCTGGCGTTGGCCTCGCCATAGACCGCGAAGGTGATGCCCATGCGCCGGAAAAAGAATTCCGCCTGCCGGGAGCGCGCTTCGAGCAGATCGGGCGGCGAGTCCGCGAGCCATTTTGACAGTGCGCGATAGCTGTCACGCACCTCGCCGGCGCCGCCATGCCCGGTCATTTCATCGAAAAACATCACACCCTGCCTCTGGCTCCCTCAGAGTGTGGGCGTCATGCCATGGTCACTGCAATGAAAATGTTGCAATGCGGCGCAGTTGGGAGGCCATATCAGGATCGGCGCGCCAGCCCCTAGATCGGCATGCGCATGATTTCCTGATAGGCGCGGATCACCTGGTCGCGCACGGCGATGGCGGTTTCCAGCTGGACTTCCGCCGCGGCCATGGCGGTGACCACATCGGTCAGTTCCGCGCGGCCCATGACGGCCTGTGTGGACTGGGTTTCAGCCGCCGCCACGCTGGTCTGGAGCGCGCTGACCGCGTCAGTGACGAGGCTGGCGAAACCGCTCGATTCACCTGTGGGCGCAGGCGCGGGCGCGGCGGCGCCGCTGGCGGCCTGGGCCGCCTGGGCATAGGCGCGGAGAGCGGCGAGATCCATGGGTTAACTCCTAGCGGCGCAGCAGATCCAGGGTGCGCTCCAGCATGCGGCGCGAGCCTTCGATCATGGTGAGATTGGCTTCATAGCTGCGCTGGGCCTCGCGCATGTCCATGAGTTCGATGAGCGAGGACACATTGGGATAGCGCACATAGCCCTCGTCATCCGCGCCCGGGTGGCCGGGCTGGTAGACCGACCGAAAATCGCGGTCGTCCAGGCGCACATCGGTCATGCGGGCCACCTGCGCGCCGGTTTCGCGGTCGAGCTCGGCGCGGAACACCGGGATCTGGCGCTGGTACGGATTGGCGTCGGGCGTTTGCGCCGCAGAATCGGCGTTGGCCAGATTCTCCGCAATGATGCGCATGCGCGCCGATTGCGCGCGCAGACCCGAGGCGGAGATGTGCAGAACGTCGTGGGAGCGGTCCATGGATCAGACCTCCTTGTCAGGGACTTAGGCGCCGGGCCCGCGCGCCGCCATGCGGATCAGCGTGAGGCTTTTCTGGTACAGGCTGACGGCGGTTTCGTATTGCATGCGCGTCTCGCTGGCGCGCGCCATCTGTTCTTCGAGCACCACCGAATTGCCGTTGGCCGTGGTTTCGCTGTCGGGCGTGCGCTCGGTGCGGAAGCGGCCCGCCGCGTCCGCCTGGCCGGCGATATGGCGCGCATCGGTGCGCTGCAGCCCCGCGCTCGGACGCGCCCGTCCCTCCAGCGCCTGCTCGAAAGACGCGCGCGACAGGTCCGAGGGGGTGAAGCCGGGCGTGTCGGCATTGGCGACGTTCTGGGCCAGCGTGCGCTGACGCGCGGCGTGGAAGCCCATCGCCTCGCGCAACATGGACAGAAGCGGAATGTCGTCTGAGCGCATGAGCGCCTCGCTCCGTTCTGGAGTTTGACTGTGGCGTTAACCCTCTCGCGCGCCGGTTAAGACAGGCTTAACCGATGGGCCGACTCCCGCTAGGCCTTGGACTGTCCCGGCGTGCGCGCGAGCCGCGCGGACGCGGCGGCAGGGTTTCAATCGGCAAGGCGCAGGCGTGGATCAGGTTGATTTCATACGCTTTTTCGCAGCACTCATTCTGGTGCTGGGCCTGCTCGGCGGGTTCTGGGTGATTCTGCGCAAGGGCTGGCTGCCGTCGGGGTTTTCCGGCCTGGTCAATCTGCAGCCCGCGCGCGGCGCCCGCCGCCTCAGCATCCGCGAAAGCCTGCTGCTCGACCCGCGCCGGCGCGTGGTGATCGTGCGCGCGGACGGCATCGAACACGTGGTGCTGCTGGGCGCGTCGGGCGAGACAGTGCTCGACACCCGCCCCGCCCCGCCCGAACCGGTATTCGAGCCGGTGTTTGAATCCGCTCCGGACGTGGATAGCGAACCGGACCCCGACATGGACAGCGATGCGGATAGCGCGGCCCGCAGAGCCGGGGACAGCCAGCCATGAAACCGGGGTTTTCGGGGTCAAGCGGGTGGGGCCATGTGTTCAAAGCGGCGCTTTATGTGTCATTGGGCCTCGTTCTTGTGACGCTGGCCGCCGGCGCGGCGGACGCGCAGGCGATCAGCATTGATCTGGGCGAGGAAGGCGGCGGCCTGACCGAGCGGGTGGTCCAGCTCATCGTGCTTCTGACGGTGCTCAGCCTGGCGCCGTCCATCATCATCATGACGACGAGCTTCGTGCGCATCGTGGTGGTGCTGAGCCTTTTGCGCACCGCCATCGGCCTGCAGCAGAGCCCGCCCAATGCGGTGCTCATCTCGCTGGCGCTGTTCCTGACCGCCTTCATCATGGCGCCGGTCTTCACCCAGTCCTGGGAGCAGGGCCTGTCGCCCTATATCGACGGCCAGATGGAGACCGGCGAGGCGTTCACCGCCACCACTGCGCCGGTGAAAACCTTCATGCTCGCGCAGACCCGCGAGGATGATCTGGCGCTGTTCATCTCCATCGCCGGGATCGAGCCGGAAAACGCCGAAGCCATCCCCTTCCAGGTGGTCGCCCCGGCCTTCATGATTTCAGAACTGCGCCGGGCGTTCGAGATCGGGTTCCTGCTGTTCATCCCCTTCCTGATCATCGACCTGGTGGTGGCCTCCATCCTCATGTCCATGGGCATGATGATGCTGCCCCCCATCGTGATCTCGCTGCCGTTCAAGCTGATCTTCTTCGTGCTGGTGGATGGCTGGCGCCTGGTGGTCGGCTCGCTGGTGCAGAGCTTTGATCTGAGTGTGGTGCCGCCGCCTGGGTAGGTGGGGTGGGGCTGCTTATCCTCCCCCGCTTGCGGGGGAGGTGGCCCGTAGGGCCGGAGGGGGGAATGACGCATCTGCGAGGGCTGAGAATGAACGCTCTGCCGCACCCCCCCTCGCCGCTTCGCGCGTTCGACGCTTCGCGTCTCACCCCACCCGCAAGCGGGGGGAGATGAAGGACGGCGCCCCCCTAAACCCGCACCACCCCATCCAGATACCGCCTCGCGGTCCCGGTCAGCGTCACGCGGCCATTCCCGCCCAGCGTCATCTCCAGCGCGCCGGGGCGGGGGCCGATCTGGCGGGCGGTGAGGGTTTGGCGGCCAAGGCGCTGTGCCCAGTAGGGGGCGAGGGTGGCGTGGGCCGAGCCGGTGACGGGGTCTTCGTCGACGCCGCTGGCGGGTGCGAAGAAGCGTGAGACCACGTCGGCGCTGGCGCCCGGCGCGGCAGCAATGACATTGATCCCGGCAGCCTTGAGCGCACTGATGTCCGGGCGCAGGCCGGCCACAATCGCTTCGTCGCCATAGACCAGCATCTGATAGCGCGCGCCGTGGACGCGCTCGATGTCGAAGGCGGCCTCCGGCGCGCCGGCGCCGAGCGCGGCGATCGCCTCCGGGGCTGCATCGGCGGGCTTATACCCGATCGCCGGCAGATCCATGGCGTAGCGGTCGATACCTGCGCGGGTGACGCTCAAAATACCTGACCGGGTGTCGAACCGCGCCGTATCGCCCGCCACATGGCCCTCTTCAAACAGCCAGACGGCGCTGGCCAGGGTGGCGTGGCCGCACAGATCCACCTCCACGCCGGGCGTAAACCAGCGCAGGCGCCAGAGATCCGCCTCGCCCGAGGCTTCGAGGAACGCCGTCTCGGACAGATTGTTCGACGAGGCGATGCCCAGCCGGTCCGCGTCGCTCATGGGCGCGCTCAGCACCATCACGCCCGCCGGATTGCCGGTATGGGGCGCGTCCCCGTCGGGGAAGGCGTGCAGCTCGGCGTAAGGCAGGCTGATCATGCGCCGCCTGCGCCGGTGTCGACCCGGCCAGCATCTGCGGGCACAGGCGCGGTGACGAGGGCGGTGAGCCAGTCGGCGACTTCCTGAGGGCGGCGCTCGCGGGCGGTGCGCCACTGCGCGGCGTCGGCGCGATTGACCACCTCACCGTCCGCCGTGACCACCACGACGGTGGGATAGCCGGTGAGGCCATCCTCATAGCCAAAGCGGGCGATGGCGTCGGCATTGAGCTCGCCGGTGCGTTCGGCGTCGATCTTCACCACCACGAAATGCGCGTCGACGAACTCGGCCATCGCCGGAATGGTCAGCATGCCGCCAAAGATGCGGCAATCGGGGCACCAGTCGCCGCCAAAGATCGCCAGCACGCGCTTGTTCTCGCGCGCCGCGGTTTCGAACGCCGCGTCCAGCGCGGCCATGGCCGGGGGCGCTTCGGCGTAGGCATTGTCCAGGATCTCGAAGGCGATCCCGTCGGGGATGGCGGGGGTTTCGATGACGCGGTCTCCGGTATCGCCGCCGCAAGCGGCCAGGGTGAGGGTCAGGGCGAGCAAGGCGGGCACGGCAAGGCGCATGGCGCGGTCTCCGGGAAACGGCCGCAGTGCGGCCTGATCATCCCGTGTCACCTAACTGTGCGCTGCACCATAACAAGCCAAGCCGCCCTTACCCATGATTTAGCAAAGCTCAATGATCGCCTTCTACAGCCCCGCATCGCTCTGGCCCGGATCGGCCTTCAGGCGCAGGCGGGTGATCTGGTTGCGCTTGCGTTCGAGGATTTCAAACTGCACGCCGTGGAAGCGGAAGACCTGACCGGTTTCGGGGATGGTCTGGGCTTCATGGATCACCAGACCGGCGATGGTCACCGCTTCCTCATTGGGCAAGTCCCAGTCCAGCGCGCGGTTGACGTCGCGGATCGGGGTGGCGCCATCGACCAGCACGAAGCCGTCGGCGGTGCGCGCCACGCCCGCCGGGGTGACATCGTGCTCGTCCTGAATCTCGCCGACAATCTCTTCGAGAATATCCTCCAGCGTCACCACGCCCATCAGGGCGCCATACTCATCCACCACCAGGGCGAAGTGCTCGCGCTTGGTGCGGAAAGCCGACAACTGGTCCTGCACCGGGGTGGTCTCGGGCACGAACCAGGCCTCGCGCATGATGGCCTGGATGTCGAGCCCTTCGGGATCGCCGCCGGCCTGGCGCAAGGCCCGGGCCAGATCGCGCACATGCAGCACGCCGACGATGTTCTCGGTGTCGCCCTGATAGAGCGGCAGGCGGGTGTGCGGGCTGTGCAGCGCCGTTTCAACGATGAGATTATTGGGCGCGTCGAAATCGAGCATGATCAAATTCTTGCGGTGGACCATGATGTCCACGACGCTCAAATCGCCCAGATCCAGCACGCCGCCCAGCATGTCGCGGTCCGATTTGACCAGCGAGGCTTCCTGGTGGTGCAGATCGATCTGGCCGCGAATCTCCTCGCGCGCTGAGAGCACCGGCCCCTCCACCCGCGCGCCCAGCAGGCGCAGCGTGGTGCGCACCACCGCCTGCACCGCCGCCACCACCGGCGCGAAGACCAGCACGAAGAAGCGCAAAGGCAAGGACACGATCAGCGCCAGCCGGTCCGGGTTGGACAGGGCGTAAGTCTTGGGCAGCACCTCGGCGAAGATCAGCACCAGAAGCGTCATCACCAGCGTGGCCACCGGCACGCCGGCATCGCCGAACATCGCCAGGAACACCGCCGCGGCGATGGAGGAGGCCAGGATATTGACCATGTTATTGCCCAAAAGGATCGCGCCGATCAGGCTTTCACGGTCGGCGATCAGCCGGTTCACACGGGCCGCGCGGTGATCTTTATCCTTCTCCAGCGTCAGCATGCGCGCGCGAGAGGTGGCGGTCAGCGCGGTTTCCGAGCCTGAAAAGAAGGCCGAGCACGCCAGCAGGAAGACGATGACAAGGCCCGCCCAGATCATCCAGGGTTCCAATACGATCGTCACCGTTCAATCTCCTCTTGAAGGAAGCGTTCCAGATCAGCCCGGTCGGCCCCGGGGACGATATACGCGCCGCCCAGGGCGCGCGCGAGCACCAGCGTGATCGCGCCGCCGGCATTCTTCTTGTCAGACCCCATGCGCGCCACCAGCCGGGCGGCGTCAAACGGCCCGCCGGGCAGGTTCGCGATGCGCGCGGGCAGGCCGGCGGCGGCGATATGCGCTTCAGCGCGATCGGCATCGGCCCGCGGGCATACGCCCAGCCGGACTGAATAGCGCATCGCCAGCACCAGACCGGCGGCCACCGCCTCGCCATGGATCAGCGCGCCTTTGGCGGCTTCCGCCTCGAAGGCGTGGGCGAAGGTGTGGCCCAGATTGAGCAAGGCGCGCGCGCCGCGCTCATGTTCGTCGCCCGCCACGATGCGCGCCTTGAAGGCCACGGCGTCGGCGATGGCTTCAGTCAGCGCATCGCCCTCCAGCGCTTTGGGTCCCAGCGCTTCGAGACGCTCGAACAGGGCCCGGTCGGCGATCATCCCGGCCTTGACGATCTCGGCATAGCCCGCGCGGATTTCGCGCTGGGGGAGCGTGGCGAGAAAGCCGGTATCGGCGATCACGAGAGACGGCTGATGAAACGCGCCGGCGAGATTTTTGCCGTGACGGGTATTGATGCCGGTCTTGCCGCCCACCGAGCTGTCCACCTGGGCCAGCAGGGTGGTGGGGATTTGCACGAACGGGCAGCCGCGCTTCATCACTGAAGCCGCGAAACCGGCGAGATCGCCGACGGTGCCGCCGCCAAAGGCGATCAGCGCCTCGCCGCGCTCCATGCCCTGATCGAGCATCCAGTCGACCAGCGTTTCCAGCCCGGCCCAGGTCTTGGCGCCCTCGCCGCCGTCGATCTCACAGATGACCGGCAAAAGGCCGGCGCCGGCCAGAACGCCTTCCAGGCGGCCGGCATGTTGGGCCAGCGCGTTTCTGTCAGCGGCGATCAGGGCCCGGCCGCGCGGACAGTGCGCCGCCAGCTGGCCTGCGCCCGCCTCCAGCGCGCGCGCGCCGATCAGCACGTCATAGCTGCGCGCGCCCAGCGCGACGGTGACGGTGAGGCAGGTCATGAGCCCGCCGTCTCCATCCAGCCTTGGAGCGCCTCGACCACGCGCTGGGTGGTCGCGTCGTGGGAGCCGGCTGCACTGTCCACGATGATGTCGGCCTCGCCATAGGCCGGCGCGCGCGCCTCGATGAGGCGGGCCATCACCTCGCGCGGGTCTTCGGTCTCCAGCAGGGGCCGTGCGCCGGGCCGCCGGCCGACCCGCTCCATCAGCGTATCAAGATCAGCGCGCAGCCAGATCGACACAGCGGCGGCTTTCACCACCTCGCGCACAGCCTCCTGCACAAAGGCGCCGCCGCCCAGCGCCAACACCATCGGTTTGGGCGATTCCAGGATGCGCGCGATCACCCGGCGCTCGCCGTCGCGGAACGCCGCTTCGCCGAAATCGGCGAAGATTTCAGGGATGGGACGGCCCGCCGAGCGCTCGATCTCTTCATCGGCGTCCACGAAGGGGCGGTTGAGGCGTGCGGCCAGCCGGCGTCCGACCGTGGTCTTGCCCACGCCCATCAGTCCGACCAGCACGACGGGGCGCGCAAGGTCGCGCAGGGGATCGGCCTGGGTCATGGAGTGTCTATACGCCAGCGCGGGCCGGCGCCGCAATCGGTGCGCCTGTCTGGAAAACGCCCCAATCTCCTGCTTTATTGAGATATCTACAATTTCGCGATGGAGGCGGCGGCTTATGAGGGGTTTTCTGGTGGGTCTGGTGGCGGTGATTTTGATCGCCGGGGGCGGGTTCGTCGCCCTTCTGGTGATCGCCGAGTCCGGCGCGCCGGAACCGGGCGAGATCCGCACCGATGTCAGCGAAGAGCTGGGGCTCTGACATGAGCTTGAAGGGTGTTGCGCCTGTCCTGACCTGTGCGCTGGCTCTGACGCTGGGCGCGCCTGCCGCGCTGGCCCAGCAGCAGCCGCGCGCGCCGATTGAAATGCGCGAGCTGGCGGTGACCGATCCGTTCGAGGTCGGCGCGCCGGGCGGCGCGCTGGAAAGCGATGTGTGGTCGTCGGGTGATGCGCGCGCGCTGCGCGCCATTCTGGATGTGCTGCCCGAAAGCGGCGGGCCGGGCTGGCGCTCACCGGCGGCGGCGCGCCTGGCCTTGCGCGCCCTGCTGAGCGCCGGAACGCCGCCGGAAGGCGCGCGCGGCGACCATGAGCTGGCGGCGCGCCGGGCGGGACGGGCGCTGGCGGCGGGCCGGGCCGAACCGGTGCACACCCTGCTCTCGCGCACGCCGCGCACCAATGAATCGGCGCCGCTGTCGCGTCTCTATGCCGAAACCGCCTTTGCGCTGGGGCGGCGGGACGAAGCCTGCCGCATCGCCGACACGCTGGTGAACGGGCGCGAGACCGCCTACTGGCTGCGCGTGCGCGCAGCGTGCCAGGCGTTTGCCGGCAATATCGCCGCGGCCGAGCTGAGCGCGGAGCTTGCCCGCGCCCAGGCCGCCAACCCGGCGTTTGAGAGTCTGTTCGATGCGCTGGCGCTGGGCCGCGGCCTGCCGGACAACGCTGCGCCGATGAGCGGGGTGCAGCTGGCGATCGCCGAGCATCTGGCGCCCGACACCCGCATCATCCCCGGTGACGCCGCGCCGCGCTGGCTCAAGCGCGCCGCCGAACGCACCGGCGAGACCGTCGCCCTGCCCGAAGATCTGGGCGAGGCGCTGGAGGCGGCTGAAGGAATGGAGGGCGCGCTGCGCGCCGCGGCGCTGGGCGCGCTGATCCAGCAGGATATTGACCGCGAGATCGCCGCCGAAGCGCTGGCCATTGCGCTGGCCGATGCGGCGCGCAATGGCGGCTTTGTCGAGACCGCCAGCGCCTATGGCATGGAGGTCGCTGACCTGCCTATCACCGGCGATACGCTGGCCCATGGCGCGCGCTTCGTGCTGGCCGCGCTGGCCGCCGACGACATCATCGCCGCCAATGCCTGGCGCGAAGCCATGATGAGCGGGCCGCCGCGGCCCGCCCCGCTGGCGCAGGACGCCTTCCGCCTCGATTTCGACGACGGGCCGGGCAATGCCTTCCCCGATGAAATCGACGCCAACGCGCCCTCTGCGGCCAATCCCGAGCCGGAGATCGACTGGACCCCGCCCCCGCCGCGCGTGCTGGTGGCGGTGGATTTCGCCCGCGCTGTGGCCACCGGCGAAATCACCGGGCCGGGCTTTGAAGCCCTGCTGGCCGCACGCATGGAGACGCCGAGCCCGGCGCGCCTGTGCCAGGCCGCAGCGCTGATCGCGCTGGGCGCCGATGACGGCGCGGCCATCCGCACCGCCATGACCGGGCTGGTGCGTGATCCCGACGCCCCGGCGCCGCTGATCGTGCCAGCCCTGCTGGCCGCAGTGGCGGGCGCCAAAGGCGAGACCCAGCTGCATGCCGCGCGCCTGATCGAGCAGGGCGGGCGCGATCCTGAAGCCTGCGCCGGCGCGGCGCTGGCGCTGGACCGGGCGGGCCTGCGCCTGGAGGCGCTGCGCTTTGTGCTGGAGCTGATCCTGGACGAGGCGGCGTGAGCGGGCGCTCAATCGCGCTGTTCCTCGACATGATGGCCGCCGAGCGGGGCGCGGCGCGCAACACGCTCGACGCCTATCGCCGTGATCTGGATGATTGCACTGAGCGCCTGGCCGCGCGCGGCGCAAAGCTTGAAACCGCGTCGACGCCCGATCTGGAAACTCTGCTGGCGGGCATCGCCGCCGACGGTCTGGCGCCGGCCACGGGTGCGCGGCGCCTGTCGGCGCTGAAGCGCTATTACCGCTTCCTCCTGAAAGAAGGCCTGCGCGCGGATGATCCGGCGTCGGGCCTGTCCGGCCCGAAACTGCCGCGCCCCTTGCCCAAAGTGCTGAGCGAAGCCGATGTGGAGGCGCTGTTTGACGCCGCCGATGCGCTGCCCGGCGCCAATGGCGTGCGGGCGCGGGCGCTATTGGAACTCCTCTATGCCGGGGGGTTGCGGGTCACCGAGCTGGTGGGCCTGCCGCTGGCGGCGTTTGCGCGCGCCGAGCGCTGCGTGATCATTACCGGCAAGGGCGGGCGCGAGCGGCTGGTCCCGCTCACCGATGCGGCGCTGGAGGCGGTGGCTGCCTACAAGCTGGTGCGGCCTGAGCATTTGCCGGGCAAGGCCGCGCCGACGCGCGCCAAGGCCGAGCGTCATCTCTTCCCGTCAGGCACGGGCGCCGCCGGGCATCTGACCCGTGAGCGGTTTGCGCAGGTCCTGAAAGAGATCGCGCTGGCCGCCGGGCTCGACCCTGAACGCGTCAGCCCCCACGTGCTGCGCCACGCCTTCGCCACGCATCTGCTCGCTCACGGGGCGGATTTGCGCAGCGTGCAGCTCCTCCTGGGCCATGCCGACGTGTCCACGACGCAGATTTACACCCATGTGCTGGAAGAGCGCCTGACGCGCCTGGTCCACGACGCGCACCCGCTGGCGCGCAAGGCCGAGTGAGGCGCGTCAACTCCCCGTGAAAGCCCGCCGCGCGCAGCGATTGCGCCTGGCGCAGGCGGGCTATAGTTTGCACGCACTTATCTGTATCAGCGCTTGTCCAGGACGGCTCATGTCTGACCCGACCCGCACCTATCTCGACTTCGAACGCCCCATCGCCGAGCTCGACGCCAAGATCGAGGAGCTGCAGGGCGTATTGTCGCGCAGCGGCGCCGATGCGCCCGACGCCGCCGAAGAAGTCGCCAAGCTGCGCCAGAAGTCGGCCGATCAGCTGAAAACCCTGTATTCAAAGTTGGATGCGTGGCGCAAGACCCAGGTCGCGCGCCATCCCGAACGCCCGCACCTGAGCGATTATCTCGATGCGCTGGTCACCGATTTTGAAGAACTCAGCGGCGACCGGCGCTTTGGCGAGGACTGCGCCATTGTGGGTGGCACGGGCCGCTTCAGGGGCCGTCCGGCGGTGATCATGGGTCATGAGAAAGGCCACGACACCCAGACCCGCATCAAGCACAATTTCGGCATGGCCCGGCCCGAAGGCTACCGCAAGGCGATCCGCCTGATGGATCTGGCCGAGCGCTATGGCCTGCCGGTGATCACGCTGGTGGACACCGCCGGCGCCTATCCCGGCGTGGGCGCCGAAGAGCGCGGCCAGTCCGAAGCCATCGCCCGCTCCACCGAGCGCTGCCTGACCCTGGGCACGCCTCTGATCTCGGTCATCACCGGCGAAGGCGGATCAGGCGGCGCGGTGGCGCTGGCCTCGGCCAACACCGTGATCATGCTGGAACATTCGATCTATTCGGTGATCTCGCCCGAGGGCTGCGCCTCCATCCTGTGGCGCGACGGCGCCAAGGCCCGCGATGCCGCCATGGCCATGAAGATCACGGCGCAGGATTTGATCGAGCTGAAAATCATCGATTCCATCATCCCCGAACCGCTGGGCGGCGCCCATCGTGACCGGGCCGGGACGATTGCGCGCGTGGGCGACGCCATCGAGGCGGCGCTTTCCAATCTGGACGGTCTCGATCCGGCGGAGATTCGCAAGCGCCGCCGCGAGCGCTTCCTCGCCATCGGACGGTCGCTGGGCGAGGCGTAACGCCTAAACCAGCCCCCCTAGACCAGACCCTTGCGCCCGGTCTTCTTCCAGTCGGCCAGAAACGCCTCCAGCCCGGCATCGGTGAGCGGGTGTTTGATCAGGGCGTCGAACACTTTGGGCGGGATGGTCACCACATCGCACCCCACCCGCGCGGCTGATTCCACATGGGCGGGCGAGCGCAGGCTCGCCGCCAGCACTTCGGTCTCATAGCCGAACTGGTCATAGACCTCGCGAATACCCATCAGCAGGTCGAGCCCGTCCCCGCCCATATCCTCCACCCGGCCCACGAAGGGCGAGATATAGCTGGCGCCCGCCTTGGCCGCGAGCAGGGCCTGGTTGATGGAAAAGCACAGCGTGACATTGGTCTGCACGCCCTCGCCCGCAAAGATGTGACAGGCCTTGAGGCCGTCCACGGTGAGCGGCAGCTTGACCACCACATTGGGCGCGATGGCCGCCAGCTTGCGCCCCTCGGCCAGCATGCCCTCAAAATCCGTGGCCACCACTTCGGCGCTGACCGGCCCGTCGACCGCGTCGCAGATTTCAGCGATGCGCTCGAAAATATCCGCGCCCGACGCCGCGATCAGGGACGGATTGGTCGTCACCCCGTCCACCAGCCCCGAATGGGCGCGTTCCCGGATGGCGTCGATATCGGCGGTATCGAGAAAAATCTGCATGGCGGGCTCCATCGCGAGGGCGGCGTTACGAGCCCCGTCTTATCGGGAGAGCATGACGATTTGGCAAACGGGGTGCTCTCGAGTTGTTCCTGACCTTGGAGGCAGGGCACCCGGAGTGATCAGGGCAACCGCCCCTACCCCACAAACGCCTTTTCCACCACGTAGTGGGCGGGGCGTGAATTGGCGCCTTCTTCGAGGCCGGCGGCTTCGCACAGGGTCTTGAGGTCGGCGAGCATGTCCATGGAGCCGCAGATCATCACCCGGTCGCGGGCGGGGTCGAAGGGGGCAAATCCCAGATCCTCGAACAATTGTCCGGTCTCGATGAGCGTGGTGATGCGGCCCATGCGGGCGGTGGGCTCGCGGGTGGTGGTGGGGTAGTGGATGAGCTGGGCGCTCGCCATCTCGCCCACCAGCTCATCGGCTTTGGCGGCGGCGACCAGCTCCACGCCATAGGTGAGCTCGGCGGCCTGGCGGCAGGTATGGGTGAGGATCACCTTGGAAAAGCGCTCATAGGTCTCGGGATCGCGCACCACGGCGGCGAAGGGCGCAATGCCGGTGCCGGTGGAGAGGAGATAGAGATGCTCGCCCGGCAGGAGGGCGTCATGAACCAGCGTGCCGACCGACTTGGTGCCCAGAAGGATCGTATCGCCGGGCTGGATGTGCTGGAGGTGCTCGGTGAGCGGGCCGCCGGGGACCTTGATGGAGAAAAACTCCAGCTCCTCGTCCCAGGACGGGCTGGCGATGGAATAGGCGCGCAGGAGCGGCTTGCCGTCGATCATCAGCCCCAGCATCACAAACTCGCCCGAGCGGAAGCGGAAGCTGGGCGGGCGTGTGACGCGGAAGGCGAAGAGGCGGTCTGTATAATGGCGCACCGACAACACCGTCTGTTCCGTCACCGCCGCCATCGCCCATCCTTCCGGTCTTGTCTGGGAAGTTCCCCGCTAAGGGTGGTTTTACGGCGCGCGCCGCGCTGTTGCCAACCGCCTCACTGTGTCGCAGGGGGTCAGGCGCCCGCTTTCAGCGCCCCATGCTCGGTGACGATCCAGTCGAGGCGCATGTCGTGGGCGGCGCTGGGAACCCGGGTGAGGCGCTGGGCGGAATAGGCGAGGCCCACGACCTGCACGTCTCCGGCGGCGCGCAGCGCAGCGATGGTGCGGTCGTAAAACCCGCCGCCATAGCCGAGGCGCCGGCCCATATGGTCAAAGGCCAGCAGGGGGACGAGCACGAGATCGGGCGTCAGGACCGGCGCGCGCGGCTGCGGACAGGCGATGGAATAGGCGCCGGTTTCCAACGCGTCCCCCGGCGCCCAGGCGCGGAACGCCAGCGGCGCGTCCGGGGCGGTGACGCAAGGCAGCGCCAGGCGCGCCTGTTCGCACCAGAAGGTCTCCATGAGGGGGGCGGGGTCGATCTCGCTGCGTACGGCGTGATAGCCGGCCACCACGCTGTGCAGCTTCGGCCAGAGACAGTCGGGGAAATGGTCGGCCAGGCGCCGGCCCGCCTCGGGATCGCCAGCGTGGGCGGCGGCCCGGCGTTTGAGCGCGGCGGCGCGGGCGCGCTGCTTGCGCCATTGCATCAGCATGGCCGGCTCCATGCAAAATAGGTGGCGGCGCCGGTTTCGCCGCTGACCGTTTTCCGTCCCTGATGACCTGATAAATCAGGTGGGCGCCGCGTGACACGGACCACGGTCCGCGCCAGAGGTAGCTCCCTCACAGAGAGGTAAGGTCCTCGGGATGTTAAGGCCTGGCGCACGAACGAGCGACCGCCACTGATGAAGATGGGCCTGAACCGCGCCGGGCTCAAGCGTCTTGCTCATCGCCCGGCGAATCAGAGGCCAGCGCCTCCAGCCGGGCGGCGGCGGCGTTGATGGCTTCAGCGGCGCGCGCCCGGTCGGCGCGGCGGCGCGCCTCGGCCTGGGACAGGCGTCCGCGCGTGTCGGTCAGGCTCTCTTCCAGCGCCTCGACGCGGCCCTGGGCTTCGCGCAATTCATCGCCGACGATCAGGGCGGCCATGAGCAAGAGGCGCACATCGCCGATCTGGCCCACGCGCTCGGACAGCTCGCGCACATGCCCGTCGAGATGGGCGGCCAGCTCGCGCAAGTATGCCTGCTGGCCGTCCTCGCAGCCAATGGTGAAGGCGCGGCCATTGAGGGAGATCGTGACCTTGCTCACGCCCCGTCCTCCGGATCATCGGCTTCGTCATCACCGGTTCCGGCGCCGGCCAGCAAGGCTGTCAGTTCGATCATGGCTTCGTCCAGCGCCTCGCCCGCCTCGCGCGCAGCTTGCGTCAGCTCCGCCTCGCGGCCGCGCGCCTCATCCAGCGCCTGGGCCAAACGCGCGCGGTCATCATCGGAGTTGCGTGCGGCATGGGCTTCGTCGCCCGCCGCGCCGGCGCGGCGCACCAGCTCGTCCATGCGCGCAGACGCCGCCGCCACGGCGCGCTCCAGGCGCGCAGCCGACTGGGCCAGCACATCATCGTCTTCGGCAGGAACCGGCTCGCTCATGGAAACAAAATCCGCTTTTGCGGGGGAAAGTTCAAGCGATGCGTGAGGGCGGCGCGCAGACCCGCCTCTGGCGCCGGTCTTGCGGGCCGTGCATAACGGCGATACGGCCTTTGGCCATCACGGGCGGAGTGCGGCATGACCAAGCGCTATTTCGGTACGGACGGCGTGCGCGGCGAGACCAACAGTTTTCCCATGACCGCGGAGACGGCGCTGCGCCTGGGCATGGCGGCGTCGCGCTATTTCCGCCGGTCCAATGGCGGGCGCCATTCGGTGGTGATCGGCAAGGATACCCGCCTGTCAGGCTATATGCTGGAAAACGCGCTGACCGCCGGCTTCACCAGTTCGGGCATGGATGTGTCGCTGTTCGGTCCGGTGCCAACTCCGGCGGTGGCCACGCTGACACGCTCGCTGCGCGCGGATCTGGGCGTGATGATCACCGCCTCGCACAATCTGTACAAGGACAATGGCATCAAGCTGTTCGGCCCCGACGGGTTCAAGCTGGATGACGCCGCCGAGCTGGAGATCGAGGCGCTGATGGAGGCCGATCCGGCCGAGGCGCTGGCCGCCCCGCCTGATCTTGGGCGCGCCAAGCGGGTGGACGACGCGGCCGCGCGCTATATGGAGATCGTCAAGGCGACCTTCCCGCGCTCCATGCGCCTGTCGAGCCTTCGCATCGTGGTCGATTGCGCCCATGGCGCGGCCTACAAGGTGGGCCCGCGCGTGCTGTGGGAGCTGGGCGCCGACGTCGTCCCGATCAATACCGATCCCAACGGCTTCAACATCAACGAAGATTGCGGCGCGGTCTCGCCCCTGACCATGGCCGAGCACGTGCTGAAATACCGCGCCGATATCGGCATCGCCTTTGATGGCGACGCGGACCGGCTGATCGTGTGCGACGAGACCGGGCGAATCATCGATGGCGACCAGCTGATCGGCCTGATCGCGCTGGCCTTCAAGGAGTCGGGACGCCTCGCCCATGACACGGTCGTCACCACGGTGATGAGCAATATCGGGCTGGAAAAAGCCCTCGCCGACGCCGGGATCAGGATGGAGCGCGCCAAGGTGGGCGACCGCTATGTGGTCGAGGCCATGCGCGCAGGCGGCTTCAATCTGGGCGGCGAGCAGTCAGGCCATCTGGTGCTCAGCGATTTCGCCACCACGGGCGATGCGCTGATCGCCGCGCTGCAGGTGCTGTCCCTGCTGGTCAGCTCGGGCAAGAAGGCCAGCGACCTGTTGCGCGTGTTCACCCCGGCGCCTCAAATCCTGAAAAACGTGCGCTATGCGCCCGGCGCCGATCCGCTGGGCGCCGAGGCGGTGCAGGCCGCCATCTCTGCGGGCGAGGCGCGGCTTAATGGCAAGGGCCGCCTTCTGGTGCGCAAATCGGGCACCGAGCCGCTGATCCGCGTGATGGCCGAGGGCGACCGCAAGCTGGTGGTCAATGTCGTGGACGATATCTGCGCCGCCGTGACGGCAGCCTCGCGCGCCTGACGGGCGCCGGACGCCCTTCTCGCCGCATACGGACAATTTGGGGTTTGGGGGACTGACATGATGACTGACGCCGACCGGCTCGCCCGGGTCTTCGCCGCCATTTGCGCGCGCGCCGCGATCCCGGTGATGGAGGTCTACGCCACCGAATTCACCGCCGATCAGAAAGCCGACCGCTCGCCGGTGACCGAGGCGGACCGGCGCGCCGAGGATGTGATCCTGCATGAACTGGCCGGCGTGCTGCCCGGCGTGCCGGTGCTGGCCGAGGAAAGCTTCGAGGCCGGGCTGCGCCCGGACATCGCAGGCGAGTTCGTGCTGGTCGATCCGGTGGACGGCACCAAGGAATTTATCAACAAGAATGATGAGTTCACCATCAATATCGCCCTGATCCGGGATCGCGTTCCGGTCGCCGGCTGCGTCTACGCCCCGGCCCTGTCGCGCATCTGGCTGGGCGGGCGCGAGGCGGCATCAGCGTCCCTGGCGCCCGGCGCGAGCTTTGATCCGGCTGCGGCCCAATCCATCCGCACACGCCCTGCGCCCACAGGCGGCCTGACGGCGGTGATGAGCCGCTCCCACGCCGATGAAGAGACGCGGCGCTTCGCCGAAAAGCTCGGCGTGACCGACACGGTCAGCGCCGGGTCCTCCCTGAAATTCTGCCGGGTGGCGGAAGGCGCCGCCGATGTCTATCCGCGCTTTGGTCCGACCAAGGAGTGGGACACGGGCGCGGGCCATGCCGTGCTGATCGCGGCCGGCGGCGCAGTAACGCGCCCCGATGGCGGACCCTTCCTCTACGGCAAGACCGAGACGGACTATCTCAACGGACCCTTCGTGGCCTGGGCGCACGGGCCGAGGTGAGCCTGACGCTCGCAGGCTGACCGCACCCGTGAGGACAGACGCCCGAGGCGTCAGGCGTGCTGAATTTTATTGAAATTGATGCCTCTTTGTTCTATTATCCAAAGTGACTTGAGAGGTGGGAACAGCCACCCCACACACCCGAAAGGGTAGAGGCTTCGAGCCGAGAGATCGCGATTGGCGTCGC
Source organism: Hyphomonadaceae bacterium ML37 (assembly GCA_027627685.1). Lineage (NCBI taxonomy): Bacteria > Pseudomonadati > Pseudomonadota > Alphaproteobacteria > Hyphomonadales > Hyphomonadaceae > Hyphomonadaceae bacterium ML37. The sequence goes on from CP091241.1 coordinate 2,560,213, forward strand.
GCTCAAGTTCTAAAAGGGATCGCTTGGCGGTCCCTTTTTCATTTCACGATGAACAAGTGGCCGCTCTGCCGGTAGCGGTCAACGTCCTCCATGGAAATGCAGTACGCACTGCGCAGATTGTACGTGCCGAACTTGCTCAGTCCGATCCCTACAGCGACGAGGATTGGGGATGAAACGTCGCGCAAATTACGGACCACATAGAAATTGTCCGAGATGCCCGGCTTCTGTCCCACATAGGCTGGGCGAGAAATGACCTCTCCCAGCCGGCCAATGATCTGCGGATAGTCTTCCGGATGATCCAGCGCGATGTGCCTGTGTGCGGCTTTGCTCATCCAGACAGGCGCCGCGTCAAGCTCCAGCCCAAGCGCTCTGTTGATGACGTCAGCGGGGAGATCAGCCAAGCGCCTTGCTGGAAATCGGGGCATGTCTCCGCCTGGATTAATAGTTGTAGCTTTGACCCTGATTTGAGCCCCTTCAGACAGGCATTTGCAACCGGCTATAATTCCGGCCTTGCATCCTCGCTGGGCAGGACCGGGTCGATGACGCTCATCTCGCCTTCTGCACGGGGATCGGCGCTGGCGCGCGCCACGCTCTCGCAGAAAAAGCGGATATGCTGGTTGAACACCTGCTGGGTGTAGATGCCGAAATGGTTCGCGCCCCTGACCAGGGCGGCATATTTCGGCCCGCGCGCCGCGTCATAGAGGCGCCGCCCGCGGCTGAGCGGGATCACCCGGTCATCATCGCCGTGGAGCCACAGGATCGGCGCTGTGACGCGCCCGATCTGGCGGATGGAATCATACCGCTCCCGGAACAAGGCGCGCGGCAGCAGCCAGCCGGTGCGCGCGCGCACGATATCGCGGAAGCTGTCATAGGGCGCATGCAAGATCACCCCGCCCACGGCGCGGGCGGCGGCGACCTGGATGGCCGTGCCCGATCCCATGGATTCGCCATAGACCACCACGCGCAGGGGATCGACGCCATCTGCCGCGATCTGGTCCAGGGTAAAAAGTGCATCGGCCACATTGACCCGCTCACCCGGCCGTCCGGTGGAGCCGTTAAAGCCCCGGTGCGCCAGCGCCGTGAAGCCCCAGCCAGCGGCCAGAAACATGCGGAAAAAGCGCGCCCGGCGCCACAGCGCGCGCCTATTGCCGTGGAGGTAAAGGATATGCGGCGCGCCCTCATAAGCCGGGTCGGCGCGCCAGAGCACGAGGGTCTGGCCGTCGCTTGTCTTGAGCTCAATCTCCCGCGCGCGCGTCAGGCCGGCCTCGGCCGGGGCGATGCGGGTGGGATCGGTGAAATAGATCAGGCGGCGCTGGGCCAGATACAAAACCGCCCACAGCGCATACACGCCGAGCAGCGTCAGCGCCGCGCCCTGAACCCAGCCGGGAAGCCCGGCCCACAGGGCAAGCCCGGCCTCGATCCAGCCCTGAAACTCCACGCCCTCCCCTCCCCCTCGAGGCGACACACGCCAGCTTGCGGGCGGCGAAGGAGGGAGTCCAGCGCTTGACGCTAGAATGCGTCGTAGGCGGTCTTCAGCTGATTGAGGCGCCCCAGCGCCGCAGTTTCAACGGAGTGGACAAGGTCTGCGGGAAAATCGTGCGGCATGGCGCGCCGGGCGCTGTCCAGTGCGCGCGCTGCATCGCGCATCACCTCATCGACAACCTCGCGGATGATGGCGGGGCCAAGCCCGGCCTGTCTGGCGGTCTCCACGAAATGGCGTCCGTGAATGCGCAGGATTTCGTATTTGCGGCTATTCCCGACGCACATCGCGGCCTTGAACTGGTTGTGACGAATGCGCTTGGCGTCAACAGCTGGCTGAACAGTCAGCACATCATAAAACGGTGTCAGCTCGAAACGTCCGCCGGGCCGCAAGAAGATGCTGAAGTTCTTGCCATGCCCGTCGGGCGCGCCGATGAGCCAGAAAATGATCTGGCTTTTGAAGAAGGCCGCCTGATCGCGTGAGGGTTCGTCACTCCCGCCAAGCAGCTTGAGGATATCGACAATGCCAGGGCCGCCATGGCTCTGGTATTTCCGGCTTGAGGGGATGGAGAGCGCTTGGCAGCAGTCCTCCTGTGGCAGGCGAAGAATGTGATCCTGATCTCGCCATTCGCGGTCAAAGCGCTCAATGACAAGAACCTTGCGCTTGCCGAAGGTGGCGATCTCGGTCTTGGCAGCCGGCAGGCCGAACCCTTCCATGATTTTCAGGCAGTAGTGCTCGTTTTCGACGCTGTTTGAAAGATCAACTACACCATCCGGGGTTGGTATCTCGCCCATTTGCGGCTTCAGGATATGCGTGGTCGGCGTCGTGCCGGCGGGGCGTTTCCAGCGGCCCTCATGATGCAGAAGGGCCGTTTTTTCCTGCGCTCCGGCGACAGAAATCCGGAAGTCCTGTTCCAGATTGATGCCTAGCGGCGCGCGCGCAAGGTTGGCGAGTATCTGTTCGATCTCCCTATCCGATACCGCCTCACCGGACACAGGCGCCATGGCGTCAACGCTGCGGCCATCGGGAATGAACTGCATGGCCCCCACGCAGTCTCGGCCGATCTGCTCCAGAAGGCTGTAGGCATCTGTCCCTTGCGCGCCGGTTTTGGCCGCCACCAGACCCCGCACATCAGGATTGTCCGGGAGAAGATTGTCGAACACTGCGATGACCCCTTCTCCCCGATATGGCTCGGGTCGAGGTGGAAGGGACAGAGAGACGGGAAAGTGTCTGGGAAAATTCAGCCAGCTATCATCGTATTGGAAGCTGATCGCACCGCTCGGGTCTTTTTCCAGCCGCCCGATTTGGCGATTGTTGATGAGCACATTTAATGGCGCATGCGCCTTGCGGCGGCCCATTAGAAGATATCCCGAATGTCAGCCGATGAGCTCTTGGAGCGGGGGGCAATTGTCATTTCGAGGCCGAGCGCTGCGAGCAGATCGCAGATTGTGCTGAGCTTCGCGCCATCGTGGCCGCCTTCAATCCGGGAGATGAGCTCCTGGCGCACGCCAGTTCTCGAAGCGAGCTCGGTCTGGCTCATTCCCAGAGCCTTCCGGCGCCTCTGAATAATTTGTCCCATTTGCTTGGGCGATCGCGCGAGCGCATTCATACCAGAATCTCCTCAACACCATTATGCGATAAATGGCATAAATTTACAATATGTGATTTATAGCATACTTTCACATTATGCCATAAATCGCATAAACGTGAATTATGCTCCGAATCGCACAAACCATCTCCCCCCTGCCCTCGCCCGCGTGCTGCGCCTTCCCCCGGGGCGCGCCATCGCCTACCTCTAGCGCAGCGCGCCCGCCAGTTCGCCCGCCGGTCCGTCAGGAGACATGCCAATGCTCAAGATCGCCTTCCAGATGGACCCGATCACTCATGTGAATGTGAACGGGGATTCCACGTTTGATATTGCGCTCGAATGCTTCAATCGCGGGCATCAGCTGTGGGTGCATGAGCCGCGTCACCTGACGTTCGAGGACGGGCGGGTGCGGGCGCTGGCGCGGCGGGTGGAGCATTTGCAGCGCTTGCAGGGCGATCATGTGCGCCTGGCGCAGCCGGCGGTGCTGGATCTGCATGGTGTGGACGTGGTTTTCCTGCGCCAGGACCCGCCCTTTGACATGAGCTACATCACCTCGACGCATATCCTTGAGCATCTTCAGCCCGAGGTGCTGGTGGTCAATGATCCGCGCCATGTGCGCGATGCGCCGGAAAAGCTCTTCGTGACCATGTTCGAGGGGCTGATGCCGCCGACGCTGATTACGTCGGATGAAAAGGAAATCCGCGCCTTTTTCGAGCGCCATAACCGCGACATCGTGGTCAAGCCGCTGTTCGGCAATGGCGGGGCGGGCGTGTTCCGCATCCGCGAGACGGCGGAGAATCTCGCCTCTCTGGTGGAGATGTTCCAGCAGGTCAGCCGCGATCCTTTGATGGCCCAGGCCTTCGTGCCAGACGTGCGCAATGGCGACAAGCGGGTGATCCTGATCGATGGCGAGCCCATCGGGGCCATCAACCGCATCCCGGCCGAGGGCGAGGTGCGCGCCAACATGCATGTGGGCGGCAAGGCGGTGGAATCGACGCTCACCGAGCGCGATCTGGAGATCTGCGCCATGATCGGCCCGGAGCTGAAACGCCGGGGCCTGGTGTTCGTCGGAATCGATGTGATCGGACATTATCTCACCGAGATCAACGTCACCTCGCCAACCGGCCTGCAGGAGCTGCGGCGGTTTTCCGGCGTGGACGGTTCGGCCCTGATCGCCGACTGGATCGAAGCAAAGCGGACATGATCGATGAGGCCACATTGCGCCTGCAATGGGCGCTGAGCTATCCGTTTGCGCGGCCCAGGCGGGCCTTCGTGTTCCTGAACGGGGCCAGCTGGGCGATCACCTCGACCGAGGGTGCGTTCGCGCAGTGGCGGGTGCATGCAGCACGCGACGACATGGCGCTGGGCGATCTGCTGACGCCGGGTCAGCTTGGCGATTATGAAGCCGGCGCCTATCACGCCGTGGCCGCTGTCGGCTCCAACGCCGCGCCGGGCCAGTTGCGGCGCAAATTCGCCGCGCATCTTGATGACGTGGCGATTCTGGTCATCCCCATCACCGTGCCCGACCATATCGTCGCCTACGCCAACCGGCTGGCCGAATACGGCTCGGTGCCCGCCACTTTGGTGGCGCGTCCGGGCGGAACGGCGCGGGTGTGGGCGACACTGCTGAGCGCGCGCGACTACGCCATCATGAACGCCACGGAAGATCGCGGCGCAGTCTATGACGGCGTGCCGATCGCCCCCATCGACGCGCCGCCGGCAGTGAGGGCGCCGTTCGAGGCCTATGCCTGTCTCAGTGGATGTTTGCCGCTGCGGGTCTCCGCTTTTCCTTCAACGGGGTGCGGCTGGCCCGAAGGCGGGCAGTGGGAGGCCCAGTCCATGGCGATCGAGGCGCTGGACCTGGATTTGCCCGTGGACCGGTTCGTGCTGGAAAATGTGTCGGACGCGGGCCTGCGCGACGCGCGCGATCAGGCCCTGTCGGCGGTCTTTCCCGAAAACCGCTGGATCAGCGCGTCGGGGTCATAGGCCTGGTCGCGGCGCGGCCGGTACATCCACGCAATCGCCCCGCCGATCAGCGCGAACGGCGCGCCCATCACCGCCAGCAGGCCGGCATTGCGCGCCAGAGCCATGTATCCGGTAAAACCGACCGCCCCGATCACCATGGCCAGCCCGGCGCTGAACAGGATGAGCCGGGTGCGCAGGGACGGCCCCTCGCGAAAGGCGATCTCTCCCGCGCGCGGGCGCAAAGCGGTGTGAAGCGCGATGATCGCCTTGCGGAAGGCATAGCCCTCATCGCTCCAGCCGCCATCGGGCTTCAGACGGCGCGAGCCGAAGGCGATCTCTTTGGACCCGGCGCGCACGCGGCACACCACCAGCGCGCCGGTCCCGGCGCCGGGCGCCGGCTCCACGGTCAGGCGCACTTCGGTAATGGCGGACAGATCAATGCGCCGGGCCAGCGCGCCGTCATCGGACAGATCGATGCGGTCGGGATAGAGGCTCACCGTGCGCGTGCGCGCCAGCGGCGAGCGGCGATCCTCGAGCATGATGACCGGGCCGCGCGCGCTCATGACGTGCGCCCGGGCTTGCCCTGAACGGGCGAACAGGGCAGCGTCAGCATCATGACCATGGCGCGCAAATTCCTCGTGATCGCAGACGACTCTGATGAGAGCCGTGTGGCTGCATACTTTGCGGCGCGCCGGGCGCGCAATACCGATGGCGCGGTGACCATCCTGGCCGTGGCGCAGGTGGAAAGCTCGGGCGAGTTGTGGCTGGGCGTCGGCGACGCCATGCGCGCCGAGGCGCTGCACAATGCCGAGACCGCGCTGGAGAGCCTGGCCGAAGACGTCGAGGAGGTCATGGGCGCACGGCCCGAAGTGATTCTGCGCGAAGGCGTCCTGCTGGACGAGCTGCGCAAACTGATCGAGACCGACGACGCCATCGCCATCCTGGTGCTGGGCGCGGCGGGCGACGGCGATGGTCCCGGCCCGCTGGTCAGCGCGCTGGGGCGCGGCAAGGGCCTGTTCGACGCCCGGGTGATCCCGGTGACAGTGGTGCCCGCCGGCCTGACGCGCGATCAGCTCAAGGCGCTGGCCTGAGGCCAGCCGCCAGAGGCGGCCAGCGGCGGGCCTGTCACCCTAGCCGCGCGGCGGCAGAGCCTCGGCGATCCCGGCGGCCGACGCGCTGCGCGGGGCGACCGCTTCACCATCGGCGTGGACGATGGAGACGAACTCCCGGCCCAGGGTGGCGCCCATCATGGACGGCGCCTGGTCGATGGCGTGCACCACGAGCCCGTTGACATAGACCGCCGGTTCGCTGGGCGGCGCATTCGGGTTCAGGCGCGCGCGCGACACCTGAAGCAGGGCCAGGTCAGACAGGGCGCGCACATCCGCATCGGCGGCGTAGGCGCGTGAATCCATCACCAGCCGGTCGGCATAGACGCGCAGCGGCGCCTCGGCATTGCCCGGCATGTTGTTGATCGCCAGGAAGGGGCGCGTCACCCGGTCGGAAGACCCGTTGTCCACAACAGCGAACTCGAAGGTCAGATCGGCCCGGCGCGGCGCGAAGCGGGCGATGGACTCCGCCGCAACCCGCGCGGTGATCAGCCGCTCGGGCGCGTCCATCTCGGACGGAAGGCGCACCAGCAGCGCATCGCTGAACACCGGCGGCAAGGCGGTGAAACCCGCCGCGCCGGCGCCGCGCGCCAGCATCAGCCCGCTTTCGGCGCTGAGCTGGACAGGGAAGCGCTGCTGGCTGATTTCGCAGCCGCCGACATCGCGATGGCGCTGCAGCGTGATGGACAGCTCATTATTCAGATTGTGCAGGTGCGGGGGCAGACCGACGGCGAAGCGGCTGTCCACGCCAGGCTGAAGACGGCGCGAATCGATCATTTCGCCGTTGAGGACGGTGTGCACCAGATTGGTGAAGCCATCCGGGCCTTCGGACAGGCGCAGGTCAATGGACACAGCCTCGGGCAAGCGTCCGCCGGGCAGATCCGCCAGCGCATAGTCCATCCGCCAGGTGCGGCTGTTGGCGATGTTCTGCACCGAGGTGTCCGCGCCAAAGGCCGACAGCGGCGTCATAGACGCATCCGCAGACAGATCTTCGAACAACACCGCGTCGATGACGTCGGAGCGCGCGATGGAGGCCAACTCGCTGGTCAGGAAGCTCACAGTCTCGAAACGTTCGGCGTCCATCGGCGCCACCAGCGTGGCGCCGGCGCGGCGATACAGGCCCGCGCCCGCCGGGGCGCGTTCGCGCACGGGGGTGAAGCCGGCCCGGCGCAACGCCTCGGGCGAGGCGGCCAGGATCAGGCCGCGCGTGCCCGGCTGGACCATCTCGGCGGCCGTGGACAGATCGACCATGTCGATCTCATAGCCGTTGCGGGCCAGGCGCGCCCCCAGACGCACCGCCAGCTCGAACCAGGCGTCGCCTTCGTCCATGCCGATGGTCACGTGGTGCGGGGTCAGCGCCATCACGTCGCGCACCGAGGTCAGCGGACCGTCCAGGTCCACCTCGACGCCGGAATCAGCGGTGAAGGCCACCATGGCGCCCATGGAGCGCTCGTTGTGGCACAAATCCTGGGGCAGGTCGCCGCTGAGCTGGAACGCGACGCGCGCTTCCGAGGCGCCCGCCAGATCTTCGGTCAGGTCAAACACCCAGTTGAAGGTACGCCGGCCCGGGGTCAGGCGGCGCTCCATCACGCGCCGGCCATTCACCGTCACCTGCAGGGCGGTCACCGTGTCGGGACCGACATCCTGCTCGCCGGTCAGCACCAGGCGCACGGCGCGCGGGGCCTGGTCGCGCACCAGCGGCAGGTTCACAGAGGCGAAAGACGGAAATCCCGCGACGACAACGCCGGCTTCGGCGCCCGCGTCTTCAAAGCGGATACGGTGGCGGCCTTCCACGCCGATCACGGCCTGGGCATTGGTCAGGCGCTCGGCGGTGCGGGTGACGAACGTGCCGAAATCGCCCTAGCCGGCGTTGAGCTGGCCGGAGACGAAGAGCGTGGCGACGCTCGCCAGCGCAATGACGCCCAGCGACGCCGAAAACCACGGAAAGCGCCGCTTGTCCTCATGATTGGATTTCATGTCAGCCCCTTTTGAGCAATTGCTCGTTCGCCCCGCCCCAGGGCGTTAGGAAATTTTTCATTACGTCAGACATGGTTCCCCATTGCGGCTTGGAAAGGTCTGCTTTCCGGCCCCGGGAAGGCATGTTTAAGGCGCGAATGTGTCACTTGGTTCCGTTCACGCGCAACTGCCGCCCCTAGAACCGGAAACGCACGCCCAGCCGCCACACTGCGCCACCATAGTCGCGCGACGCAATGTTGGACTGATTGTCCAGATAGCCGGCCGCGGCAAACGCGGTGGCGCGCTCGCCGAGCTGGTGCTCCACGCGCGCTTCGGTCAGCAGGCGCTGATCGGAGCGCTCCAGCGGAACCGCCAGAGAGAACGCGTCCTTGTAGTCTCGATCGCGGTAATCGGCGGCGAGGCCCAGCGTGGTGCGGGTCCCGGCGCGCCAGGTGACGGCGGCGCCCAGGCGGGTCTCGTCAAACGAAAACGCTTCGCTGTCTGCGTCAGCGGTTTCGCGGAATGCCGACAGGCGCACTTCCCAGGCATCGTCCGGGGCGCGCACGAATTGCTCGACCCCGGCGCGCACGCGCGTGGAGCTCAAGCCCTGCAGGGCCGCGCCGCGGAAATCATAGGCGTTGAGGCGCAGCCGCCCGACCGTTTCCAGCGTGCGGTCGCCGCGCGGGCGCCAGCGCAGCTGCGCCTCGGCCTCGGGCCGGGTCCACTGAGCCGAGCCATCGCGCGTCAAATGGCTGTAGGCCGCCGACAGGCGGAACTGGATTGTATTGTCCTGCGTGGTGTTCCAGTACTGGATGCGCGGGGTGAGCAGAAGGGAATCCAGCCCGTCGCGATCAAAATAGCTGCGCACGCGCACCTGCTGCTCGAACCGCAGGACCTAGCGGCCCGACAAAGGCTGCACCCAGCGGCCCCAATTGTTGGAATCAAACCCGGTGGCCAGGCCGAAAGGCTGGCCGCCCGGTCCGGCGCTCAGTTCGTCATCGGGCGAGAACGGGTCATCGCGCGCGATCATGTTGTCCGAATTGAACTCGAACCGGCCCTCCTGGGCGTCGGCGGCGGCCCCGGTCAAGAGCGCCAGTCCTGCGGCGGCGAACGTGATGCGCATGCGATCCCCCTCAATCTCGATCAGCCCCGATTTGGCCGATGTCGGTTTTGGCCTTTATTTTGCCGGTTAATCGGGCGTTAAGATAGAGCCATGGGGTGCGATTGCGGGCCTTGAAGGGCGCGCATCAGGCGATTTCGAGGCCAGGGGACGCATATGGAAGACGGCATCAGGACGCAGACGCGTCCACAAACGGCGGAGCCGGTTGCCCGTCCGGACGCCAAACGCGCGCCGGACGCAGCGCGTCTGGACAGCACGGGACGGTCGGCGGATTTCTTCCGCTCGGTGGATTCCGCGCCCAAGGCCGTGTCCGTCGCCCGCCCGCGCATGGTCCAGGATACCGCGCTGGTCGCCTTCGCCTTCATCTCGATCATCGTGCTGGCGCTGCCCGAACTGGCGCGCACCGGCGTGCTCGACCTCGCGATCCCGCGCGACTACGTGATTTTCAGCGCCGACCGGGTCAATTCCATGCTGCCGGTGCGCAGCTTCATCCTGGCGTTCTTCCTCACCTACGCGCTGTTCGCCTATGGCTCGGTGGTGACGCGGGGCAGGCTGGCGCTTCTGTTCCTGGCCAAGTTTGTGGCGGCGTGCGCCATCATTGACGGGGGCGCATGGCTGAGCTGGCGGTTCGTGGATGCGGTCTGGCCGATCCATTTCCAACAATTCCTGGCGGGTATGGCCGGGCTGGTGATCTTTCCCCACACGCTGATTTCAAACGCGCGGCTGCCGGTGGATTCCGGCGTCGCCAATCTGCGCACCGGCAAGGTGCATGAGTACGCCATCCTGTTCATCGCCGCGTTGATCGCGGCGGTGATCGCCATCATTGTGGCGACGGTCTATGGCGACGAGGCGGGCTATCTGCGCTCCATCGCCATTCTGGGCGGGATGGGACCGGGCGTGTTCCTGGCCCAGCAGCTGATGACCGGCCAGCTCGCCGCCATTGGCTGGATCCGCAACATGGTCTCGCGCCGGCGCGCCTTCTCCCCGCCGGTGACGGTGCTTGTCCCCGCCCACAACGAGGCGCACCAGATCCATGAAACCCTGCGCGCGGTGGACGCGGCCGCGGCGCGCTATGACGGGCCGGTGCGCGTTGTGGTGATGGAGAACAACTCCAGCGACGCCACGGCGCGCCTGGCCGAAACCACGCTGGCCGAATGCACGCATCTGTCCGGCTGGACGGTGGATTCCAGCCAGATCCCCGGCAAGGCCAAGGCGCTTAATCGCGGTCTCGACATGATCGAAGACGAGTTCGTCGTGCGCATCGACGCCGACACCACCATCGGGCCGGACGCCATCCGCATCGCCATGCGCCATTTCGCCAACGCCAAGGTCGGCGGCGTGGGCGGACTGCCTTTGCCCCATGAGGGCGAAGGCCTCCCGTCCAAGGTGCGCGCCATCGAGGTGCTGCTGCGCCACGGGTTTGTGCAGGTGAGCTTTGGCGCGTTTGGCGGGATTTTCGGCCTGCCGGGCATGTTCGTGATCTACCGCAAGTCCGCGCTGGACGAGGCGGGCGGCTTTACCGAAGGCATGAATGGCGAGGACACTGACATCACCCTGGCCATGACCAGCCTGGGATGGCGGATGGTGTCGGACCCGCGCGCGAAATTCTATACCGAGACGCCGGACACCCTGGCCTTCCTGCGCGAGCAGCGCACGCGCTGGTTCCGCTCGCTCTATCACGTCACCGCCCACAACCGCCGGGTGCTGTTCGCCAACGGGTCGATCATCGGCTGCGTGGTGCTGCCCTTCACCCTGCTCAACGGGGCGCGGCGCGCCATGATGACGCCGCTGCTGATCTATGGCGTGATCGTGTTTCTGCTGTTCGGCGGCGTGTACGGACACCCCCATTTCGCCACGGTGGTCGCGGTGGTGCTGGGCATGCCGTTCGTGCTGGCGCTGGCGGTGTTGATCCTTTGGCGGCGCTTTGATCTCATCCTGATCCTGCCGCTGTACATGGGTTTCCGCTTCCTGCGCTCCTATTACACGCTGGGCTCGACCCTCTCGCTGATCTATCCGGCCAGGCGCGAGGACAAGGCCTTCGCAGCGCCCAAGCCACGCCAGGCCCCGCCCTTCCCGGAGCAGCCCGGGCCAGGCGGAGCGCATGGCGGCGCTACAGGCGCCTAGCGGCCGTCGCCTTCAGAGGCTGGCTCGTAGGCGGGCTCATCTGCGGGCTCGTAAACGGGCTCGGGAGCCGGGGCAGAGGCTGCAGCGGCGGCCGCCTCGGCTTCGCGGCGCAGAACCTCGTCGCAATCACGCCCGCCATAGAGGCCGTTGAGGAAATACCAGCGCTTTTCGGCGATGGCGCGGCGGGCTTCTTCTTCCTCGCGGCGGCGCTGTGCGGCGCGGCCCATCATGCCGCCCACCATGCCCAGACCCGGGATCGCCCGGCCCGCGCCGGACATCAGCGCGCCCTGCTGGGCCAGCGCCGTGGCGGCGCCCACCGCGTATTCGCTGCCCAGCAAGCCGCCCTCGGGCGAGCCGCCGAGAATCTCGGTCTGCTCGGTGGCGGCCACGATGATCTGCTGACAGCTCATGGCGGTGTCGCCCATCAGCATGACCTGGCCTTCCTGGGCCGACGCTGCGCCGGCCAGGATGATCGCCGCCCCGGCGGCGGCAAGATAGTGTTTCATGACTAATCCCCGTTCTGGCGCCGGCCGGTCATCAAGGCCGGTCCGGCTTCACCGAACGGGAGGTTAGGCGCGCGTCACCGGCAACGCCCTCCCCTGAACAGGGCGCCTTCAGATCACGCCGCGTTTGGCCAGGGCCTCGATCACGCTGGCCTGACGCTCGCGGTAGAATTCCTTGGCGGGGGTCGTCACCGCGCCATCCGCCATCAGGGTTTCAGGCGGATGGATGGCGGCGCCGGCATAGGCGCGCGCCCACAGCTCCATCGGCTGGCGGGCCAGAAGATTACCCATGGACACCTTGCGGCGCAGGCGGCGCACCAGCCCCACATCCACCTCGCCATAGGCGCACATGGACGGGCCGGAGGCGGCTTCGGCGATGATCAGCCCGCGCGGATCGACGATCTTGGAGCCGCGGTCGGCGCTCGCCTGCGGGATCGGCGTGCCGGTCATGCCGCCGGTATTGGCTGAGACGACATAGGCGAGGTTTTCGATGGCGCGCGCCTGCTTGGCGATGTTCTTGGGCGTGGCCTGGGGGCTCGAGACTTCAGACGAGGAATGCACGAACACCTCCGCCCCGCGCACCGCGTGCAGGCGGGCGATCTCGGGGTGAAGAATCTCTTCGGACGCAATGGCCGCCAGCCGGCCGATGGCGGTATCGGCCACCGGGAACAGCGCCTCCTCGCCATAAGCGTCAAGATAGGCGTCCAGCACGTCATACGGGCTGGGCGCATACATTGAGATGAGGCGCCGGTAGCGCAGCACCTGCGCGCCGGACGGATCGATCACCACGCAGGCCTGGAAATAGAGATCGGGGAAGTGCGGGTCAGTCTCATACCCGTTCCAGGCCAGGAAGATGTTGAAGTCCGAAGCGATGGCGGCCATCGCCTCGAACTCCGGCCCGTCCGCGCTGATCGCCGCCTTGCCGCGCCACTGGGTGGCGGTTTCGCGCATGGGAAAGCCGGTGAGCGCATATTCGGGCAACACCACCAGGCGCACATCCGGGCCGATAAAGGCGATGGAGCCGGCGATCTCGGCGCGGATGCGCGCGATGGAGGCGAGCATGCGGGCGCGCGCGCTCTCGCCGTCCGGGCAGGCGTTCACCGTCTCGCACAGAGACTGCAGGGCGAGCGCCGTATAGGCGGGGTCAGATTGCGTCATCACACTGTCTCCTTGCAGTCATGTGCGAACCCAAGACATAGTCCGGACATGAACAATCCGTCACGGACCTCAGCAGGCCAGACATGAGCCCCACTTCCAGGCTGGACGGCGGCGCTGCGCCGCGGCTGGCGCCCGATTTGATCGACGAGACCCTGCCCACGCCGCTCTATCACCAGATCTTTCTGGTGCTGCGCGACCGGATTCGCGAGGGCGGATTTCCCGCAGGCGCGATCCTGCCGGGCGAGCAGGAGCTGACGCGGCTGTTCAATGTCTCGCGCATCACCGTCAAGCGCGCCATGAACGAGCTGGCCGCCCACGGCTTCGTCACCCGCCATCGCGGGCGCGGCACGGTGGTCACCCACAACGCCTCGGCGCCGGTGGTGGAAGGGCGGTTCGACACGCTGTTCGACGCCCTCAAGCGCATGGGGCTGGAGACCCAGGTCCAGCTTCTTGAAGCCGAACTGGTGCGCGCCAGCGAGGATCTGGCGCTTGAGATGACGCTGGACCCGGGCTGCAAGCTGCAGCGCGCAGTGCGCCTGCGCTCGCTGGAGGGCGACACGTTTTCCTATCTGGTCACCCATGTGCCGTGGGAGATCGCGCAGCGTTACAGCGAAGAGGATTTGAAAACCCAGCCCATGCAGGAATTGTTGCGCCGGGCGGGGGCGGAGACTGTGGAGGCCGACCAGACCATCACGGCGGTAGCCGCCGAGCCGCTGATCGCTTCGGCGCTGCGCATCTCGCCAGGATCGCCGCTGCTGAAGATCAAACGCATCATGCGCGGGGCGGACGGGCGCGCGGTGCAGCATATCATCGCCTATTACCGGCCTGAACGCTTCCGCTATCACATGCGTCTGGTGCGCAAGGGCGCCGCCGATGACGACTGGAGCGAAGCTGAAATGAGCTAAGGCGCGCGCCGCTCCCATCGTCTTTCCCTCCGCCCAAAAGATATATAACTATACCATTTGAAGCCGGTCCTGCCGGCTGATCAAGGGGTAATGCGAGCGGACGGCGGGCGATGGCGCTTCTGGAACTTCTCCACATTCTCATCCTCGTCTACTGGCTGGGCGGTGATCTGGGCGCGTTTGTCGCCAGCCGGATCGTAGCCGATCCGGCCCGCCCGCCCGCTGGACGGGCCGCGGCCGCGAAAATCCTGATGGATGTGGACATGGCGCCGCGCATGGCGCTGATCTTCGCCTTCCCCACCGGCTTTGCGCTGGCGGTGTATGAGGGCTGGCTGCAGATCGACGCGGTGTGGATCGCGCCAGCGTTTGCGCTGGCGCTGGTGTGGGCGGCAGCAGCCTGGATGGTGCATCTGAAAGCCGGGCCGGACGGGCTGGCCAAGCGCATCGACATGGCGATCCGGATTGTCGCGCTGATCGGCTTTGCCGGCGCGGGCGCGGCAGGGCTCGCCGGATTGATCGTCCTGCCCCTGTTCATTGCGGGCAAGCTGTTAGTGCTGGCGCTGGCGGTGTTCGCCGGGCTGATGGTGCGGCTTGTGCTGGCGCCGTTTGGTCCGGCCTTCGGACAGATTGCGGCGGGCCAGGGCGATGACGCCTCCGAGACAACCGTGCGCGCCAGCCTGTCGAAGGCCCGCATCTGGGTGTTCGTGATCTGGGCCGCCGTGCTGGGCGCTGCCGCGCTCGGCGTGCTGCAGCCGGTCTAGAGGGAGTATCGCCATGACCCGCACCGCCGAAGCGGCCACAGCAGGAACCCTCGCCGCCACCCTGTCGGGGATTGTCGGCGCCGGTCACGTCCATACTGGCGACGCCGCCCGAACCCTGTATTCCCAGGATGTCTGGCGCGAAGGCGCGCGTGTGGATCTGGTGGCGAGTCCGGCCAGCGAGGCCGAGTGCGCGGCTTTGGTCCGCGCCTGCGCGCAAGCCGGGGCAGCGATCTATCCGCGCGGCGGGGGCATGTCCTACACGGGCGGTTATCTGGCCGACCGGCCCGGGGGCGTGTGTCTCGACACGACACGCATGAACCGGGTGCTCGAGATCAGCGAAGCGGGCATGTATGTGCGCGTGGAGGCGGGCTGCACCTGGAAGACGCTGCATGAGGCGCTGGCGCCCACCCGCCTGCGCACCCCGTTCTGGGGGCCGCTGTCGGGCATTTCCTCCACAATCGGCGGGGGCGTGTCGCAGAACAACGCCTTCTTCGGCGCCGGCGTGCATGGCCCGACCGCCGACAGCGTCTTGTCCGTCTCCGTCGCCCTGCCCGATGGCGCGATACTGCGCACCGGAACCGCGTCGGGCGAGACCGGCGCCGGGCCCGCCCGCCCCTTCTTCCGTCATTACGGGCCTGACCTGACCGGCCTGTTCTGCGGCGATGCCGGGGCGCTGGGGGTGAAGACCGAGATCACGCTGCGCCTGATCCCCGCCCCGGCCCATGAGCGCTGGGCGAGCTTTTCCTTCGCGAGCCGTGATTCCTGCGCGGCCGCCCTGGCCTCCATGGGCCGCACCGGGCTGGCGTGCGAGCTGTTCGCCTTTGATCCTGGCCTGACCGCCGTGCGCATGAAGCGCGCCTCGCTGATGAGCGACGCCAAAACCCTCAGCAAAGTGGTGACGGGGCAGAAGAATCTGATGAAGGGCCTGGCCGAGGGCGCGAAAATGGCGCTGGCGGGCCGGTCATTCCTGGGCGAGGCTGATTTCAACCTGCATGTGGTGACCGAAAGCCATTCCAAAGCCGGGGCGGACGATGCGATGCGCCAGCTGACGGAGCTCGCCGAACGCGCGGGCGGGCGCAGCGTCGAGCCGACCATCCCCAAGGTGATCCGCGCCAACCCCTTCACGCCCTTGAACAATATGATCGGCCCGAGCGCCGAGCGCTGGGTGCCGGTCCATGGCATCGTCGCCATGGATGACGGCCCGGCCTGCTGGGCGCAGATCGAGGCGCTGTTCGCCAGCCTGAAACCCCGATTTGACGCCCATGGCGTCACCACCGGCTTTCTGGTGACGACGCTGGGGACCACCGGCTTTCTGGTGGAGCCGGTTTTCCTGTGGCCCGATGAATTGTTCGGTCTGCACCGCGCGCATGTGGAGGCGGGCTATCTCAAATCCCTGAAACCCGGGCCCGCCGACCCGGCGGCGACCGCGCTGGTGGCCGAAGCGCGAACGGCGGTGGTGGATATTTTCACCCGCTATGGCGCGGCGCATTTCCAGATCGGGCGCACCTATCCGCTGGCGCGCACGCGGTCAGCTCCGGCGCTGGCGCTCTTGCGCGCGATCAAGGCCGAGCTGGACCCGCACGACATGATCAATCCTGGCGCCCTGAGACTGGACGGCGAGTCATGACCCGAGCGATATCCGTACGCAGTCCGCGCACCGGCAAAACCGATTACCGCTTCACGCCGCCTTCGGAGGCGGAGCTTGCCGGGACAGCGGCCCGCCTGCGCGCGGCTCAGCCCGGCTGGGCGTCGCTATCAATCGAAGAGCGCCTGGCGCGCCTCGTCAGCTGGGCCGATATCATGGCCCGCGAAATCGACGCCATCGCCGCCGCGCTGGAGGCCGATACCGGGCGGCGGCGGGTGGCGCGCATGGAAGTGCAAGGCGCCTGCGCCTCGATCCGCGGCTGGGCGGCGGGCGCGCCGGCGCTGGCGCCGAAGGCTGACTGGACCCCGGGGCGCAGCAATCCGGCGCTGAAGCATTCAGGACAATACATCCCCTATCCATTGCTGGGCGTGATCAGCCCGTGGAACTTCCCCCTCACCCTGTCGCTGATCGACGCCATCCCGGCGCTGGCCGCCGGTTGCGCGGTGCTGATCAAGCCGTCCGAGGTGACGCCGCGCTTTGCCGAACCGGTGGCGGCGAGCATTGCAGAAGCCGGCCTGTCTGACCTGATCGCGTTTGCGCCCGGCGCCGGGGAGACCGGCCAGCAGGTCATCGCGGTGAGTGATCTCATCTGCTTCACCGGCTCGGTCCCCACGGGGCGCAAGGTGGCCGCAGCCTGCGCCGGGCGCCTGATCCCGGCTTTCCTGGAGCTGGGCGGCAAGGACCCGCTGATCATTACCCGCAGCGCCGATCTGGAGCTGGCGGTGCGCGCAGCCTTGCGCGGCTCGGTCCTGTCCACCGGGCAGGCCTGCCAGTCCATCGAGCGCATCTATGTGGACCGTGCGATCCATGACGCCTTCCTGGAGCGCCTGGTGGAGGCGGCTGAAGGCGTGAGGCTCAACTGGCCCGACATCACGCAAGGCGAGATCGGTCCGATCATCTTTGAAAAACAGGCCGATCTGATCGCCGGACAGATCAAGGATGCGAAATCCAAAGGCGCGCGCGTGCACACCGGCGGCAAGGTGGAGCGCCATGGCGGGGGATTGTGGATCCGGCCCACCGTCCTCTCCAACGTCGACCACACGATGGCAGTGATGACCGAGGAGACGTTCGGTCCGGTCCTGCCCGTGATGGCGTTTGAGGATGTGGATGAGGCGGTCGCGCTGGCCAATGACACGGTCTACGGCCTGTCCGCGGCGGTGTTCGCCGGTGATCTTGATGAGGCTGAAGCCATCGCACGGCGCCTGGAAGCGGGCGCGGTCTCGCTCAATGACGCGGCGCTGACGGCGCTGTTCTATGAGGCGGAAAAGCAGAGCTTCCGGCAATCGGGCCTTGGGCCGTCACGCATGGGCGCAGCCGGACTGACCCGCTTCTACCGCCGCCAGGCGCTGATCGCCAATACCGGCGCGCCCGCCCCGCTGGCGGCGTTCCGCGAAGAGGGGTGAGGTGGTGCGGCGTCAGCCCAGGTGAATATAGACCAGCGCGGCGAGATAGGCGGCATAGCCGCCCGACAGCACCACGCCCGCCACGCGGCCGATGGGCCGCTGGGTGAACACGAAGGCCGCGCCGGCCAACATGGCGCCGGCCATGACCCAGAAATCAAAGCGCAGGAAGATCGGGTCCACGGTGACCGAGACGCCGGCCAGATGCGCCGACACCGCGGTCAGCCCGCCCACGGCGGCGATGTTGAAGATGTTCGATCCGATGATATTGCCGAACGCCATGGCGGCCTGCTTGCGCACGGCGGCGACGATGGCGGTGGCGAGCTCGGGCAGGCTGGTGCCGACGGCGAGCAAAGTGAGGCCGATGACCGCTTCGCTGATGCCCAGCTGACGGGCCAGCACCGAGCCGTTGGACACCACGAAATGGGCGCCCAGCGGCAACAGGACGAGGCCCACGATCAGGAAGACCGAGATCATGAGGGCCGTGCGCGGCAGGCCGTCCATATTGTCCACGTCGGTCATTTCTGACAGCAGCGGATCGGCGGCGGCCTTGGGCCGGGTGGCGGACCAGGCGAGCCAGAGCACGTAGAGGACGATGGCCCCGATCAGCACCCAGCCTTCGCGCAGGCCGAACTCGCCGTTCAGGCCCAGGGCGATGAACACGGCGGTCAGGACGGCGGCGATGGCGGTGTTGGTGCGCACGCCCGGCGCGCGGGTGACCAGCGGGGCGAACAGGGCCGCCACGCCGAGCACGAGCAGGATATTGGCGATGTTGGAGCCGACGATATTGCCGTAGGCGAGGCCCGGCGCGCCCTGGATCGCGGCGGCCACCGAGACCACCATTTCCGGTGCGCTGGTGCCGAAAGCCACCACCGTGAGGCCGACCACCAGCGGCGGCACGCCCATCTTGCGCGCCATGGCCGTGGCGCCGCGCACCAGCACGTCGCCGCCTGCCAGCAGCAGCACAATCCCGATGACGACCATCAGGATCAGGAGGAGATTTTCAGCCAAGGGCGCAGCCCCCGCTCAGCGACGGATTCGCGCTAGTCGAGGCGCTTGTTGTCGATCAGGTTCAAGATCGCGAACACACCAAAGCAGAGACCAAGGGCGATCAGAGCGGCCATGGGTTCACCTTTCAACAAAACTCGGGGGTTAAGGGTCGATTGCACAGGATATAGACCGGCACGGCCTGTGACGGAAGAGTGCAGGCCCGGGGTATCACACAGGACGCGGCTGCGGTTATATCTTCATTCATAGCGGACCCGGCGGGGGGAGTGATGCCCGACACGCCTTCAAGAAACGACCTCATGCGCAGGCTGACCACTTTGGTCCAGAGCGCCAGTCACATGCTGGTGGTGATGGCGCCGGACCTGACCATTATGTGGGTCAACCGGGCGTGGGAAACGCGCACAGGCTATTCGCTTGATGTGGTGCGCGGGCACAACCCCGGACAGTTTCTGCGCTGCGCCGACACCGATCCCGAAACCGGCCCGATGCTGCGCCGTGAGATGGAGGCGGGCCGGCGGGTGCGCGTCGATATGCTGTGCGAGAGCCGGGACGGCGAACGGTACTGGCTGAACATCGATGTCCAGCCGACCTACGGCCCGGACGGCGCGGTGGACGGGTTTGTCGCGGTCCATACCGACATCACCGAACGCAAAATCCAGGAACAGGCCGCCATCGCGGCGCGCAACCGGCTGCAGGCGACGCTGAACGCCATGCCGGACATCGTTGTCGAAGTCGACCATGAGGGCCGGTTCATGGCGATACACGCCAACGATTCCGATCTGCTGATGCTGCCGGCGGAGGCTCTGGTCGGCCAGATGCTGGAAGACGTGCTGCGCCCGGAAGTCGCCGCCATGGGGCGCGCGCTGATGGCCGAGGTGGACGCAACCGGCCTCGTGCGCGGCTATCGCGACGGCTTCGAGACGTCCACCGGCATACGCTGGTTCGAACTGTCCGCCGCGCCCCTTCCGCCTGAAGCGCCGGGTAGCGGGCGAGGCTATGTCGTCGTGGCGCGCGACATCTCCGGCCTGCATGACGCCGAGGTGGCGCTGCGCAAGGCCAACGACCGGTATGACCTGGCCGTCACCGGCTCTCTTATGGCGATCTGGGACAATGATATCGTGCGCAAAGAGGTCTATTTCTCGCCGCGCCTGAACGAGATTCTCGGCGGCCCGCCGGGCGACTGGGTCGGACCGACAGCTGACTTCATGGACCAGCTGCATACCGAAGACCGCGCGCGTATCGAAGCGGCCACGGGCCATCATCTGAGCACCGACGAACCCTATAATCAGGACATGCGCATACGCGATGCCCGCGGCGGCTATGTCCATGTGCGCGTGCGCGGCAAGGCGATGCGAGACGAGACAGGGCGGGCGGTGCGCATGGCCGGCTCATTGCTGGACATTACCGGAGAGCGCGAGGCTGAAGCCCAGGCCCGGCGCCTGGGCGTGCGCGCCCAGATCGCCCTGAAGGCCGGCAAGCTCGGGGTCTGGGAACAGGACGGCGCCACCGGCCTGGTCAGCATGGACGCAACGCTCGCCGAGCTTATGGACCGGCCGGGCCTCGCCGACTCGCCCATGACGCCCAAGGACGCCTGGGCGTTCACCCATCCTGATGATCTTGAGAGGACGACCCAATTGCTGCGCGGCCTGATTGAGGGCGAGGTGGACGAGGTGCAGTCGGAACACCGCATTCTCAAGCGGGACGGCACGCCGGTCTGGATCCTCGCCCAGGTTGGCGTGGTCGCGCGCGACTCCTCGGGCAAGCCCTTGCGCATTGTGGGCATCACCCAGGACCTGACCGACCGCAAGGCGGCCGAGCTGCGCCTGAAAGAATTGCTCGACGCCGCCGAAGCCGCCAGCGCCGCCAAATCGCAATTCCTGGCCAATATGAGCCATGAGATCCGCACCCCTCTCAATGGCGTTCTGGGCATGGCCCAGCTGATGGAGCTGACCGCCCTCGATTCGCGCCAGCGCAGCTATGTGGAGACCATTCGGGCGTCCGGCCGCGCGCTGCAGGCGGTGATCGAAGATATTCTGGACATTTCGCGCATCGAGGCGGGCAAGCTGACCCTGTCGCCCGAGCCGGCCCTGACCGGCGATATTGTGGTGCAGGCGCTGGCTCCGGTGGCCGGCGATGTGGCGCGCAAGGGGCTGAAAATCATCACGGAGATTGATCCTGCCCTGGAGGCGCCGGTGAAGGTCGATCCCCAGCGGCTGGCCCAGGTGCTGACCAATCTGATCTCCAACGCCGTCAAATTCACACAGCACGGTCAGGTCGCCGTGCGCGCCCGCGCCCTGCCCGGCGGCTGGATCCGGCTTGAGGTGCGCGACACCGGGCCGGGCCTTGACCGCGCCCTTCAGGTGCGCGTGTTCGAGCGCTTCAGCCAGGCCGATATGAGCCCCAGCCGGGCCCATGGCGGCGCCGGGCTGGGCCTGGCCATCGCCCGCGAACTGACCGAGCTGGCCGGCGGGCGCATCGGCGTGGAATCCGAGCCCGGACACGGCGCCCTGTTCTGGGTGGAGCAGCCTGCGCCGCCCTGCAGCCCGGTCGAGCCCGCGCGCGCCGAACCCCCCGCCCCGCCGCCGCCGGGACCGGCGCGGCGCGTGCTGGTGGTGGAGGACAATCCGGTCAATCGGGCCGTGGCGACCGGCATGCTGCATGAAGCCGGCTTCGTGGTCTGTGAAGCCGAGTGCGCCGCGGACGCCCTCGACTGTCTGCGCGAAGGCGGCGTGGACGCCATGCTTCTGGACCTGCATATGCCCGGCATGGGGGGCGACGAGGCGCTGCGCCGCATCCGCGCTGGCGAAGCCGGAGCCGCGGATTTGCCAGTCTTCATCGTCACCGCCGACGTCACCAAGGATGCGCGCGAACGCCTGGACGGGCTGGGCGCCGACCGCTTCTTCGCCAAGCCGGTGGACGGACCGGCCCTGGTCAACGCCCTGCGCGCGCGCCTGACGGGGACTGCGGCGTAGGGCTCCGTCCGTTTCATGCTCTGATTGCAGTGTGCGGCTATCGGCGGGCGGCTTGACGCCAGCCCCGGCCCCTTCAATTCTGGGCCGTCAAAAGGGGGGCGACCATGGTCGAGACTGCAATCGGGTCTGAGGCGGGCAAAACCGCGCCGCCGGGCCCAGCCTGGCTGAACCGTGTTCTGGACATAACAGAGCAGTCCAGCTCCCTGACAGCCAACACGGCCCTGGTAATCATCATCGTGACAGCCAGCCTGATTCTGTCCCTGACGCTGGGATTTTTATTGCGTGATCTGTTCGAACCGGCCGGGTCCATGGGGCTGCTCGCCGCGATCGCCATGATCGGAACCGTCGTGCCGCTGGTCGTCGCCACGCCGGCGGTGCTGTTTGGCGACGCGCTGATTCTCAAGATCAAGGGCATGCAATCTGAATTGCACACGGCGCTGATTGACGCAGACCGGGCCAACCAGGCCAAGTCCGAATTCCTCGCCAATATGAGCCATGAGATCCGCACGCCGCTCAACGGGATGATTGGCATGGCTCAATTGCTGGAAATGACCGCTCTGGACCCGCGCCAGCGCAGCTATGTGGACACGATCCGGGCCTCGGGCCGCGCGCTTCAGGCGGTGATCGAGGATGTTCTGGACATTGCGCGCATCGAAGCGGGCAAGCTGACCTTGTTCCCGCAGCCGGTGCGTCTGGCTGATGTGGTGCACGAGGCATTGCAGGCGGAGGCGGCGGGCGCCGCGACCAAGGGTCTGGCTGTCACAATCGAGATTGATGCGGCGCTGGAGGGCCCGGTTCTGATCGACCCTCAGCGCTTCGGGCAGGTTTTGATCAATCTCGTCTCGAACGCTGTGAAATTCACCGAGCAGGGCGGTGTGAACGTGCGGGCGCGCGCCCTGCCGCAGGGGTGGCTGCGCCTTGAAGTGGAAGACACAGGGCCGGGACTGGATCTGGCGTTCCAGGGCCGCGTGTTCGAGCGCTTCAGCCAAGCTGATATGAGCGCGAGCCGGGATCATGGCGGGGCCGGGCTGGGTCTGGCCATTGCACGCGAACTGACCGAGCTGGCCGGCGGGCGCATCGGCGTGGTCTCCGAGCCTGGCCACGGCGCCCTGTTCTGGGTCGAGCAGCCTGCGCCTCCGGCGGCCTGCGCGCAGGACACGCCCGAAGCCGCGCCCACCCCTGCACCGCCGGGCCCAGCACGCAGCGTGCTTGTGGTGGAGGATCACTCGGTCAACCGCGATGTGGCTGTGGGCATGCTCAGCCAGGCCGGCTTCCACGTCACCCAGACAGGCTGCGCCGCGGACGCGCTAGACCATTTGCGGTCGGGAACGGTCGACGCTGTCCTGATGGACCTGCACATGCCGGGGATGAGCGGGGATGAAGCGCTGCGCCGCATCCGGGCCGGCGAGGCCGGGCCGGCCGATTTGCCGGTCTTCATCCTCACCGCCGACGTCACCAAGGATACGCGCGAGCGCCTGGACGGGCTGGGCGCTGACCGCTTCTTCGCCAAGCCTGTGGACGGGCAAGCCCTGGTCAACGCCCTACACGCCCGGCTGAACGGGGCGGCGGCATAGTGGCGCGCATCGCCCTGATCGATGATGATCCGGTGGAGGCGCTGATCCTGCGCAGCCTGCTGGAGCATTCCGGATCGGAGCACACGCTGGCGCATGTCGCCACGGTGGAGGCGTTCGCCGCGGCGCCGCAGGCCGATCTGGTGATACTCGACCGCCGCATACCGCCCTGGGGGTGTTTTTCCGAAACCCTGCCCCTGATCGAAGCCAGCGGCTGGCGCGGCCCGGTCCTGCTGATCACCGCTGCGCCCGAAGGTGTGAGCGCGTCGTCGGATATTCTCAGACTGATCGGACCGGTGTCGAAATCGGATTTGCTGGAGCCTGAAGCGGTGGCGCGCGCGACCGGCGAGGCGCTGGCGGCGGGGGGCTGAGCTTACAGATCATCTCAACAGAAAAAGGGCGGCTGTCGCCAGCCGCCCTTTCGCGTAGGTGTAAGGTCGTGGGGGTACAGGCTTCCTTAGAAGTCCATGCCGCCCATGCCGCCCATGCCGCCGCCGCCGCCCATGGACTGGCCGGAGTCTTTCTTCGGCTTTTCGGCCACGGCCGCTTCGGTGGTGATCATCAGCGCGGCCACGGACGCGGCGTCCTGCAGCGCGGTGCGCACCACTTTGGCCGGGTCAATGACGCCCGAGGCGACCAGGTCTTCGTACTTCTCGGTCTGGGCGTTGTAGCCGAAGTTGGCGTCCTTGGACTCCATCACCTTGCCGACCACGATCGAGCCTTCAACGCCGGCGTTCTCGGCGATCTGGCGGATCGGTGCCTGCAGGGCGCGGGCGATGATCTGGATGCCCTGGTTCTGGTCCTCATTGTCGCCGGTCATGCCGACCAGGACTTTGGAGGCTTTGAGCAGAGCCACGCCACCGCCCGGCACGATGCCTTCTTCCACCGCAGCGCGGGTGGCGTTCAGGGCATCGTCAACACGGTCCTTGCGCTCTTTCACTTCGATTTCCGACGCGCCGCCGACCTTGATCACGGCGACACCGCCGGCGAGTTTCGCCAGACGCTCTTGCAGCTTCTCCTTGTCGTAGTCGGAGGACGTGTCCTCGATCTGCCGGCGGATCTGGTTGACCCGGCCCTCGATCGCGACTTTCTCGCCAGCGCCGTCCACGATCGTGGTGTCATCCTTGGTGATGGACACTTTCTTGGCGGTGCCCAGCATGTCCAGGGTGACGTTCTCCAGCTTGATGCCCAGATCTTCGGAGATGACCTGGCCGCCGGTCAGGACAGCGATGTCCTCCAGCATGGCCTTGCGGCGATCACCGAAGCCCGGCGCCTTGACGGCGGCGATTTTCAGGCCGCCGCGCAGCTTGTTGACCACCAGGGTGGCCAGCGCTTCGCCTTCGACGTCTTCGGAGATGATCAGGAGCGGACGGTTGGACTGAACCACCGCCTCGAGCACGGGCAGCATGGCCTGCAGCGAGGACAGCTTCTTTTCGAACAGGAGGATGTAGGGGTCTTCCAGCTCGGCGCGCATCTTATCGGCGTCGGTGATGAAGTAGGGCGACAGGTAGCCGCGGTCGAACTGCATGCCTTCGACGACTTCCAGCTCGGTTTCGAGGGATTTGGCTTCCTCGACCGTGATCACGCCTTCATTGCCGACTTTTTCCATCGCACGGGCGATCATGTCGCCGATGGAGGATTCGCCGTTGGCCGAGATCGTGCCGACCTGGGCGATTTCCGACGAGCCCTTGATCGGGGTGGACATGCCCTTGATGGTCTCGATGACTTTCAGGACGGCCTTGTCGATGCCGCGCTTGAGGTCCATCGGGTTCATGCCGGCGGCCACCGACTTCATGCCTTCGCGGATGATGGCCTGGGCCAGCACGGTGGCGGTGGTGGTGCCGTCGCCGGCTTCGTCATTGGTGCGCGAAGCGACTTCGCGGACCATCTGGGCGCCCATGTTCTCGAACTTGTCTTCCAGTTCGATTTCCTTGGCGACGGTGACGCCGTCCTTGGTGGTGCGCGGCGCGCCGAAGGATTTCTCGATCACCACGTTACGGCCTTTGGGGCCGAGGGTGACTTTCACGGCGTCGGCCAGGATATCAACGCCACGCAGCATGCGCTCGCGGGCGGATGCGCCGAATTTCACGTCTTTCGCGGACATAGGGTGTTCTCTCTTTTCAGATGTTCAGAAGATGGGTGGCGGAAATCGCGAGCTGCCTCAGGCCAGAATGCCCAGGATGTCGGATTCCTTCATGATCAGGAGTTCCTGACCATCAACCGTCACCTCGGTGCCCGACCATTTGCCGAACAGGATGCGGTCGCCCGCTTTCACGTCCAGTTGACGGACCGAACCGTCTTCCTTGATCGCTCCGCCGCCCACGGCGACGACTTCGCCTTCCTGGGGCTTTTCCTTGGCCGTGTCGGGAATGATGATCCCGCCTTTGGTCTTGGCTTCTTCTTCAACGCGCTTCACCAGCACGCGATCGTGCAGCGGACGAAATTTCATGACCGTGTCTCCGTTATCGAGCGGTATCGCTCATCGTTCCGGTATCTGTCTGGCGGTCCGGGGACAGGGGCGTTAGCACTCTCACGCCCCGGCTGCCAACGCTCGTGGAAGTAAGGGGGGCGCTGGCAAGCGTCAAGGGGCGGCGCAGCGCACAGGCGCCACAAAATTGCGCCATCGGGAACGTATGCGTTCAGTGCGCGTTCATGCTAGGTTGATCAAAGCTTCGGCCTGGCCGGAAGCCTGCGCGCCGGGACTGCCCTGGCGCGCGAATACGACATTCTCGAGGGAGTCTCAGATGATTATCCGTTCTCTTGCCGCCGCAACCCTGGCCGTGAGCCTGGCTGCATGCACCACCACCGACCAATACGGCAACACCAACCCGAACCGCACCGGACAAGGCGTCCTGGCGGGCGCGGCGGCGGGCGCTCTGCTCGGCATGCTGGCGGGCGGCGATGACCGCCGCAATGCGCTGATCGGCGCGGGCGTGGGCGCGCTGGCCGGCGGCGCGGTCGGCAATTACATGGACCGCCAGGAGCGCGACATGCGCGAGCGCCTGCGCGATTCGGGCGTGACCGTGCGCCGTGTGGGTGATGATCTGGTCCTGGTGATGCCGGGCAATATCACCTTCGCCACCGGCTCGGCGACCGTGAGCCCGCGCTTCAGCGGCGTTCTCCATGATGTCGGCGACGTGCTGCAGACCTATCCGGCGACCTATGTGGACGTGGTCGGCCACACCGACAATGTCGGCTCGGCCCAGTTCAACCAGCAGCTCTCCGAGCGCCGCGCCAGCTCGGTGGCCGCCGAGCTGATCGGCCGCGGCGTGATCCGCGAGCGCCTGTTCGTGGCCGGCATGGGCCTGACCCAGCCGATCGCAGACAACTCCACCGATGAGGGCCGCGCCGCGAACCGCCGCGTGGAAATCCGCATCGCGCCGCACCGCACCTCGTAATCATCTCTCAGGCTCACGCCTGACAGACGCAGCGCCCGGCCCTCAAGGCCGGGCGTTTGGCGTTTGGGCTGACAATGTCAGGGAAAGGAAAGTGTAGCCGCCCGAGCCGTCGCGGTGGTGGGGGGGACGAGGGGCTCAGGCGGCTACACGAGAGGCGGGTGCGCCTCGCGGGAGAGCGCAGCAGGGATGGTGCAGGCGGTCAGATCACGCGCCGGATCGTCAGCTGGGCAGGGGGGACGCAGGCTCGCGCCCGGTGCGTGTCCATGACCGGAAATTGCCTGCACGCGGCTGAGATTGCACGCGGATTCAAGTCTGGAGGTTAAGCGGTGGTTAAGGGCGCGCGGGGGGTGGGCGCGGTTCAGGCCTGGCCCAGCTCGGGCGGCGCCTGGCGGGCGTGGAGGATGCGCAGGATATCGATCGCCGACTCACCGATGCGGTACACGATCAGGTGCGGGGGATGGGACAGGCATCGCAGAGACGGCTCTGCGCCGGACCACTCTCGCCCAAGCTCGGGGAAATGCGCCAACCGTGCCATGGCCGCTTCAAGTTTTTCGGCGTAGACATCCGCCTGGCGCAGTCCAAACGCTTCAGCGCCCGCCAGATAGATCTGGCGAAAATCGCTTCTGGCCCGGCTGCTGAGCCTAATCTGCATAGCCACGCTGGCGCGCCTCTTCACGCACCTCGCTGGTGATCTCGGACAGGCTCTGATCCACGATAGGACTATCCAGACCCTCCTGGATCAGGCGATTGAACTCGGCCCACTTGGCACGCGACTCCGCGTCGCGCCGGATCAGGTCGCGGACATAATCGCTGGCGCTGGCATAGCGCCCCAAGGCGACCTGCTCATCCACCGCCGCCTTGAGGAGGTCGGGGAGAGAGACATTCATTGTGGCCAAGGCGCGCTCCTTTTCGATGACAGGCTTTGCCATAAAATGCCATCAAGGCGCCGACCCCGCAAGGGCTCGCCCCTGCGCCACCCGCGTGGCAAACTCATCGCCGGACAGGATATGGACAGGGGAGCGCGTCATGGCGGTGATCGGTGTGGGCGGGGTGTTTGTCAAAAGCGCCGATCCGGCGGCGACGCGCGCCTGGTATCAGGACGTGCTGGGCATGAGCCTCAATGAGTATGGCGAGTTCGACTTCCGCCACCGGCGCAGCGCCGACACATTCGAGGACGGCGCCCGCACGATCTTCGCCCGCTTTGACGCGGCCAGCCCCTATTTCGACCCCTCGCCCCACCCCATCATGATCAATCTGATGGTGGATGATCTCGACGCCATCCTGGCGCGCCTCGCCGACCGCGGCGTGCCGCTGGTCGCCGAGCCGGAAACCTACCCCTATGGCCGCTTCGCCTGGATCATGGACCCGGACGGGGTCAAGCTGGAGCTGTGGGAATCGGTCAGGGCGTGAGGGGCCTAAAGCCCCAACTCCCCCCACATCGCGTCGACCTTATCGATAATCTCCTGTTCCATGAACAGCTTCTCGCCCCATTCGCGGTTGGTTTCGCCGTCCCATTTATTGGTGGCGTCGAGGCCGATCTTGGAGCCGAGGCCGGAGACAGGGGAGGCGAAGTCGAGATAGTCGATGGGGGTGTGTTCGATGATGGTGCAGTCGCGCGCCGGGTCCATGCGGGTGGACATGGCCCACATCACGTCCTTCCAGTCGCGCGCATTGATGTCGTCGTCCACGACGATCACCCATTTGGTGTACATGAACTGGCGCAAATAGGACCACGCGCCCAGCATCACGCGCTTGGCGTGGCCGGGATAGGCCTTCTTCATGGAGATCACGGCGATGCGGTAGCTGCAGCCTTCGGGCGGCAGCCAGAAATCGATGATCTCTGGAAATTGCTGACGGATGAGGGGGATGAACACCTCGTTGAGCGCCTCGCCCAGTACGCTCGGCTCATCGGGCGGGCGGCCGGTGAAGGTGGTCAGATAGATGGGATCGCGGCGCATGGTGATGGCGCTGATCTGGAAGACCGGGAAGCGCTCCACCGAGTTGTAATAGCCGGTATGGTCGCCATAGGGTCCCTCCGGCCCGTCCTCGTCGAGCAGGACATGGCCCTCGATGACGATCTCGGCTTCAGCGGGCACTTTCAGCGGCACGGTCTTGCACGCCACCAGCTCGGCCTTGCGGCCGCGCAGGAGGCCGGCGAACTGGTATTCGCTCAAGGTGTCCGGCACGGGCGTCACGGCGGCCAGGATCGTGCCGGGATCGGCGCCCAGCACGGCGGCTGCCGGCAAGGGATCGGGCCGCGCGCCCTTCCAGCGCTGATAGTGCTGCGCCCCGCCGCGATGCTTGAGCCAGCGCATCAGCGTGCGGTCCTTGGAGAGCTTCTGCATGCGGTAAATGCCGAGATTGAAATCGTCCTGCTTGTCGTCTGACGGGCCTTTCGTGACCACAAGCGGCCAGGTGATGAGCGGCGCCGGCTCGCCCGGCCAACAGCCCTGAATGGGCAGGCGGTCCAGATCGATATCCTTGCCGGTCAGGACAATCTCCTGACACGGCGCTTTTTTCACGGTGCTGGGCCGCATGGCCATCACGGTCTTGGCCAGCGGGAGCAGCTCCATGGCGTCGCGGAAGCCGCGCGGCGGTTCGGGCTGGCGCAGGAAGGCGAGAAGCTCGCCCACCTCGCGCAGATCGGCGGCCGTCTTGCGCGGCTCGCCGCCCATGGTCACGGCGCGCGCCACCCGGCCCACCGTGCCGAACAGATTGACCAGCGCCGGCATTTCGCTGGGGCGGCCATCTTCATGGACAGGATTTTCGAACAATACCGCCGGACCGCCCTTGGCCAGCAGGCGGGTCTGGATCTCGGTCATTTCCAGATGGGTGGAGACAGGCTTTGAAACGCGCTTGAGATCGCCCTCGGCTTCGAGCAGCGCCATGAACTCGCGTAAGGATTTGTAGGCCATGCCGCCTCCGCCTTGTGCCATTTGCGGCACAATAGGTGGCGCGGCGTGCGCGCGCGTCCAGAAATTTCAGTGCGGCGAATGCGCCCGGCGTCGGCGGCGTCAGCCCAGAAGCCCCGCTCGCTTCAATGACGCCCGGCGTGCGGGCGCGACATAGAGCGTGTTGAGCTCGCCCGGCAGGCCCAGATCCAGGCCCTGTCCGGTCCAGGCGGCGCGCGTCCAGCCCAGCTCACCGGTCAGGAAGTCATCGGCTGCCGCGTTGTTCTCCAGCATCACCAGCGGCGTGCAGCGCTCCAGCGTCTTGCGGGCGCCGGCCAGCACCGAGCGCTCGAAGCCCTGCACGTCGAGCTTGATGAAGCCGGGATTGAGATCGAGATCGTCAAGCGGAAAGGCGCGCGCCTCGAAGGCGATGATTTTCAGCTGTGCCGGGTCAAACCCCGCGACGGTGTCAGCGTTGAGCCAGCTGGCGCATTCTGCGGCGTCGAACGAGGCGAGCCCGTCATAGACAAAGCCGCGATAGACCGGGATGTGCAGGGTGTGGGTTTCGTCGCGCTCGCCCAGCCCGCAGGCATAGACCGCCAGCGCCCCGTCGCGCGCGAACAGCCGGCTGAGATTGGCGGCCAGATGCGCGTTGGGCTCAAAGGCGTGGATCAGCGCGTCAGGATGACACAGGCGTATGGCGTCGATGGACTGGCCGCGATTGGCGCCCACATCGATGAACACCTCGCCCGCTTCCGGCGCCCAGCGGCTCAAAAGCGCGAAATCCGCCTCGAAAGGCTGGCGCAGGGCGCGGCGCATCAGGCGCTGGGCGTTCGCCTTGGCTTCCAGCAGCGCCGGAAACCGGCTTTGAAGCGCGCGGATGTGAGCGGATACATGCATGACGGGGCCTCCATGGTGGAGGCGGGCGCTGCAAGCCCGGGGCCAGATTGAAAGGCGCTGCCTGTCAGGCGAGAAAGAGGATGTCGGCTTCGGCCTCGCTGGCGAGCCAGGCGTCGGCCTCGCGCTCGCAGATGAACACCGCCGTCTCGTGGCCGATCTCCATCAGGCCGCGCCGCCAGAAGCGCGCATATATGCTGTCCAGCCGTCCGGCGAGAATGGCGACCTTGCACGGCGCCATGCCCTGACCGCACTGCACCGCGCGCTCATACAGCGCTTCAGGGGCGCCGGAATAGGTCGCCTGGGTGATGTCAAACAGAATTTGGCTGGTGGGGTCGGCGTTCTGCACCGCGAGAAAGGCCCCTGTGGACGCCCGCGCCTGCGCGTCGCAGCGTTCGCCATACACCTCGATGCGAATCAGACCGTCCCGGGGGCGGGAAATGACATGGCGGCGCGGCATAGCTGGCATGCTTCCATCGGCTCACTGAGCGCGTACATTGCATGCATACAGTAAACAAAACCCTGTGCGGGTGAATTACTCGCGCCGCAGCAGTTTTTCCGTCAGCAGCGAGCCCCACCAGCTGGCCATGAAGCCGTCATGGCAAGCCTGGCGGTCATATTCGGTGCGCACCCAGGTCAGGAAATCGATGGGCTCGCGCGCATTGCGCTGGCGGTAAAGATCGAAGAAATGGTCCAGCATGCCGGTCTTGCCCTGGCGGACATGGCCGTATTTCAGCGAAAGCTGCTCCACCGCCTCTTCAAATGGCGCCTTTTCGTGGAGCAGCTTGTAGAACACCGCGACGATTCCCGCCCGGTCCGCGCCGGACTTGCAGTGCATGAAGGCGGGGTACTCGATCGTGCCGAACACCTCGATCAAGCGCTCGATGCGCTCCACGAACGGCGCCTCGCGCGATCCCCAGGGCAGGTCGATGACGGTGAGGCCCAGCTGGCGCGCGGCGTGATGCTCCAGATCGTAATAGGGCCGGCCCGGCTGGGTCCCGCGCAGATTGAGGATGGTGCGAAAGCCCATGTCTTTGAGCTCGGCCAGGCGCTGCGGGCTGGGCTGGTTGCCGCGCCACATGTCCCCGCCAACCCGGTGCATATTGCGCCAGCGCTGGCGCAGGACGCCGTGATCGCTCCACATCAGGGCGCGCATGGCGCGGCGGTACGCCGCCGGATTGTCGAGATCATTCCCCATGACGCCTCCCCCTAGCCGCTGATCCTGCGCGCGGCAATGCGCCTGAGCGCTTGACGAAGCGGCTGCGGCCAGCGATCCAGCGTGCGCGATGGCGAAATCGATCCTCTCTTACGGCCCGGTCATATGGGCGCTGGGCGGCCTGATCGGCGGACATATGGCCCTGATCAAGCGCTTTACGCGCTGGGACATGCGCGGGCGCGAGCATATCGCGCCCATCTGGGAGAGCGGCGAAGGCCTGGTCCTGTGCGGCTGGCACGGGCGCAATCTGTTCATGGAATCCACCTGGCCTGCGGATCGCCAGCCCCCGGCCATCCTGATCTCCAAATCACGCGAGGGCGATGTGGTGGCGCGCGCCGCCAGCCTCAATGGCGTGGCGCTGATCCGCGGCTCCACCCAGAACGACGCCAAGAAGCACAAGGACAAGGGCGGCGCTGCGGCCTTCCGCGACATGGTGCGCTGGGTGCGCGGCGGCGGCTGCATGGCGATTACGCCGGACGGGCCGCGCGGGCCGCGCCAGCGCGTCTCGCCCGGCGCCATCAAGCTCGCCCAGATTACCGGCGCACCGCTGGTCCCGGTCAGCTGGTCGACGCGCTGGGGCTTCCGGCTGAATTCCTGGGACCGGTTTCACGTGCCCCTGCCCTTCGGGCGGGGCGTGATTATCTGGGGCGAGCCGGTGCGCCTGCCCGATAACCCCACGCCGGACGACATCGAAGCCGCCCGCGCGCTGGTGGAGGCCCGGCTTAATGACGGCATGGCCGCCGCCGATATCGCCTGCGGCCATGCGCCCATCTTCCCGGATCCGGCGCCGTGACCGCCCTGCGACGCACGCCCGCGCTGCAGGCCTATGCCGGCGCAGCGCAGCTGCTGGGTCCGGTGGCGGGATTCGTGCTCGAGCGCCGGGCGTCCGCCGGCAAGGAAGACCGGGCACGCCTGAGCGAGCGGCGCGGGATCGCCAGCCTGCCCCGGCCTGAGGGCGCTCTGGTCTGGCTGCATGCCGCCAGCGTGGGCGAAAGCCTGGTGGCGCTGAGCCTGGCTGAAGCCTTGACGGCCGCGCGCAGCGCTCTGTCAATCCTGATCACCTCGGGCACGGTGACCTCCGCGCATCTGATCGCCCGGCGCGCGCCGGAGCGGGTGATGCATCAGTATGTTCCGGTGGACCGCCCGTCCTGGGCGGCGCGCTTCATCGCCCATTGGCATCCCGACGCAGGCGTGTTTCTGGAAAGCGAGCTGTGGCCCAACCTGATCTCTGCGGCGGTGCAGGCGGGGGTTCCGCTGGCGCTGGCCAATGCGCGCATGAATGACGCCTCGATCCGCAGCTGGGGCCGGTTTTCCGGCGCGTTCCGCGCGCTGGCCTCTTCGTTTGACTGGATCGGCGCCGCGGACGCGCGCACGGCGCAAGGCCTCAAGCGCCTGACCGGCAAAGCGCCCTCCCTGACAGCCAATCTGAAGCTGGAAGCCGCGCAACCCGATCCCGACCCGCAAACGCTGGCGCAAGTGCGCGCGGCGCTGACAGGCCGCCCCGTCTTCACCGCCGCCAGCACCCATGCCGGGGAAGAGGCGATCCTGGCCAGAGCTCACGCCGGCATTCTGAAAACCCGGCCCGATGCGCTGATGATCCTGGCGCCGCGCCACCCGGCGCGCGCGGACGAGGCGGGCGAGGCGTTGCGTGCACAGGGCCTCGCCTATGTGCGCCGGTCCGATGGCGGCGCCCCGGATGCCGGCACGCCGGTCTGGCTCGCCGATACGCTGGGCGAGATGGGCTTGTGGTACGCCGTCAGCCCCGCAGCGGTGATTGGCGGCAGCTTCATCGACGCCATTGGCGGCCACAACCCGGTGGAGGCGACGCGCGCCGGTTCAGCCGCGATCACCGGGCCATATGCCGCCAGCTTTGCCGATGTCTACGCCGCCTACCGCGCCCACGACGCCGTGCTGACCGCGGCGAACGCTGACGAGATCGCTGACGCGGTGCTCGCCATCTGGGACGGGCGCGGGCCGGATGCGCAGGCAGGCACGCGCGCCATCGCCTCCCTGCCCGGCGGTGCGCTGGCGCAGACCAGCGCGGCGATCCTCAATCTCCTGCCCCGGGAGGCTCTCTCATGAGACCGCCGCCCTTCTGGGACCCCAATGGCGCGCGCAGCTCCGGCGCGATCACCCGCGCTTTGCTGTCGCCGCTGGGCTGGGCCTATGCGGCTATCGGCGCCAGACGGATTGCGACAACCACTCCCGCCCCGGCGCCGGTTCCGGTGATCTGCGTGGGCAATCTGACGCTGGGCGGCACGGGGAAGACGCCGGTGACGCTGGCGGTGATGGAGGCGGCGCGCGCGCTGGGCCTGACGCCGGCGGCGCTAACGCGGGGCTGGGGCGGGCGGCTGGCCGGGCCAGTTCAGGTCGACGCCGCGGTCCATGGCGTGCGCGAAGTGGGCGACGAGCCGCTCCTGCTGGCGCGCGAGGGCCTGACCATTGTGGACCGCACGCGGGTGGCGGGCGCGGGACTGGCGGCAACGCTGGGAGCGCAGATCATCGTGATGGATGACGGCCATCAGAACCCGCGCCTGGAAAAAACCCTGTCCCTCGTAGTGGTGGATGGTGTCAGCGGCTGGGGACCGGGGCAGATCTTTCCCGCCGGGCCGCTTCGCGAACCTGTGAGCGCGGGTCTGGCGCGCGCGGACGCCGTGGTGGTCATGGGCCCGGATGAACGCTTCGAGCCCGATCTGGAGGCGCTGGAACTCGCCGAGCTCGACAAGCCGGTGCTGCGCGCCTGGCTGGAGCCGGTCGCTGCACCGCCCGAAGGTCCGCTGCTGGCGTTCGCGGGGATTGGCCGGCCGCAGAAATTCTTTGACGCACTGGTCCAGTGGGGCGGCGATCTGCGCGACACCGCCAGCTTCCCCGATCATCACGTGTTCAGCCGGGCCGATCTGCATCGTCTGGCCGATCTGGCTGCGGCGCTGGAGGCCCAGCTGATCACCACGGAGAAGGACTGGGTGCGCCTGCCCGGCGATTTGGCGGGCGGGATTCACGCCTGGCCGGTGCGCGCGCGCTTCGCCGAACCGGCGCGCCTGTCGGCCCTGGTCGAGCAGGCGATGGACGTTTGGGGCGCCCGGCGCTAGAGCGAGTTCATGACCGGCTTTCTCTCCACTTTTTCGCGCCGTCTGGAGCGCCTGGCCTGGGACGGCTATTCCGCCGGCTTCCGGGCGATGGGGCTGGAGCGCGCCAGCGATGCGGGCGCCAAGCTGGCGCGCCGGGTCGGGCCGCGCACCGGCGTGCATCACATCGCTCGGGTGAATATGCGATTGGCCTTCCCGCAGGCTCATGAGCGCGAGCTGGACGCGCTGCTGGACGCGATGTGGGACAATCTGGGCCGGACGCTGGGCGAAGTGGCCAATATGGACCGCATCGACCTCAACCCCGGCGGCCAGCATCTGGAGGTGGAGAACCTGGAGGCGCTGGACGCCATCAACGCCTCGGGCCGGGCTGTGGTGTTCGTCGGCGGGCATTTCGCCAACTGGGAAATGCAGCCCGCCTTCATCGGCCATTACATGAAAAATTGCGGCATCGCCTACCGGGCGGTGAACAACCCGCTGGTGGAAGACCGCATCCGCGCCATGCGCACGGCCTATGGCGTGAACTTCTTCGCCCCCAAGGGGCCGTCCGGCGCGCGGGTGATCATGGGTGCGCTCAAGGACGGCGCCTCCATCGCCATGCTGACCGACCAGAAGATGAATGACGGCATCGCCGCGCCCTTCCTGGGCCGGCAGGGCATGACGGCATCGGCGCCCGCGCGCATGGCGCTGCGCTATGGGCTGGATATCGTGCCGATGTCGCTGCGCCGGCTGGACGGCGTGCGCTTCCGCATCACCGTGCATGATCCGCTCGAAAAGCCGCAAGGCCAGGGCGCGGCGGCGGTGCTGGAGGCGACCACGCGCATCAACGCGTTTCTGGAAGCCCAGATCCACGCTGCGCCGTCACAATGGTTCTGGGTGCATCGCCGGTTTGAGAAGGCGCTTTACCGCACCACTGACACGTCCAGCGCCAGCAGCGCCTCGGGATCGATCTGACGATTGCGCCAGCGTACGCGCCAGTCGAGATGCGGACCGGTAACGCGGCCTGTGGCCCCGACCGTGCCGATCACCTGACCGCGCTCCACCACATCGCCGACGTCCACATCGACCGTGTCGAGATGCATGAACACGCCGGTAAAGCCCTGGCCGTGATCGATGAAGATCAGCCCGCCTTCCCAGTACATGTCAGGATCGGCCAGCGTCACCACCCCGGCTGCCGGCGACACGACCGGCGTGCCCGTGGGCGCGGCGATGTCGAGCCCGAAATGGGGCCGGCGCGGCTCGCCATTGAGCACGCGCTGTGAGCCGTAGACGCCGGTGATGCGTCCCGTGACCGGCCATTCAAACCCGTCCAGAAAGCCCCGGCCTTCCCAGCGCGAGGTATAGGCCGCGCCCTTGGCCCGGTTCTCGCGCGCCAGACGCGCCTGAAACTCGGGATCGGGCGGCGGCGTCACCATGGCGGGCGGCAGGCCATCAATACGCTGGATTTCGTATTCGCGGGCCGCCACATCGACACGGCTTTCCCACAGGCCGCCATCATGGCGCACGCGGAACACAGCCTCGGGTGGCGCATCGCGGTGATGGCCCATGACAATCCAGCCTTCGGCGTCGGCGCGCTCGGTGAGATCGCCCAGCGTCACCTGCGCGCCCGGCGCGGTGCGGCAGACCAATATCGCGCCCTGGCGGTGTTCACCGGCGCATGTGATGGGGGTTTCAGCCTCCGGGCTGGCGGCCATGAGAGTGAGGGCCAGTATTGCGATCATGATCCCGCCTCCGGTTGCGGCGCCCCGGCGGGGCCGCCATTGAGCTGCAGCCACCGCGCCGTGGCGGCGCTGGCGTCGGCATAGGCTTCCTGATGCTCCGCGCTCCAGTAGCGCAGATCATTGAGCGAAATCCGGGCGCCCGTCACCGCGCAGGTGACATAGGCGCCGGGCTTCATGATGAGGAAATCGGCGTCGCCATACTCAAGATGGGCTTCGCCGCTGAAGTCCTTGTCAAACTGGGTCATGGGCGCTCCGGTCATGGGAGCTTGCATATCATGGGCTGTACGCGCTGAGAAAGACCGGGCGCAGACGCCTTGACCGACTCACCGCGCGCCACGAGGCTTTGGGCCATGACCCGCATCCGCCGCCTGTCGCCTGAAACCGTCAACCGGATCGCCGCGGGCGAAGTCGTCGAGCGTCCGGCCTCGGCGGTGAAAGAGCTGGCGGAAAACGCGCTGGACGCCGGCGCCAACCGTATCGATGTGCGCATCGAAGCGGGGGGCCTCAGCCTCATCCTGGTCGAGGATGACGGCGAAGGCATGGATGCGGACATGCTGGCCGTCGCCATCGAGCGTCACGCCACCTCCAAACTGCCCGTGGGCGCGGACGGGGCGGATGATCTTCTGAACATCCATTCCATGGGCTTTCGCGGCGAGGCCCTGCCCTCCATCGGCTCGGTGGCGCGCCTTACGCTGGTGAGCCAGGCCCGCGGCTCGAATGAAGCGTTCGAGCTGTATGTGGAAGGCGGGCGCACTGGCGATGTCAAACCGGCGGCGCCGCTCGGCCGCTCCGGCACGCGCGTCAGCGTGCGCGACCTGTTCTACGCCACGCCGGCGCGGCTGAAATTCCTCAAGAGCGAGCGCGCCGAGACCAGCGCGGTCATCGACATGATCAAGCGCCTGGCGCTGGCGCGGCCCGATGTGGCGTTTTCGGTCCATGCCGACGGCCGCGCCCGCCTGTCGGTGCCGGCCGAGACCCATGACGATCCGGCGCAGGCGCGAAAGGCGCGCCTGTCAGCGGTGCTGGGCGCGGATTTTGGCGAGAACGCGCTGGCGCTGGACCAGACCCGCGAGGGCGTGCGCCTGACCGGGTTTGCGTCCCTGCCCACCTATAATCGCGGCACCAACCAGCATCAGCACCTGTTTGTGAACGGGCGCCCGGTGAAGGACCGGCTGATCGTCGGCGCGGTGCGCGGCGCCTATCAGGATTTCCTCGCCCGCGACCGCCATCCGGTGGCAGCGCTCTATGTGGACGTGCCGGCCGATCAGGTGGACGTGAACGTCCATCCGGCCAAGGCGGAGGTGCGGTTTCGCGATGCCGGTCTGGTGCGCGGCCTGATCGTGGGCGCGCTGCGCCATGCGCTGGCGGGCGCCGGCCATCGCGCCTCCACCACGGTGGCGGGTTTTGCGCTGGGCCGCGCCCGGCCCGAAGGCGCGCCGGCGCCCTCCTTGCCGCTGAGCCGGTCCGGCTGGGCCAACCGCCCCTCCCCCGCCTGGGAGGCGTCGCTGGCGGAGAATGCGCAAGAGCCGTTTGATGCGGGCGTCGCGTACGCCGGGCCCGGCATGGGCGAAAGCGCGCGTCCCGCCTTTGAGGGCGCATCGGCCGCGCCGGGCGAGACCGGCTGGCCGCTGGGCGCGGCGCGCGCGCAGGTGCACACCACCTATGTGATCGCCGAGACTGCGGACGGTCTGGTGATCGTTGATCAGCACGCCGCCCATGAGCGCCTGGTTTATGAGCGCATGAAGCGCCAGCTGGCCGAGACCGGGGTGGCGCGC
Organism: Hyphomonadaceae bacterium ML37; assembly: GCA_027627685.1. NCBI lineage: Bacteria > Pseudomonadati > Pseudomonadota > Alphaproteobacteria > Hyphomonadales > Hyphomonadaceae > Hyphomonadaceae bacterium ML37. Next base: position 2,598,453 of record CP091241.1, read on the forward strand.
CAGAGCCTGCTGGTGCCTGAAATCGTCGAGCTGGACGAGGCCGAGGCCCGCCGCGTGCTTGAGCGGGCAGACGAGCTGGCCGAGCTGGGTCTGGTGGTGGAGCCGTTTGGAGCGGGCGCCATCGCCGTGCGCGAGACGCCCGCCCTTCTCAAGCGCCTGGACGTGCAGGGCCTGATCCGCGATCTGGCCGATGAGCTCGCCGAATATGACGAGGCGCTGTCGCTCAAAGAAAAGCTGGAAGAGGTGGTGGGCACCATGGCCTGCCACGGCTCGGTGCGGGCGGGACGCCGGCTGGGCGTGGAGGAGATGAACGCCCTCCTGCGCGAGATGGAGGCCACGCCCCATTCGGGCCAGTGCAACCATGGCCGGCCCACTTATGTGGAGCTGAAGCTCGCCGATATCGAACGCCTGTTCGGGCGGCGGTGAGGCCTGCCCCGGCGCGTTAGCGGAGCCTAAAGGGTTGATGAGTATAAACCCTTAGGCCCGGCTCATGCCGCCTCCACAGGATTGCCTCCCATGTCTGACGACAAGCTGCCCTGGTTCGGCCTGCTCCTGCTCGCCCCGCTGATCGCTCTGGTCATCGTGGGCGCGTCGGCGCTGTCGGTGTTCAGCGGGACCGGCGCGCGCATTGCGTCGGCCGAAGCGGTGGGCGAGTTCGCCGCGCGGTCGGCGGTGGCGCTGGATGATCTGCAGCGTGAGCGCGCCAACGCAACCAGCTGGCTGATCTCCGGCTCGGACGCGTCGCGCCAGATGTATGAATCCAACTGGGAAAACTTTGAGGGCACGACCGAAAACCTGTTCGCGTTGTTTGAAGAGGGAAGCGTGCACGCCGCCGCCTTCCGGCCCGAGACCCGCGATGCACTGCGCCTGTCGCTGACCGATATCCAGGCGATCCGGCCTGCCGTGCTGGCGCGCAGCGTCTCGGTGGAAGACTCGCTGGCCGCCTATACCGGCGCGCTCAATCACTTCATCGATGTGATGGCGCTGGAATTGAGCCTGGCCACCGGAGAAGAGGCGCGCTTCACGGGCGCCTTCGTCGCCCTGTGCCGCTTCCATGACCGCTATTCCGAGGAGCTGGGGGCGGGCCTGTTCGCCTATGCCGCCGGAGAGATCAGCCGGTCATCCCATGGCGTGCTGTTGCAGGCGATGGGCGCGCAGAACAGCCATCTGGCTGCATTCCATTCCCTCGCGGACACGCGCTGGGACTGGGAGCTGCAAAGCGTGATCGCCCGGGCCGCGCCCGGCACGCTGGCCGAAGCGCGCGGTCATCTGATCGCGGCGGGCTATGGCGCGCCGCTGGACGAGACGCACCGCGCCTGGTGGCGGGAGACGCGGCTGCCGATCTATTTCGAGCTGTCCACCTTGCGCAATCGCTTCGCCCAGGAGGGCGTGCGCGAAGTGCTGGGCGAAGCCCAGGCGCGCCGCGACGCGGCGGTGCGCACCGCGGTCTTTCAATTGCTGTTGATCATGCTGGCGACGCTCCTCTCGGGCTACGCGGCCAGCCGGATGACGCGCCCGCGCCCTGAGGCGGACATTGCTGCGCCGTCACACGCTGACAAAGACGCGGACGCCATGGGCGAGCTGGATGACGGCTACGCGTTGCGCGCCTGAGGCGGCGTGCAGGCCCTAGCGGCCGCCGCCCCCGCCATAGCGCATGCGTCCGGCCAGGGCGGCCAGATCCGGCAGGCTTGCCTGCGCCTCGCGCCAGCGCGCCTTGACCTTCTCAAACTGCATGACGCCGTCGATACGACGGTCCAGGAAAGCCCGCGTGCGCGGCTTGGCCGGATCATCCTCGTCGAGCCAGACCGCCTGGGTAGTCGTGAACACGCCCGACAGCGTCACCCGCTTGGTATAGAAATTGACGTCGGTGCTGGGATCGCCCAGCGCGCGCCAGATGGAGTCTGCGCTGGCCCAGATCAGGCGCGCGCCGCGATCCAGACCATCGGGAAGCAGCAGCCGGGCGCGGGCGCGCCGCGCAGCATCTTCATGGCCGGCCATGGCTTCAAGGCGGAACATCACGCCATGGGTCACCCGCTCACGCACGCGCCTGGCGGGATCGGCGGCGATGGCCTCGGCGGCGATGGAATCGCTGCGCCGCGACCAGGTCTCGATCAGGTCCAGCACCCCGCCGGGGCAATACAGCGCCACTTCGCCGGCGCTGAACCCCGCATCCTCGCCCGCCGCTTTCAGCGTGGCGGCGGTCCAGCCGTCAAAGGCGGCATGGAGCAGGGCCGCGTCCAGAAGGGCGAGGCGGGCGGCGTCGGCGCGGGGGGTGGCGGTCTCTGTCATGGATGCAGATATAAGCCCCGCAGACGCCTGCGTCACGGGGCGTTTCGCCGCGCCGGGCCGCTGGACAGACGTATCCGCCTCCGGTATACCCCCCGCCTCTGCTGGAAGCGCCGCCGCGCCGCCGGGGGCTTAAACCCCTTGGCCCGGCGCGTTTTGCGTGGACAGCACATATCAACAGGCAGCAGGCGCGCGGCGTCCTGCACGGAACACACCAGGGAGAGCGGACCATCGTTCAGATTGTTGTGCGCGATAACAACGTCGAGCAAGCGCTCAAGGCGTTGAAAAAGAAAATGCAGCGGGAGGGCACCTTCCGTGAAATGAAGCGCCGTAACCATTACGAAAAGCCGTCCGAGAAAAAGGCGCGCCAGAAGGCCGAGGCTATCCGCCGCGCCCGCAAGCTGGCCCGCAAGCGCGCCCAGCGCGAAGGTCTGCTGCCCAAGCCGAAGGTCGCAGCCCGGCGCTAGAGCGCTGGCCCGACCTGACGACGCTTGCTGTACGACATGAAACGCCGTGCTCCCTGGTCCGCGGGAGCGCGGCGTTTTTCGTGTGTGAACAGCGTTCATCTTGCTCGACATCGCCCGCCCCGCGCGGTTAACCTCTCCCCATGCTCCGGCAAGATGTGCGCACGCCAGACGCGCCGCGCCGGTCAGGGGAGAAACCACGATGACCTTGTCACGCCTGATTGCTGCGTTTGGCGCAGCCCTGATCCTGACGGCCTGCGGCGGCGAGCCCGAGGCCCGCGACACCAGCGATTTCGACACCGAGTATCAGAGCGTCCTGCACGAGGCGCTGCTGGATGCGCAGCCCGGCGATGTGATCGAGATCCCGGCCGGGCGCTTCGCCTTTGACCGGGGCCTGTCCCTGAGCGGCGTCAGCGGCGTCACGATCCGCGGCGCCGGGATGGACGAGACCATCCTGTCCTTCGCCGGTCAGCGCCAGGGCGCCGAGGGCCTGCTGGTCTCCAATTCGGACAATTTCACCATCGAGAACCTGGCTGTGGAGGACACCGCCGGCGACGCGGTGAAGATCACCGGCGGCGACGGCGTGACGATCCGCGGCGTGCGGGTGGAATGGACGCGCGGCCCCTCCACCGACAATGGCGCCTACGGGCTGTATCCGGTGCTGTCGCGCAATGTGCTGATCGAGGATTCGGTGGCCATCGCGGCATCGGACGCAGGGATCTATGTGGGCCAGTCGGATATGATCATCGTGCGCAATAACCGCGCCGAGTACAATGTGGCCGGGATCGAGATCGAGAACTCCAACAATGCCGACGTTTACGGCAATGTGGCGGTGAACAATACCGGCGGCATTCTGGTGTTCAACATGCCCAACCTGCCGCGTCCCGGCGCGGGCACGCGCGTGTTCGACAATGATGTGCACGAGAACAACACCGCCAATTTCGGCCATGCCGGCACGCCGGTGGCCAATGTGCCGGCGGGTACGGGCATCCTCATCAACGCCAATGATGATGTGGAGATTTTCAACAACCGGATGCGCGACAACCGCACCGCCCACGTGATCATCTCCTCAGGCTATTCCTCGGGCTTCTCCGATCTGGGCGTGAACGATGAGTTCGACCCTTATCCCGAACGCATCCACGTCCACTCCAACACCTATGAGGGCGGCGGCAATAATCCCGACAATATGGACCTGCAGGCGCTGCGGCTGCTGAAGTTCGGACCCACGGGCCGCCTGCCCCCGGTGTTCTGGGATGGCTATGTGAACACGGACCGGATGGTGGATGGCGCCCTGCCCGGCGCCCTGCGCCTGTGCGTCACCGACGCCGAGGTGCTCAACGCCGACGGGCCCAATGACTTCGCCGACCCGCAAGTGGATCGCGCGGCCTTCAACTGCAGCCATGAGCCCCTGCCCGCCGTCACGCTGGAGGGCTAGTGTTGAGGCTGATCCTCGCCGCCGGCCTCGCCCTGCTCTGCGCCGCCTGCTCCGCGCAGCCGCCGGCGCCGCCCCCGGAGCCGGCCTATATCGCGGACGGGCGCCCGGCGGCGCTGGAGGCCTGGGGCCAGGTGGCCCGGCGCGGCGATGCGCTGGTGCTGGGCGAGGGCGTGACAGCCTATGGGCTGAACACCGCGCTGTTTTCCGACTATGCGCTGAAACTGCGCACGGTCTGGATCCCGGACGGAGCGGGACCTGCGGCCTATCACGAGACAGACACGTTCGAGTTTCCCGTCGGCACGGTGATCACCAAGACCTTCTTCTATTCGCTCAGCGATGGTGGATTTGATCAGGTCTCGGCCCGGGGCCGGCTGGAGGATCATTTTGACGGGGTGCAGCTTGATCTCACGGGCCTGCGCCTCATCGAGACGCGGGTTCTCGTGCGCCGCGAGGCGGGGTGGGAGGCGCTGCCTTACGTCTGGGACGACGCCCAGCGCAGCGCCTCGCTGGCGCGCACCGGGGCCTTTGTGGACCTGACCCTGATCAGCGCGGCGCGGCCGGCGCAAAGCTTCACCTACGCCGTGCCGGACGTGAACCAGTGCGCGGCCTGCCACGTCACTGACGCGCGCGACGGCGCGGTGCGGCCCATTGGTCCTCGTGCGCGGCACCTCAACGGGCCGTTCGCCTATGCCGACGGACCTGAGAACCAGCTGGCGCACTGGACACAGGCCGGATTACTCACCGGCGCGCCGGAGCCGGACCTGGCGCCGCGCGCGGCGGTCTGGGACGGGGATGTCACCTTGTCCGGCGCCGCGCTGGATACGGCCTCGCGCGCCTGGCTGGACATCAACTGCGCCCACTGCCATTCGCGCACCGGACCGGCGCGCACATCGGGGCTATATCTGGAGCCGTGGGAGCCGGACGGGCCGCATCTGGGCCGCTGCAAACCGCCCATCGCCGCCGGGACAGGCACGGGCGGGCGGCCCTTCTCCATCGTGCCGGGATCGCCGGAACAGTCGATATTCGCCCATCGCCTGGAAACCGAGCGGCTCAGCGACATGATGCCCGAGCTTGGCCGGTCGGTGACCTATCACGAGGGCGCGGCCCTGATCGCCGCCTGGATCGGCGCCATGAGCGGCGGATGCGGCTGAATTGCGCCCCTGACGGCTTGGCGAAGCGGGCGCGGGCGTGCATTCTCCCCGGCGACAATTCCGCCGCACCTTGCGGCTGACACGATGCCGGAGACGCTGTCATGACCGCCCGCCTGAGCCGCCTTGCACCCGCCCTCGCCGCCGCCGCGCTGGCGAGCGCCTGCACCACGACGACCCAGTCGGTCTCCTGCCGTGACGCCGATGCGTCCGAGCGGGCCGCCTTCGCCGCCATCGTCACCCATGACCAGAACCGGCTGGCGGGGCTTCTCGCTGCTGAAGGCGGCGAGACGGCGCGCCGCCTGCGCGCGGAAGACCCGGCGGTGTTCGCGCAGGTGTTCGGCGCACGCATGAATGACCGCTCGGTGCGCACCGTGCTCATGCGCCCGCCTTTGTGCCTGATCGATGAACCGGCGACGGACAATGCGCGCCTGACCTATGTCTTCCCCGCCGGGCGCTTCGACGCCCTGCAGAACCCGGGCATGACCGGGCTGCAGACCGGCGAGCCGGGCCGCGACCACGCCGCCTGCCGCTTTGTCTTGGAAGACGGCCAGTGGCGCCTGGCCGATGCGTGCCTGGCGACCTTCCAGCCGCGTCAGCCGGTGGGGTGAGGGAGGGCTACTCCTCCCCTTCCCCCGCATCGGGCACGCCGACGACATGGAAGCCGGCGTCCACGTGCAGGACCTCGCCGGTGCACGATTTGCCGAGATCGGACAGGAGGTAGAGCGCCGCGCCCGCGACGCCTTCCATCGTGGTGTCTTCTTTCAGGAGCGACCAGTCCTTGCCGGTCTTCATCAGCTGGCGCCCGCCGCTGATGCCGGCCATGGCGAGGGTGCGCATCGGACCGGCGGAGATGGCGTTCACGCGGATGCCTTCAGGGCCCAGATCGCGGGCGATATAGCGGGTGCTGGCTTCCAGCGCGGCCTTGGCGACGCCCATGACATTGTAATTGGGCACCACGCGTTCGGCGCCCAGATAGGTCAGCGTCACCATCGCGCCGCCGCCCTCTTCACGTGACGGCATCAGGGCGCTGGCGCGCTTGGCCGCATCGACGAAGGAGAAGGCGGAGATGTCCATCGCCCGCTTGAAGCCTTCGCGGGTGGTGTTGTGGGTGAAGGAGCCCTGCAGCTCGTCCTTGCCGGCGAACGCGATGGCGTGGACCAGAAAGTCCATCTTGCCCCATTTGGCCTTGAGCGTTTCGAAACAGGCGTCCATGGAGGCGTCGTCCGACACGTCGGCGGTGACCATGAAGGGTTCATCACCCAATGATTCGACCAGCGGCCGCACGCGCTTTTCCAGCGCCTCGTCCTGGTAGGAGAAGGCGAGCTCGGCGCCTTGCGCATGCAGCTGGCGGGCAATCCCCCAGGCGATGGAATTCTTGTTCGCCACGCCCATGACAAGCCCGCGCTTGCCCTTCATGAGTGCGCCCGCCGGAAATTCGCCTTCAGCCATTGCCTGCTCCCTGCCTGTTATTTCAGGGCTCTGACAGCCATCGCCGCCCGCCCTGTCATCCTGCCTTCGCCAATAGCGCACACGCGCGCCTGCGTCGAGCGCCGGCCGCGACCCGCCTCACTGCGCTGTGACCGGCCCGGACGCACGAAGGCCTGTTTTTCGCCGCGAAGCCATGTCAATCTCGCCAGCAGAAGGGGGAGGTCTTGCCCGCAGACGCTTGTGTCATCGCTGGCAGGCAAAGCAACAGAGGTCTTGCATGAAAGCCTTGCCGACGCCGCGGTCGGTCGCCATCCGCAAAAGCTGGTCTAATCTCGACTGGGCCAGCGTCTTCGCCGCCATCATCTATCCCGCCCTGGGCGTCATCGGCCTCATCGCCGCCGCCATCATCGGCTGGTCCTTCTCCGGGGTGACCCTGGAATGGTGGTACATCCCCCTCGCTCTCCTGTCCGGCGCCGTGACGCTGGTGATCTGCAATGTCGGCATCGGCGCGCTTCACCGTGTCTGGCAGCACAAGGCGGGCGAGCTGCGCTGGCCGGCGCAGGTGCTGACCACCTTCAACTGCGTTGTCGCCATGCAGGGCCGGTTCCGGGACTGGGTGAATTATCACAGCCAGCACCACCGCCTGTCGGACCGCCCCGGCGATCCGCACAATCCGGCCGAAGGCAAAATGTGGGCATGGCTGGGCTGGCTGTTCTGGCGCGACCCCAATGATCTCAAGCGCCCGCTGGCCATGTGGCTGCGCGATACGCGCTCGGTGGTGGTCTTTGACCGTCACTATTCGCTGATCTCGGTGGCGGTGCACCTGGTGCTGCCCGCCGCGATCTATGCGCTGGTGTGGGCGCTGGGCGGATCGCTGATCCTGACCCTGATCCTGCACGCCAGCGCCGTGGTGGCGCGCGGGGTGCAGTTCCACGCGACGATCCTGGGCGTGAACGTGTTCGGCCACCTCAAGACGCCGGCCTGGGCCGACTATCTGCTGGCGCTGCTCACGGGTGGCGAAGCGTTTCATGACCACCACCACGACGAGCCGTCCAGCGCCCTGCACCTGCCCCGGCGCGGCCTGTTCAACCGGGTGTTCGACTATAACGGCACAGCGCTTTTGATTTTCGAGAAACTGCGCTGGGCGCGTGATCTGCGCATCGCGCCGCAATTTGCAGCCCAACCGGCGGTCACGCCCGGTTAACCGCGCCGCTTAAGTGCGCCTTAAAGCAAACGGCGGCTCTATGGGGCCGCCGTTTTTTTCTTGCCCCAAAGGGATATCCATCATGGCGCGCCGGGCGATATCGGTTCTGTTTGTCTGCACCGGGAATATCTGCCGCTCGCCCCTGGCCGAAGCGGTCGCGACCACTCTGGCGCAGCGCGCCGGCAAGCCAATGGCCTTTGAGTCCGCCGGAACTGGCGACTGGCATGCCGGCGAAAGCGCTGATCCGCGCGCCGCTGCGGCGGGTGAACGACGCGGCTATGATCTGTCCGGGATCACGGCGCGGGCAGTCACAGATGAGGACTTCGAGCGTTTCGATCACCTGATCGCGCTCGACAAGGGCCACAAGCGCTGGCTCCTTTCCGCGCGCGATTACCGCCGCCTGCCCGAGCGCGCGAAAATCTCGCTCTTGCTCGACTGGTCTGTGGGTATGGCCGGACAGGACGTACCGGACCCGTACTACGGCGATGAAACCGATTTCAACCGCGCCCTCGACCTGATCGAGAAAGGCTGCGAAGGCCTGATCCGACGGGTTTGACCCCGCCGGGCTGAGGCAACACGCGCTGCAGACGCGATTCCCCTAGCGGGCCGTCTCCGGCGTGCGTTCAGCGTCGCCTGCGCCTTGGGCCTCCGCCTCACCGGACTGCAGCGCAGCGTTATCGCCCGCAGGCGCAGCGAAGGCGGGCGCGGCCCCGGTCTGAGGCGCCGGCATGGGCGGGGGCGCGGGCAGGACAATGGCGCGCGCGGCATAGCGCGGATCATCGCGCAGGCGCGCTTCCTCGGTGCTGTCGGCGTCGGCCGGCGCGGCCTCGGCCGCAGCCGGGGCGGGGGACGCAACCGGAATGGCCGGGGCGGTGTCCACGCTCAGGTCCGGATCCACAAATCCATCCGCTTCGATGGCGTCAGACGCCGTCTCGGCCGTCGCGTTGTGGCTCACCGGCGCTGAATTGACCGGCTCGGCCGCCTCGGCAGGCGCCTCAGCCGTAGCGTCCGCGGTGTCCGCAGGCGTGGAGACGCTTGTCTCCGCGGCGCCGGTGGTTGCCGCCTCGGGCAGCGTTTCAGCGGCGGCTGTTTCTGTCTGGGCTTCTGCGTCCGAGGCGGGTTCAGCCTCGACTGTCACTGCGGCGCTGGTGGCCTCGGCCGCCGGCGCATCGGTCTGAACGTCCGTGCCGGCGTCGATCGCCGTCTCTGCCGCCTCATGCGGCGCCGCCGGTTCGCGCAGAGCAGACGCGGTGATGGTGCTGGCGCCGATCCCGGCCGCAGCAGCCTCCGGCAGGCGCGAGGCGCGTACATGCTCGACCGGGGCCTGGGACACCAGATGGTCGGCCAGCAGCGCGATACGCTGGTCCAGCCGCGCCTCGTCGCGCAGGCGATTGGTCATCCCGCCCACCACAAACAGCAGCGCCGCAACGCCCAGCGCGGCCAGAGCCGGGCCTTCAGCGCCGGCCGGCCCGTTCAGACCGATAGCCCCCGCCACCGCCAGCGCCACAAACACCGGCGCCCAGACCAGGCGCCAGGAACGCGCCGCATAAACCAGCACCGCGAACGCGGACACGATGGCGGCGAAGACGATCATGCCGGTCTGGTCCGCGAGACCGGGTGCGGCGGAGTCCAGCAGAGGGGCGAGCCCGGCTGCGGCGTCCGACCAGCGGAATGTGTCGAGACCGGGCACGGACGCCGCGGCCAGCGCAAACAAATCCGGCGCCGGCAGGGCGGCGATGCGCCCGGGCGCCAGCTCCACCAGGAAGGCATGCAGATAGGGCCACACCATCGCCAGCGCCGCGAGGGTAAACAGCACCATGGTCAGCCACCAGTTCACATTGCGTGATACGCCGGCGCGCGACAGCAGGGCCGCGACGCCCGGATGGGTGCGCGACCAGCTCTGGGCCGAGGGGCTCGCCACCGCGACGGGGCGCGAGCGGCGTTCCGGTCCGGGCTGCAGGCGCAGCACGCTGGCGCTGTCGCCCGGCTCGAGCCGGTAGCTCTTTTCCATCAGGCGCAGCGTGTGACGCGCGCCATCGAGATCCTGAATGCGGCGTTCCTCGGCGCGGGCGCGCGGGTCAGAGCCGACGACTTCGCCGGTGACAGCGTAGAAGTCGATGGTCTTGCGCCCGAAACGCAGGCTGGCATAGGCCGTCGGCAAAGTCGCCATGATGAATCTTCCCCTCATGCGAGCCAATCCGCGGCGAAAATGCCGTGCAGGTCAGCTGAAACCCCTCCCGCGATGGCGCACGCATCCCCTCCGAACGCCCGCACCACCGGTTACCGAAGAGTATATACAAGATTAGGACCGTTTTAAGAATTTTCCTGAGTCGCAAGGAATTTCGCCCGTGGCGCGATGCGCGTTTGCGCCGATATGCACTTTCCTTTATATGATCGGCGTCCCGATCCGGGACGAATGAGACACTCTCCCCACGACTGGCGAAAAGGCCCTTGTAAACAATGACTCTGATCAATGCTGCGAACACCGGCGAAGACCGGTATGTGAAAGACATGAGCCTGGCGCGCTGGGGCCGGATCGAAATCGAAATGGCCGAGATCGAAATGCCCGGCCTGATGTCCCTGCGCGAGGAGTTCGGCGCGTCCAAGCCCTTGAAAGGCGCACGCATCGCCGGCTCGCTGCACATGACCATCCAGACTGCGGTGCTGATCGAGACGCTCGTCGCTCTCGGCGCCGACGTGCGCTGGGCGTCGTGCAACATCTTCTCCACCCAGGACCACGCCGCCGCGGCGATCGCCGAGGCCGGCATTCCGGTGTTCGCCTACAAGGGTGAAAACCTGAAGGAATACTGGGAGTTCGCCGATGCGATCTTCCATTGGCCCAATGGCGAAACCGCCAACATGATCCTGGACGATGGCGGCGACGCCACCATGTACCTGCAGCTGGGCGAAAAGGCCGAGGCGGACCCGTCCGTGCTGGGCGAGCCGAAGTCGGAAGAGGAAAAATTCCTCTTCGAAACCATCCGCGAACGCATCCGGATGTCGCCGGGCTGGTTCAAGACCGCCAAAGCCGCCATCAAGGGCGTGTCGGAAGAAACCACCACCGGCGTGATGCGCCTGTATCAGATGGCCAAGCGCGGCGAGCTCGCCTTCCCGGCCATCAACGTGAACGACAGCGTGACCAAGTCGAAATTCGACAACCGCTATGGCTGCCGTGAGAGCCTGGTGGACGCGATCCGGCGCGGCACCGACGTCATGATGGCCGGCAAGACCGCCGTCGTGTGCGGCTATGGCGACGTGGGCAAGGGCTCGGCGGAATCGCTGGCCAAGGCCGGCTGCCGCGTGTCTGTCACCGAAGTGGACCCGATCTGCGCCCTGCAGGCGTGCATGGACGGGTTCGGCGTGGTGCGCCTGGAAGACGTGATCAACGATGTCGACATCGTCGTCACCGCCACCGGCAACAAGGACGTGGTCACGGTCGACCACATGCGCGCCATGAAGCACATGGCCATCGTGTGCAATATCGGCCACTTCGACAACGAGATCCAGGTCGAGGCCCTGCGCAATTTCCAATGGACCAATGTGAAGCCGCAGGTCGACCTGATCGAGTTCCCTGAAGGCCACAAGATCATCATGCTGTCCGAAGGTCGGCTGGTAAATCTGGGCAACGCCAACGGCCACCCGTCCTTCGTGATGAGCGCCAGCTTCACCAACCAGGTGCTGGCCCAGATCGAGCTGTGGACGCGCGGCGACCAGTACAAGAACGACGTCTACATCCTGCCCAAGCACCTAGATGAAAAGGTCGCAGCCCTGCATCTGCCCAAGCTGGGCGCCAATCTGACCGTGCTGAGCGAAGAACAGGCCGACTATATCAGCGTCAGCCAGGCCGGCCCGTTCAAGGCCGAGCACTACCGCTACTAGGCCTTACGCCTGCGCGATACAGAAAGCCCCGCCGGAGCGATCCGGCGGGGCTTGTCATTTGAGCGTGCATCGGCGTAAGTTTTCCCCTTGAAGAGGGGTTTTCATGGCTCGTTCCGGCGCTGTCAGCGCAGTGCTCATCCTGCTAACCGTGATGGCTGCCGCCCCTGCCGAGGCGCGCCAGCGCGGCGGGGTTGTGGATGTGATCCCGCCCGACGAGGTGGAGCGGATATTCCAGCAGGGTGATTGCGGCCACGCCCATGCGACCGATGAGGACGTCAGATTTTTTTCTGATGGTTACCGCTCTGCGGGGTCGCCGACCGTGCCCAACAGCATCATGGAGTTCTGGCGGGGTTCGGTGACGGTGGACTTCCTGTTTGATATCGACAGCGATAACCGGACCACCAACGCACGCATCACGCGCTATACCTATCATGATCGCGCCCGGCATTTCACACGCGGCCAGCGCCAGGTCCTGGAGGCTGAATTGCTGGACTGGATCACCTGGGAGCGGTTTGAGACCGCCTCTCCAGACCGGCCCCTGACAGGCTGCCATACGACGGCGCAGCTGACCGTCCGATAACCCGCCGGCAGGCTTTGCCAGCGGACCAGGACTGGATCATACTGCGGTCAGGTCCACATACCGGAGACACCCATGTCCGTTCTCGCCACACTCGCCGCCGCCGCGCTTCTGGCCGGCCAGTCAAGCACCATCGCCTTCATGGACGAGGCCGAACAGGCCGCCCTGCTCGCCAGCGCCGACTGCACGACCGCGGACGGAGTGGCTGAGGGTTTTTCGGCCTGGTCGGGCGAGACGCCCCGGCTGCGCAACACCGCCTGGATCGGCGCGGCGCGCTATGTTTTCGCCTATGATGTCAGCACCAGCGGCTCAACGTCCAATCTGCGCCCGATCATGCTGGCCTTCCCCGAAAGCCAGCCAGTGATGACCCGCCAGCAGGCCCGCGCCGCCAATCGCCAGTTGCGCGAACAGCTTGCCCAATGGCGGCTGACGCCCGTCGAAGGCGCCCGCGCACAATCCGGCTGCCTCGGCTGGGTGGACGTGTCGGCGCGCTAGCCCGGCGCGCGCCAGTCGTCCGGGTCGAGGAAATCGTCCTCCTCTTCATCCGCATCCTCGTCGTCATCCTGAGCGGAGTCCGGTTCGATCTCCCGGGGATCGCCCCAGAGCGGCGCGGGCCGCTCCAGCCCACCGCGCACGCCGCACCCGGTGAGCGCGAGCGCCGCCAGAGCGCAGGCGGTGAGCCCCGCGATGCGCTGCCATGTGATGTCGGCGGTCATGGTCGGTCTCCTCACGCCTGCAGGCGTTGTTTCCAAACGGCGATCTGTTCGCGCACCCGCACTGGCGCCGTACCGCCAAAGCTGGTCCGGCTCTCCATCGAGGCGCGCGCGGACAAGACCTCGAACAGGCGCGCATCAATGCGCGGCTCGATCTCCTGATAACGCGCCAGCGGCAGGTCCTTCAACGCCAGACCGGAGGCTTCGGCGGTTTTCACCGCAGACCCGGCCACGTGATGGGCGTCGCGGAAGGGCATGTTCAGCTCACGCACCAGCCAGTCGGCCAGATCCGTGGCGTCCGAATAGGCTTCGCCCGCCGCCGCTTCCAGCGCATCGCGGTTGAATGTGAGATCGCCGGCCATGCCGGTCATGGCGGTGATGGCGAGCATCAGGTCGTCAAACGCGGTAAACACCAGCGCCTTGTCTTCCTGCATGTCCTTGGAATAGGCCAGCGGCAGGCCCTTCATCACCAGGATCAGCCCCTGCAGCGCCCCGGCGATGCGGCCGGGCTTGGCGCGCACCAGTTCGGCGGCGTCGGGATTGCGCTTTTGCGGCATGATGGACGAACCGGTGGAAAACGCATCCGACAGGCTGGCGAAGCCGAAACGGCGCGAGGTCCACAACACGATCTCTTCAGCAAAACGCGACAGATTGATCGCCGTGATGGCCGCCCCCGACAGCGCCTCCAGCGCAAAATCGCGCGAGGACACCGCGTCCAGCGAATTGGCCATGGGCCGGTCAAAACCCAGCACTTTCGCCGTCATCTCCCGGTCAATCGCGAACGCCGTGCCCGCCAGCGCCGCGGCGCCCAGCGGCGACTCATTCAGCCGCGCGCGCGCATCCAGCAGCCGCCCACGGTCGCGCTCGGCCGCCTCCACCCAGCAGAGGAGGTGATGGCCCAGGCTCACCGGCTGGGCGGTCTGCAGATGGGTGAAGCCGGGCATGACCCAGTCGGCGTGATCATCAGCGCGCGCAACCAGGGCCCGTTGATAGGCCTGCAACGCGTCGGCCGCGCTTTCGAGCGCCTCGCGCAGCCAGAGGCGGAAGTCTGTGGCGACCTGGTCATTGCGCGACCGGGCCGTGTGCAAGCGGCCAGCGGGCGCGCCGATGCGGTCGCGCAGGGCCGCCTCGATATTCATGTGCACGTCTTCCAGCTCGGCCTTCCATTCAAACCGGCCGGCGCGGATATCGGTGCGGATCGCGTCCAGACCGCGCGCAATCGCCTCACCGTCCTCCCTTGAAATCACGCCGCAAGCGGTCAACATCGCAGCGTGCGCCAGCGATCCGGCGATGTCCTGTTCAAACAGGCGCTTGTCGACATCCACCGAGGCGTTGATGGCCTGCATCACGGCGGACGGTCCGGCGTCAAAGCGTCCGCCCCAGATGCCGCTGGCGGACGGGGACGAGGCGGGGGCGTCAGTGGTCATGGGCGGGGCGGCGTCCTGTGCGTGAGCGGGTGTTCGGCGGTGTGCCGGCATTAGGAAGAGGAAGTGCGTCATGCGCAAGCCGCAGCTGAAGCTGTCCCACGCCATCGTCGCCATGATCGTCATCGGCGCCGGCGCCGCCATCTGGACGCTGGGCGGGGCCTTTTTCAGCGGCCCGGCGCCCGCTGCATTATCGAGTTTCACAGTGGGCGAGATGAGCGCGTTTCGCAGCGTTGCGGGCGCGCCCGCCCAGCCGCGCGGGCCGATCCTCACCGCCGAGGGGCGCGAGATCACCCTGGCCGACAAGCGCGGCAAGGTGATCCTGGTCAATTTCTGGGCCACCTGGTGCCCGCCCTGCGTGGTGGAGATGCCGGCGCTTGACGCCCTGCAGGCCCAGCTGGGCTCGGATGATTTTGAAGTGGTCGCCATCTCCATGGATCGCCGGGTCGAGGATGCTGAAGCGTTTTACGCCGAGCGCGGGCTTGGTCATCTCGCCCTGTATTTCGATCCCAACATGAATCTGGGCTTCGCCGCCGGGGCGCGCGGCCTGCCGCTGAGCGTGCTCTATGACCGCCACGGAATCGAGATCGGCCGGCTGGACGGCGACGCGGACTGGGCGAGCCCCGAGGCGGTAGCGCTGATGGAAGCGGCCATCGCGCGCTTTTAGGCGCCCGCGTCCGCCGGAGCGCCGCGCGGCAAAGGCGGCGAGGCCGGATCAGGATTATAGTCCAGCCGCGCACACAGCCGCTGATAGGCCGGGCTGGTTGAGGCTTCCTGCGCGATCCACTCCGGCACGGCGGCGCGAGGGCGCGGGCTGACGGCATCGCCACTCCGGCCACTGGCCCCGGACAGGCGTATGGCGCCCACCAGATCGTCCCAGTCGGGATTGAAGGCCAGCTCCAGCCATTCGCAGACCCAACCCATCATGGCGTGCGGATCAGCCGCGACGCTTTCATACTTCACCACCCGCCCGGCATGGGGCTGATCAATGAAGGCGAGAGAACGCCGTGCATACTCCTCCAGCGTCCGCGGCTGGAAGTGCACCCATTCATTGGCGTTCAGCGACATCCAGGAATCCAGCGGGTGGCGCACCAGGGTGAGCGTGCGCACCGGCAGGTCGCGCGCCACCAGCTCGGTCACGCCGGGGCGCGAGGCCCAGTCGCGCGCGGTGCAATATCGGGTATGGCTGTGAGCGCGCACCACCAGGCGAGAACCCCGGCGGTCATAAGCCGCGTGGAGGGCGCGGAGACTGGCGCTGAAAACCTGCGCGCGCACGGCGTTATCGACACTGCCCGTTGCGGTTTCGGCCAGATACAACAGATCGGTGGGCGCAAACTCCGGAGACCGGCGCGGACGCGATGCGAACGGGTCCACTTCGCTCAGCACCACCACATTGGGCTGGGCCTGCAGCGCGCGGGCGAACATTGTCCCGCCAACGCAGGCGAGCTGGCGGATCACCCGCACCGGCTCGGGACCGGCATGGGCGCGCGCCTGGCTACGCGCCCAGCATTGTTCGAGCAACTGGCCCAGCGGCATCCCCGCCGAGCCGCCGCGCGCCGCCGGCGGATAACGCCCCTGCAACAACTCCAGCGCTTCTTCGACCATCACAGGCAAGCCTGGTGCGGTTTTGGATTGCGCGTTCAATGGTCCCAATCCGCCTGCGCCCCGGAGCGAGCGATGCCGAGCCGGGCCGTAGCGGCGCTTGTCAGCCGGTCGGTCAGCTGTCGCAGCAACCCATCCAGGGCGTTGCGATCATCCAGAAGCGCGCTGTAGCGGTCCTGGAGCTCCGACAGGCTCGCCTGGGCCAGGCGCTGGCCTTTGATCGCCAGGCGTAGATCGTCTCGCGCCGCTGTGATCTGGGCCGTCAGGGCGCGCTCGCGCTCGGAAGCGGCGCGCGCCGCCTCCAGATGCCGGTCAAGCTCGCGCTGAAACCGGACAGCGTCTTCGCGCAGGGCGGACTGATAGCCGTCGCGATCCCGCGCGGGTTGGCGGGCGCTTTGCAATTGCGCCTCGGCGCTGGCGCGCGCCGCCTCGGCCGTTTGCAGGGCGCGCCCCAGCTCCAGCGCCCGCACGCGCGCCGCCTCGAGCTCGGCCACCAGTTCTTCGCGCCGCGCCTGGCTGTGCGCCTCGGACTCAGCGGCCGCGCGGCGAACAGCTTCCAGCTCACCGTCCGCCTCAAGCCCGGCGCAGCGGGCCTGACTTGCGCGCAGCTCGTCCATCAAACCTGCGCGCTGCTCAAGCCAGCGCGCTTCGGCGTCGCGGGTTGCGGCGCGATAGGTTTCCAGCGCCGCGTCCAGTTCAACCACGCGCGCGGCGTGCGGCGCCGGACGGTTCTGCTCCGGCCCGGCGCCGGATGCAGGCTTGCGCACCGGGCCGATCCAGGCGCGCCATGCATCCGCGCCGCCCTGTCCGGGCAGCGCCAGCATCAGCCATCTGCGGGCCTGCGCCCAGTCCGCCACATCGCCGCGCGCCTTCGCGTGCCCGGGCGGCGGGGCCTCTTTGACCCGGACAATCACATGATCGAACCGCGCCAGCCAGCCAGCGGCGTCAAGGGCGTCCAGCACATCCACAGCATCGTCGGCGGCGTCGATCAGGAGGATGTGTTCGCCCTCGCCATCAAAATCGTCAGGTTTAAGGATCGAATCCGCCGCGATGCAGTCCACGACACAGTCCGCGTCGCGCTCAATGGCTGCAGCGAGGTCACGAACCAGACCCTGCGCGCCGGCCGCGCCCATGGCGTGGGTGAAGGCGTGCGCCCGGCGCCACGGCATGCGCCCGGCGGCGCGGGTGACCGCTCCCTCTATCAGCCGCACAGACGGCGTGGCGCCGTAGCGTATGCGCAACTGCTCCGCCCGGTCCGGATCCGGCTCGATCAGAATTGCAGCGCGCGCTGACTGCGCCAGCGCGCCCGGCCCGTCCGGCCCGGCGCCCACATGGACAATCAGGCCGGGGCGGCCATAGACAATGCACTCAAGGTGCAGCGGGCGCATCGGGGTCACTCCAGGCGCGCGCAAACGGGCGGCGCAGATCAAGGAACAGGGCAGGCAAAGGGGTAGTCGCCCAGTGAGCGGCTCCCGCAAGGCTTAGCCCTGCGCCAGGTGTTTTGAACGCCACGTGCGTCACACCCTGCTTCCCCGTGTTGTCTGCGGAGCCAGTCTGGCTCGAAATTCCCCAGCCGCCACCCGGCTCAATACAATCTATACGTTTTGAGTCGAGTAAAATACCCGATAAGACTAACCTTTTCAAACCTTAGCGTCCATCCGCGTGCGCAGGTCGCCCGCCTCAGCCTTGGCGAGTTGCATAGGCGGGCCATTGCGCCCTACAAGAGCCGCTGATGCAGCGCAGCGATCGGACACGGCGCGTCGCGGGGACGCTGCCGGAACAGGCGACAGGCATGGCCGCAAAGTCCATTTCACTCAGGCGCCGCCTGATCGCGCCCGCGCCTTTGCGCCAGGCGCCTCCGACCACGGACGGGGTCAGTCCATGAGCACCAGCGTCACCGTCCGCCGAACGGCCAGAGACGGGGAAATATCCAGCTTCTTCGCCGACCTCGCTGCCGGTTTGCGCATGACCGATCTCTGGCGCACCTTTGCCTGGGACGAGATGCAGCAGCGCTACCGGCGCAGCATACTGGGCGTGGCCTGGATCGTTGTCTCCTACGCCATGTTTGTTGGCGGCGTATCGATCATCTTTTCCGGGTTTTCCGACCGGGGCGGGGAATTCTTCGTCATTCACGTCGCGATCGGCTTTGCGGCGTTCAGTTTCATCGTGGGCAATGTGACAGACGGATGTACCGTGTTCACAGGGGCCAGGGTCTGGATCCAGTCCATCGCCTTGCCGCACTCGATCCATATCTATCGCAGCATCTGCCGGTCGATCTTCACCTTCGCCCTGCAATTCATTGTGGCCGCAGTCATCATCATCGGCGCCGGCTGGCAGCCTACCCTGGTCAATCTCTGGGTCCTGCCCGCGATCGCCGTCTTCCTGCTGAATGCGGTCGCGATCCAGTACCTGATGGGGCTGATCAGCGCGCGTTACCGCGACGTCACCCATCTGGTCGGCTCGATCACGCGCCTCCTGCTGTTCGTCACGCCGATCTTGTGGATACGGTCCGATCTCGATACCGGGCGCAGCAATTTCGCCGATTTCAATCCGGTCGCCCATTATGTGGAGGTGTTCCGCGCGCCGCTCATGGGTCTTGAGCCACGTCCGCTGAGCTGGATCGTGGTCGGGGTCCTGACCGTGGTGGTGTGGATCGCGGCGGCGATCGTCGCGTCGCGCATGCGCCGCCGCCTGGCCTACTGGCTGTAGGAGCGCGCTGCCGTGTCCCATATCCGCGTCGAGAATCTTTGCGTGAACTACCCGCTGTACGGCCGCAGCCGCGCCGCAGCGGGCGTGCACGAGATTGATCCGGACCTCGATCGCATGGTACGCGACCGCAAGAACCGGGTGGTCGGCGTGCGTGCGTTGCAGGGCGTCACCTTTGAGGCCGGGTCCGGCGAGCGCATCGCGCTGATCGGCGAGAACGGTTCGGGCAAGACTACGCTTTTACAGGTGCTTGCAGGCATTTACTCGCCCGACGCGGGCGAGGTGGAGATCGAGGGCCAGACCACCGCCCTGGTCAATATCAATCTGGGCATGAACGCCGAAGCCAGTGGCCATCGCAATATTACCCTGCGCGGCCTGGCGGCCGGACGCACCCGCGCCGAGATCGAGGAGCGCCGCGCGGAAATCGCCGCCTTCTCCGAGCTGGGCGATTTCCTGGCTCTGCCGGTGGAGACCTATTCGGCCGGCATGCGCATGCGGCTGAGCTTCGCCATCGCCACAGCGTTCGAACCCGACGTGTTGATTCTCGACGAGTGGCTGTCGGCCGGCGACGCCGCCTTCCGCAAGAAGGCAACCGAGCGCATGCAGGCCTTCGTGGACAAGGCCGGGATCCTGGTGCTCGCCTCGCACAGCCCGTCGCTTCTGATCGACACCTGCAAGCGCGCCCTGTGGCTGGATGCCGGCCGCGTGCGCGGCGATGGCGATGTGAGGGACATCCTCCAAGCCTATGGCGAAGAGATGGAGCGCCGCCAGGTGGGACGCGATGAGCGGGCGCAAGTCCAGATCGCCGCCGCGGTGGAAGCCCGCGAAGCCGGCCGCCTCAAGGCGGAAGCCCGCAAGGGCCGGCGCCGGCCCGCCGCGGATGCGCCGGCAGACGCCGGGGCGGTTTCAATCCCCGAAACGGCCCCGGACGGCGCCGCCGCCACAGGCGCAACGAACGGCGCCGCGACCCACGAGGCGTCGCCCCCTGCCCAGGTCCCCGCGCTGGCTCACGCCGAACCCGACCCCCACAACCCCATCGCCCGCCTGGTGCGGCGCGCTGCGCGGGCGTTTGGCTGGTAGCGGGCTTCGCCGTTCGCGGCGGGACGCCCGGAGCAGCTGAGCGGTTCTGATTGCGAGCTCGAAGGAAAATCTGGCGCACCCGACAGGATTCGAACCTGTGACCTCTGCCTTCGGAGGGCAGCGCTCTATCCAGCTGAGCTACGGGTGCTGATCGGCCAGACGAGGTGCATACAGGAGGCGGGCGGCCGGTTCAATCGTGTCGCGCGCCCGCCCGCAGGGTCCGGCGCGCCTGTCGCGCCTTGCTCATCCGGAGATGAGGCGGGCCAGGACAAAGCCGGCCATGCCGCCCAGCGCCAGCAGGCTCCACAGCCACACGCGCGCCCCGCCCTTGCGCACCGGGGCCTCGCCCTCGACGTCTTCGGCGTCGGGCTCGGGCAGGGTCCAGGCGAGCCAGGCCGCGGGCATGATGAAGCTGTAGATCAGCACGCCGAAGAAGATCGCGTTCCAGTGGGCATAGCCCTGCGGCGCCCAGAGGGTCAGGCGCGTGTCATCATTGGCGACAGCCAGATAGAACACCGCCGCAGCGGCCAGCGCGGTGAGCACAGTGTAGGAGAAGGCGTAGGCGCGGTGACGCAGATCACGCTCCACGTCATCCAGAGCGCTTGGGACCTCGCCGGCGATGCGCTGGACATAGGAGGGCGCGACCCAGAAGAACGCCAGCACGCTCACCAGCACCAGAAACAGGCCGAAGATATCCAGCGCCACGTGCAGCGCGATGAGCTGCACGATGCAGCCCACGGGATAACCGATGAGCACCAGGATGACGGCGGCGCGCACCGAGGCGCGCGAGCGGTAGGGAATGCGGCCCGAGGCCGTGCGCATATAAAAGGACATCTCAGTCGCCTTTGCCAGAGGCAGCCATGCGCGACAGGGGCGTGAAAGGCTGCAGGGAGAAGATCATTTCTACTGGCAGCTCGAAATACGCCGCCAGCTTCAGCGCCAGCTCCAGCGACGGGTTGTAATCGCCCCGCTCCAGATAGCCGACGGTCTGATAATTGACCCCGAGCGCCTCGGCGAGCGCCTTGCGCGACAGGCCGCGCTCGGCGCGCAGCACAGGCAGGCGGTTATGGATGATTGCCGTGTCGTTCACGCGCCTGGGCTCCGGGTCTTCGCGCCGCGCCGGACCAACCGGCTGTGGCGCGTCTTGTCCCTTATCTAACCCGCATTGATGGAGGGCGCAATCAATTCATTGCGTATGTACAACATTTCATCTTTGACCTGCGGCGTCAGGCGGACGCCCTGCTGAGATCGTATCAAAGATCGAGTTCGTCCTCATCGCTCTGGCGTGCGCGGTAGCCCAGACCCACCATCATGCCCGCGCCGGTGCGCTCGGGATGGGGCGCAGAAACGCCCGTCGACCGCATCAGGCTGCCATAAATGATGAGGCCCGCCAGCGCCCCGGCGAAGGGCAGGCCAATGAGCAGGACCCAGCCGCCTGCGCCTTCCGGCCGCATGTAAAACGCCAGCCAGAGCGAGACGCCAAAGACGCTGAGCGCCAAAATCAGCGCCAGAAACCGGGTGAACATGCGTGCGATGAAGCTCATACCGCCAGCATAGCCTCAAATACGGCGAAGTGACGGCCCGTCAGGCCGCGCTGTCTGCCTCATAGGTCAGGGCCAGGAAGACGTCTTCCAGATCCGGCTCTTCGGTGCGCAGGTCGGCGATGCGCCCGCCCGAGGCGTGATAGGTCTCAATGAGGCGCGCCACCGACGCCTCGCCCACCTTGTAGGTGATGGCCAGCGCGCCATCCTTGCGGATCACCGCATCGGCGTGCTCGAAGCCGGCCGGCACGGCGGACAGGGGCTCGCCCGGCTCGATAACCAGCGTCTTGCGATTGAGGCGTTTGAGCAGGGAGTCCTTGGATTCGCACGCCACCACCTGTCCGTGATTGACGATGGCGATCTGGTCGCACAGCTCCTGGGCCTCTTCGAGATAGTGGGTGGTGAGCACGATCGTCACCCCGGCCTCGTTGAGGCGCACCACATAGTCCCACAGCTGGCGGCGCAGCTCGATATCCACCCCGGCGGTGGGCTCGTCGAGCACCAGAAGCGGCGGGTTATGCACCAGCGCCTTGGCGACCAGAAGGCGCCGTTTCATGCCGCCCGACAGCTGGCGCACATAGGCGTCGCGCTTGTCGGCCAGGCCCATGATGTCGAGAATCTCCATGGTGCGCCGTTCGGCCTTGGGCACGCCATAGAAGCCGGCCATCAGCTCCAGCGTCTCGAACGGGGTGAAGAACACGTCCATGGCCAGTTCCTGGGGCACCACGCCGATGGCGGCGCGCGCCGCGCGCGGATGCCGGTCGATATCCTTGCCCCAGATGGCGCCGCGCCCGGCAGTCTTGGTCACCAGGCCTGCGAAGATATTGATGAAGGTCGATTTGCCAGCGCCATTGGGCCCCAGCAGGCCGAAAATCGATCCGCGCGGGATCGACAGATCCACGCCGCGCAGCGCGTGCTTGGCCGGGCTGTTCTTCGCGGCCGGATAGGTCTTCTCCAGCCCTTCGGCTTCAAGCGCGTAGTCGGGGAGGTGATCGGTCATGGGCAATCCCGTCGGGTCAGAGCGGTGCGCGGCGCGGCGCGCAATTGACGCCAGCGCGCCGCGCGCCTAGGTACGGATCGACGCAAACTAGACCCGCGCTGACCGGCGCGTCCACGCCGGAACGCCGCGCGGCCACAAGCGGAGCGCTGTGCCAACCATGTCCGCCCGTCCCGATTCCACCGCCTTCCCGCCGCCCGAAGTCATCGTGGTGACATCCAAGAAGGTGATGTGCGATGGCGGCGGCGGCGCGCTGGGCCATCCGAGGGTCTGGTACGATATGGGAACGGACACTTGCGTGGAATGCGGCTATTGCGACCGACGCTTCGTGCTGCAGGGCTCGAGGGACGATCCCGGCGCAGCCGCCGCCTGACGCTTTCCTGCCCGCACCAGCCCATAGCTGGTTGACCCGCGCGGCCTGGCCGCCACAATCAGCCCATGCGCGGCCCTGATCGCCGCAGGCGAGGGCAGCGGGGGGCGCGAAAGCATGACCGGATTCTGGACGGCAAAGCGGATCGGGCTGATTCTGGGGCTGGCCCTCGCCCTCATCATCCAGCTCCTGCCGGTGCCCGAGGGCGTCTCGCGTGAAGCCTGGATCGTGGCGTCTATCGCCGTCCTGATGGCGTGCTGGTGGGCCACTGAAGCCATCCCCATCGCCGCCACCGCTTTCATACCTCTGGCGCTGTTTCCGGTGTTCGGCGTCTTGTCCACCCGCGACGCGGCCGAACCCTATGCCGACCCCATCGTCATGCTGCTTCTGGGCGGGTTCATTGTCGCGCTGGCCATCGAGCGCTGGAATCTGCATGCGCGCATCGCGCTGAACGTGGTGGCGCGGTTCGGCGGCAAGCCGGCGCTTCTGATCCTCGGTTTCATGCTGGCGACAGCGCTGTTGTCGATGTGGATCTCCAATACCGCCACCACGCTGATGATGATCCCCATCGCCTTCAAGGTCGCCGAGAAAATGGCCGATGAGGGCGTGGAGCTGAAAATGTTCGCCCCGGCGCTGGCGCTGGCGGTGGCGTATTCAGCCAGCGTCGGCGGGTTGGCGACGCCGGTGGGCACGCCCACCAATTTGATCGCCATCGGGTTTCTGGAGCGCGAGTTCGCCGCCTCCATCACCTTTGTTGAATGGATGATGCTGGGCGTGCCGGCGGTGGCGGTGATCCTTCCCGTGATGTGGATCATCCTCACCCGCTTCACCTTCAAGGTCAGCGCCAGCGCGCCCAATGCGGCGGGCCATGAGGAAGTGCTGCGCCAGAAGCGGGCGCTGGGGCGCATGACCACGCCGGAATGGCGCGTGGCGCTGGCGTTCGGGACCGTCGCCCTGCTGTGGATGGGACGCGAACTGCCCGGCGCGCTGATCTTCCGGCCCGAGATCAGCTTCGGCTGGAACCCGCTGCTGGCCTGGCTGTCCGAGGCTCTGGCCCTGCCGGTGCGCCTGGCTTTGTCCGACGCCCAGATCGCGATTCTGGGCGCGGTGGCGGTGTTCCTGATTCCGGCCGGCGGGGACGCCAGCAAGGGTCAGGCGCTGATGGACTGGGAGACGGTCCAGCGCCTGCCCTGGGCGGCGGTGATCCTGTTCGGCGGCGGACTGTCGCTGGCCGCTGCGATCCAGGCGACCGGGCTGGCGGGCTGGATTGGTGGTCAGCTCAGCTGGGTCGCCGCCCTGCCCTTGCCCCTCACCGTGCTGATCCTGGTGTTCATGGTGATCTTCCTGACCGAGCTCACCTCCAACGTCGCCACAGTGTCGGGCTTCCTGCCCGTGCTGGCGGCGATCGCTGTGGAGGCCGGCGTGCCGCCCGCCCACCTGATCGTACCGCTGGCGCTGGCGGCCAGCTGCGCCTTCATGCTGCCCGTCGCCACCGCGCCCAACGCCATCGTCTACGCCTCGGGCGCGGCCAGCATGAGCCAGATGATCCGCGCCGGCCTGCGCATCAATATCGTCATCGCCCCGCTTATCACCCTGTTGGCGACGCTGCTGACGCCGCTGGTGTTTGGGGAGTGAGGGATCAAACCCCCGCCATCTCCGCCGCAATCGCCTCCGCCGCCATGCGAGGATCCGGCGCAGAGCTGATGGGGCGGCCCACGACGAGGTGGGTGGCGCCCGCGCGCAGGGCCTGGGCGGGGGTGGCGGTGCGTATCTGATCGCCCTTGTCGGCACCGGCGGGCCGTACACCCGGCGTCACGATCAGGAAGCCTTCCGGCACGCGCGCGGCGATCTCGGCGGCTTCCTGGGGCGAGGCGACCACGCCGTCCATGCCGCACTCGATCGCCTGCTCCACCCGGCGCAGCACCAGATCGCGCGCGCCCATGCCGTAGCCCATCTGCGCCAGCATGGCGTCGTCATAGGCGGTGAGCACGGTGACGGCGAGGATTTTGAGGTCTGATCCCGCCCGGCCGTCCGCCGCGGCGCGCATCACCGGCGGTTCGGCGTGGACGGTCAGCAGATCAGCGCCCGCCCCGGTGATGGAGCGCACGGCTTTTTCCACCGTGGCGGGGATGTCGTGGAGCTTGTAGTCCAGAAACACCTGCGCGCCCCGGTTCTTCAGCCCCGCCGCCAGCGCCATCCCGCCCACGGGCAGGAGCTGGAGCCCGATCTTGTAATGGCTGCAGGCCGGGCCCAGCCGCTCCACCAGCGCTTCAGCCTCGGCGACGGATGGCAGGTCCAACGCGGTGATGAGACGGGGGTCAGCCATGGCGCGCTCCTTGATCTTGCGGCGCGCACATTAATCCGCCCGGGCCAACGGGTCGACGCCTGACGCGCGGCTTGCCGCAGGCCGCCTCAGCGCAGCGTGCGCGGCTCGGGCGCGTCGAAGATTTCCAGCTGGGCGGGATGGGTCAGGATGATCATCGGGCCGTTCTCATCCTGCATCCAGCCGCGCACGCGT
Source organism: Hyphomonadaceae bacterium ML37 (assembly GCA_027627685.1). Lineage (NCBI taxonomy): Bacteria > Pseudomonadati > Pseudomonadota > Alphaproteobacteria > Hyphomonadales > Hyphomonadaceae > Hyphomonadaceae bacterium ML37. The sequence continues at coordinate 2,623,828 of CP091241.1, forward strand.
ACCTGCGCGCCCTCCAGCGTCTCGAGCTGCACGCCCGCCGCCTCGAAGCGGTTGCGCGCAGCACGGCTGGCGCTGGTGGTGAAGTCGGTGCGCCAGTCAGCGCCGAAATTGAGAAACACCCGGCCATTGCGCGCCTCGCCGGTGCTGGTCACCCGGCCCTCCACGATCTGGGCGCTGTCGAGATGCTGGGCGAGCCTGTCCGGATCGGGATCGCGGATCGCAAACACGCCCAGCCCCCAGGCGCCGCGCGCGCCGGCGCGGGCATCCCCCTCGTACGCCAGAAAATCCTCCAGCGGCAGGTCAAGACCGTCGCGCGGCCAGACCAGCCCCCAGCCCTGGGCAATCAGGTCCGCGCCCACATCCAGCTCTTCGGCGCCGCGCGTAAAGACCGCCCGCGCCTGCACCCGGCCGTAGCGGTCCAGGCTGTCGCCGTCCGCCACGGGGATGAGGGACAGGCCCGCCCCCGCCTCGCTCAGCAGGCCATCAAGATGCGCGCGCGCCAGCGCGGCGGCCTCGGGCGCGGCCTCAGGGCGCGGCGTGGCGACGCCGGCCAGAATGACCCGGGTCTCGGTCCCGTCTTCTGCAGGAATGGTGAAGGCGTGGGCGGACGCCACTTCGCCTGCGGCGCGCACCAGGACCGGCGCTTGCGGCGTTTGCGCAGCTTGCTCCACGCGCTCTCCACACGCTGCAAGCAGCGCCGCCGCCAACAGTACACCCAGCCCGATCCGCACGCCCCGCGCCATGACGCCCTCCCCTGAAAGGGGAATATCATGACGCAGAACGCGCAAAAGGGAAATGCACTATCGAAGGAGCAAGTCCGCCGCGAAGAAGGCGAAGAAGGCGCCGATCACCATGAGGATGAGCGCACTCCACAGCGCCCAGCCGCCGATCCTGCGCAGCCGCGCGCAGGCCCTGGCCTGAGCGGGGTCCGCCGGACAGGGTGCGTTGCGCGTGGCCCAACGCATGGCGAAGGCCCCTGCCAGAACGAGGGCCGCGATCGCGAACACCCATTCCTTGTTTGCGGACAGAAAGATCAGGCCCGGCGCATTGGACGCCAGACCCGCCATCACCGCGCCCGCGCCAATGGTGACCAGCAGGGCCGGCAGGGCGCAGCAGATCAGCGTCCCGGCGCTGGCGAAGAGCGCCAGCGCCGGAGCTGCGGTTTCTCTCAAGGCGAGCCGCATCAGGCGTCATCCCCGCGGCGGATGTCGCCGGCGAGCTGATAGCCCGAACGGCGCACCAGATCGGTGATGGTCGCGTCGTCCAGCGTCTGACCGTCGCGCACCACCAGCTGGAGCGTCTTGTCATCGAGATCGATGTGCACGGCGGCGACCTCGGCCCGGCGCCCGAAGGTGCGGGTCATGGCGATAGCGCAGAAATCACAGACCATGCCGAGGATATCGGCGCTGACCAGCGTGCCGCCTTCCTCCACAGCGGCGGCGAGTTCCGGGGTGGCATAGGCGTGGTCGTCGGCCATGGCGGCCGGAGCGAGCGGCAGAGTGGTGAAAAGCAGGGCGGCGATGGCCGCGTTCAGGATACGAAACATGGGATCTCTCCTTTTGAGGATCATCAGAAACGATAGATGAAGGTGACAAGGGCCTCGTCGACAACCGGCGTGTAGCCCAGCTCCAGCAGGGCCGGACCCCGGAAGAAGCGCACCAGCGGCGTCACCGCCACGGGCGTGGCGTCTTCGGGATGGTGGTCGACCTCAACCATCAGCCAGGTGTGCAGCTCGCCAAAGCCCGCGATATAGGGCGCGACCCCGGCGCGAGCCGCCTGCATGGCGTGGCCGCCCTCGCCCATATCGCTGACCCGGCCCATGTAAGACAGGAACCAGCGCCGGGTCTCCCAGTCGGCCATGATGCCGGCATAGCCCGCGCCGGTGGCGCCGCGATCATTGTCGTTGATGCCCTGAGCCACCCCGGCGCCCGCGAAGGCGTAGAGATTGGCCTGATAGTCCTCGCCGAACCAGCGCTTGGCCAGCCAGGTCGCCTGGGCGCCGTTGAACAGAAGATCGTCGGTCCGGTCCCATTCGGTCTTCACGCCGATGGAATAGTCAAAACGCGGGGTGTAGTGGATCAGAAGACCGGTATTCATCCGGTCTGACTGGGCGATGGTGGTCCATCCCCCTTCATAGGACACCGGGCGGGCGTCAGCCGCGCCAGCACCCAGCGCGATACACGCGCAGGCCGTCAGTAAATGTCGCATGAACTGTCATACGCTCCCATGCCGGGTAAACGAAGAACGCGAAAACTCGTGTCGCGGTCAGCGTTTCGGCGGGGGCGGATCGGTGAGGCGCAGGACAGACGGCGCCGGGTCGGGCGCGAAGGCGTGTCCCGGATCCGCCTCTGGCGAGGCCGGTCCGGCGGCGGGCGGGCTCTCGAGAGCCGCCAGCAGGACGCAGGTCCCGCAGGCCGCGCCGCCCATGCATTCGGAGTGGGTGTCTGAGTCCGGGGTCTGCGCCGGCGCGCCATGGCAGTCGGCTGTGGGCACCGCTTCGCCCTCAAACGCCTGCGCATGCGCTGTCCCGTCCAGCATGCCGGGGCAAAAGCGTGCGCCAGCCTCGACGAGGACAAGCACCGCCAGAAGGGACATGAACCAGCGCATCATGCTCGCTTATACGCGCAAAGGCCGCGCCGCGAAAGCCGGGCGCACTCACAGATCCGTGACGCCCCCAACGCAGTCGGGGCGCGGAAGGTCTCCCCTTCCGCGCCCCGCTGGCAGGCTGGTGATCGGCTTGGCGCTTCTAGAAGTTGAAGCGCAGGCCGCCGAACAGGGTGTAACCGAACGCTTCGCGCTCAAGCACGCGGCTGCGGTCACCCACGTAACGCACACCCTCGGTATTGGTCAGGTTCTTGGCTTCGAAGAACACGCCCAGACGCTCGCTCACATCGTAGCTGGCCGAGAAGTCCAGCTGGCTGCGGCCTTCCCAGAACTCGTCCAGACGCGAGTCCTCGCCATCGACATCATCCAGATAATCGGAGCGCTCATTCCACGACAGACGGGCGCTGAAACGCTCGGTTTCGTAGAACACGGCGAGGTTCAGGATGGTGTCCGACTGACCCGGAAGGATGCGCGTGCGGCTGCCCGAAATCGGGGCCGCCAGCGTGATCTCTGCATCGGTCCAAGTGTAGTTGGCGAACACGCCGGTGTTCGACAAGAAGCCCGGCAGGTTAACGAACTGCTGCTGATAGGTCAGCTCGATCCCGCGGATATAGCCGTCCGGCGCGTTTTCCGCTTGGGAGATTTCCGCAGGAAGCCCTTCATACGTGCCGTCGCGGTTCAGCGTGAACTCGTAATTCTCCAGATCCTTGTAGAACACGTTGACGGCCGCCAGGCCGAGCGGAGTGAAATAGTATTCCAGGCCCGCGTCGAAATTGTTCGACAGGGTTTCGCGCAGGTCCGGATTACCGCGGTCCACTTCAACCGGCAGCGAGGTGCGGTCGCCTTCTTCCACCCGCGGCACCACGTCCTGGTAGCGCGGACGGCTGATGGCGCGGGTCAGCGCGACACGGCCGATGAAGTTGTCGGCAAACTCGTGACGCACGGTCAGGTTCGGGAACCAGTTGGTGTAATCCCGGCTGACCGCGTTGATGCGGATGTTGTCATTGTCGTCGATGAACGGGGCCGAGCCTTCGAACTCGGTGTGCTCGACGCGCAGGCCGGCCACAATGCGCGTGGCGCCGGCTTCCACCGTGGCCATGCCGTAGGCGGCGTAGATCCGCTCTTCGGCGTCATAGTCGGCTGTGGTCGATTGCGGCACGCGGCGCACCGCCGGCTGGGTGGAGGTCGCCTGAATGGCGTTCCAGTAGGCGGTCACCAGGGCCGGGTCGTATTTCTGGCCGAGGAAATAGCCGAAATTCTGCGAGCGCTCATTGCCCAGGAAGGCCGAGATCGGCTGGCCCGGGTTGGCGACGCCGCGGCGGTCGCGATACTGCTCGTTATCATTGGTGACGTCGCGGTTGCGCACCGACGCGCCGGTGCGGAACTCGGCCGGATTGGCGAAAAGCGAACTGCTGAAGGCATAGTTGATGCGCGCGGCAATCTCGTCCTGCTCGGTGGTCTGGCCGCGTGACACGTTCTCGCGGAAATTATAGGCACCCAGGTCGAGGTGCTCGTTGGTAGTGAACAGCGACAGGGCCGGATTATCCGCATCGGCGTAGTCATAGCTCAGCGTCGGACGCAGCGAGGAGCGGAACAGGAACTGGGCGCGGCGCGGGTTGAACTGTTCCGAGCGCGAATAGGACACCGAGTAATCCAGCTCGCCGGCACCCAGAAGATGCTCGCCGCCCGCCTGGAGCGTGGCGATCTCGTTCTGCACAATACGGTGGCGCAGCTCTTTCTCTATGCGGGTGTCGCTCCAGGTCGCATTACCGTTACTCGCGCCCGGCTCCAGATCGCCGGCAGAGTAGTCGACGATCAGCGTGTTGCGGAATTCGTCATCGCGGAAGCGCGAATAGCTGCCGGTGATGAAGAAGCGGGTTGCGTCGTCGGGGCGGAATTCCAACGATCCGGTCAGAGCCGAGCGCTCACGCACCGTGTCATAGTCCTTGAACTCCTGGTCTTCGACAACGAACACATCCTGGCCGCCGATCTCTTCGATCGCCCAACCCGATTCGATGTTGTCGACCTGACGGTCGGTGCGCGAATAGCTCGCCGAGAGCAGCGCGCCGAAGCGGCCGTCGGCGGACGTGTTGGACACCGTGCCCGAGGCGCGCCGGTCATTGCCGCCGCCGAACTCGTTATAGCTCACGCCGCCCTGGCCGGTGACGTTGAAGCCCGGACGGTCGAACGGCGAGCGGGTCACCAGGTTCACCGAACCGGCGATGGAGTCGGCGTCCTGATTGGGAAGCAGGGTCTTGGACACTTCCAGCGAAGCAACGATGTCGGACGGGATGGTGTCCAGATCCACCGCGCGGGTCTCCGGATCGGGCGAGCCCACGGCCACGCCGTCCACGGAGATGCCGGTGAAACCTCCGGGCGCGCCGCGCAGATTGATGAAGCGGCCTTCGCCCTGGTCACGCGCGACCGCGAAGCCCGGCACGCGCTGCAGCGCCTCGGCGATGTTGGCGTCGGGGAAGCGGCCGATGGTGTCAGCCGAAATGATGTTGGTGGTGGCGTCATTGGTGCGCTGCTGGTTCAGGGCGCGCGCCGTGGAGTCCAGAATCTGGCCGGTGATGACGATGCGGTCCACCGCCTCGCTGTCTGACAGGGTGAAGGTGATGAAGTTCGCATCGGTCGGCGACACGCTGATCGCGTTCACGGCGGTGGGCAGGCCCAGATAGCTGACTTCCAGCTGGGTTTCGCCGGCCGGCAGCGACAGGAAGGTGAATTCCCCCTGACGGTTGGTCGCGGTGGACAGACCCAGTTCGCGCACGCGCACCTGCGCGCCCGGCAGCGGCGTGCCGCGCTGGTCGACAACCACGCCCGACACGGCGTGCTGGGCGTAGGCCGCCCCCGAAGCGGCGCAAAGCGCCAGAACTGACGCTGCACCAAGCAGCGCGGCATGAAATTTCATAGGAAAGCCCCCGTTTGTGAAATCCTCAGCCCCTGGCGACCGCTTCAGAAGAAGGGCGCTGGCCGATTGGTGGCTAGATAGCCGGATTTCGTGACAGGCTGATCACTGAACCATGACAGTAATTCTGCGCTTATGTATCAGGAATGCGACCGAGACCCTTAGGCCTTGAGGCCTGCAACCCGACCTGCTTGATTTGGCGAGAGCCGTGTATTGCCAGCTAGCCTGATCGCCTCGCCAATGCGTTGTTCACCTGATGGCGCAGCGCCGCGCGATTACCTGGACAGTGTGCCCTGGCGGCAACAATCAAACGAACGGGCGTGGGCTGACCGCCTGCACAGCGCCGCCTGCCATCTCGCCAAAACGGCCCTCCCGCGCTATACCGCGCTGGCTGCGTCCCCGTAGCTCAGCAGGATAGAGCACCAGATTCCTAATCTGGGGGCCACAGGTTCGAATCCTGTCGGGGACGCCAGAATTTTCCTGTGCTCACGCCCGTCCGGGCGTTCGCGTCCTCGCTAAAGCTGCGGGCGCGCGGTCGCGCTTGCGAACTCTGAAGAGTTCGAGGGTTTATTGTGCTCAGACCCGCCCAGGTTTTCGCGCTCTCGCCTCGCCGAAGCCGGGGCTTCGCTCCGGCGTAGCCGGGTGCGAACACTCTCGGGTTCGGGGGCACACCCTGCCCCCCTCTTGCCATTGTGCGCTGCAACATATATCCCCACGGCGATTCACGCGTCCCCGCTCGCCCCGCGCGGTGCGGCGCTCAAGCTGACATCGACGTCCGGCCATCAGGCTTGCCTGCCTTCAGGCGGCCCGCGTCGCGCCATTGCTGAAACGAGACCCGACATGACCCTGCCCCGGATTCCCCTGCCCGACCTGGATTTCGACAGTCTGCGCCGCATCCGGGCGGAATGGTTCGGCAATGTGCGCGGGGATGTGCTGGCGGGACTGGTGGTGGCGCTGGCGCTGATCCCGGAGGCGATCGCGTTTTCCATCATCGCCGGGGTCGACCCGCAGGTCGGACTCTACGCCAGCTTCTCCATCGCCGTGCTGATCGCGTTTACCGGCGGGCGCCCAGGCATGATTTCGGCGGCGACGGCGGCCACCGCCGTCTTGATGGTCACGCTGGTGCGCGACCATGGCCTGCAATACCTGCTGGCGGCCACCGTGCTGGCCGGCCTTATCCAGATTGGCGCCGGCGTGCTCAGGCTCGGCTTCGTGATGCGCTTCGTCTCGCGCTCGGTGCTGACGGGCTTCGTCAACGCGCTGGCCATATTGATTTTCCTGGCCCAGATCCCTGAGCTGACCAATGTGACCTGGGTCACCTACGCCATGGTCGCCGCCGGGCTGGGGATCATTTACGGCTTTCCCTATATCACCAAGGCGATCCCCTCGCCGCTGGTGTGCATTGTGGTGCTGACTGGCCTTGCTATGTGGCTGGGGATGGATGTGCGCACCGTGTCGGACATGGGCGAACTTCCCTCCACCCTGCCGGTCTTCCTGATCCCGGACATTCCGTTCAATCTCGACACGCTGATGATCATCCTGCCCTACTCGCTGGCGGTGGCGATGGTGGGCCTGCTGGAATCGCTGCTGACGGCGCAGATCGTCGACGATCTCACCGACACAGCCAGCGACCGCAATCGCGAGTGCATCGGCCAGGGCGTCGCCAACACCGCCACCGGCTTTATCGGCGGCATGGCGGGGTGCGCGATGATCGGCCAGTCCATCATCAACATCAAATCGGGCGGGCGCGGGCGGCTGTCGACGCTGATGGCGGGCCTGTTCCTGCTGTTCATGATCCTGGTGCTGGGCGAGTGGGTGGGGCTGATCCCGATGCCCGCCCTGGTGGCGATCATGATCATGGTGTCCATCGGGACATTCTCCTGGCGCTCGGTGAAGAATTTGCGCGACCACCCCAAAAGCTCCAGCTTCGTGATGATCGCCACCGTCGCCACGGTGATCTTCAGCCATAACCTGGCCATCGGGGTGGGCGTCGGCGTCTTGCTGTCAGGGATATTCTTCGCCTGGCGGGTGTCGCGCAATTTCGCCGTCACGACCATGGCCAGCGAGGACGGGCGCGAACGCACCTACACCGTCACCGGCCAGCTCTTCTTCGCGTCGTCCGAGGACTTCATGAAGGCCTTCGACTTCAAGGAAGCCCTCGACAAGGTGACCATTGATCTGTCGGCAGCCCATATCTGGGATTTGTCCAGCGTGGCCGCTATCGATATGGCCGTGCTCAAATTCCGCCGCGACGGCGCGGAGGTGGAGCTCAAGGGCATGAATGACGCCAGCCGGACCCTCGTCGACAGGCTGGGCATTCACGACAAGCCGGGCGCGCTCGAGCGCCTGATGGGCCATTAGGAGGCCGCCGCCATGACCCATATCACCGCCCTCATCGACGGCTCGGTCTATGCCAGAAGCGTCTGCGATCACGCCGCGTGGGCCGCCTGGCAAACCTCGGCCAGCGTGGAGCTCCTGCACGTGCTGGGCCGGCGCAGCACAGGCAGCCAGCCGGCGAATTTGTCCGGCAATCTGACGCTGGGCGCGCGGTCGGACCTGCTCGACAAGCTGGCCAGTCACGATGCTGAGTACGCCAAGCTGGCCAGGGAGCGCGGCCGGGTCATCCTGGACGCGGCCAAGGCCGAGCTTGAGGCTGCAGGGGTGAGCGAAGTCACGGCGCGCCTGCGTCTCGGCGATATTGTCGAGGCGATCAAGGATGTAGAGGCCGACGCGGCGCTGATCATTCTGGGCAAGCGCGGCGAGGCGGCTGACTACGCCAAGGATCATCTGGGCTCCAATCTGGAGCGCATCGTGCGCGCAGCGACCAAGCCGGTGCTGGTGGCGTCCCAGGCCTTCAAACCGGTCGCGCGCGCCCTGATCGCCTTTGATGGCGGCCCCAGCGCGCAGAAAGCGGTGGCGCATCTGGCCAAGGGGGCCCTGCTCAAGGGCGTCGCCATTGATATCGTCTCAGTGGGCGAGGAGGCGCCTGAGCGGCGCGCGCCGCTGGAGACGGCTGCTGAGGCGCTGCGCGCGGGCGGGCTTGACGCCACGGCGCACATCCTGGCGGGCAAGCCGGAGGACGCCATCGCCGGACACATCAAGGCGCACGATATCGATCTGCTGGTGATGGGCGCCTATGGCCATTCGCGGCTGCGCAATCTGTTCATCGGCAGCACCACGACCGAAATGCTGCGCTCCAGCCCGGTCCCGGTGATGCTGTTCCGCTAGAGCGTCAGGACGGATCGGCGGGCCGCCCGGCCTTCACCAGCGTGGCGAGATAGGCGCCGTAGCCGCTGCGCCCGATCTCGCGCGCAGACGCCGCCAGCTGCTCATCGGTCAGCCAGCCATTGCGCCAGGCCACTTCTTCGGGTGCGCAGATCGACACGCCCTGACGCTCGGTCAGGCTGGCCACAAAATTGGATGCATCCAGCAACGAGGCATGGGTGCCGGCGTCAAACCAGGCATAGCCGCGTCCGAAGCGCTCCACAGTCAGGGCGCCCCGGTCGAGATAGATCCGGTTGACGTCCGTGATCTCCAGCTCGCCCCGGCGCGATTGCGTCAGGTGAGCGGCGATATCGACCACATCATTGTCGTAGAAATAGAGCCCGATGACGGCGAAATTGGACTTGGGCTTTTTCGGCTTTTCTTCGATGGAGACCGGGCGGCCCTCATCATCAAACGCGATGACCCCATAGCGCCCCGGGTCAGCCACCTGATAGCCGAACACGGTGGCGCCGGACCGCTTCGCGGCGGCGGCGGAGAGGATGTCTTTCAGCGCGTGGCCGTAGAGTATGTTGTCGCCCAGAACCAGCGCCACGGGATCGCCCCCGATGAACTCGCGCCCGATCAGAAACGCCTGCGCGATCCCGTCCGGCCTGGTCTGGACCGCATAGCTCAGCGTCACGCCGAAACGCGATCCGTCGCCCAGGAGCAGGCTGAAGGCCTCGTGGTCGCGCGGCGTGGTGATGATCAGGATCTCGCGCACCCCCGCCAGCATCAGAAGCGAAAGCGGGTAGTAGATCATCGGCTTGTCATAGACCGGCAGGAGCTGTTTGGAGACCGCCAGCGTCACCGGATGCAGGCGCGTGCCCGCGCCGCCGGCCAGAATAATGCCCTTCATGTCCCCTCCGGGCCGGCCGGGGCCCCCAGACCCAGGCGCTGCGCGCCGCCCGTGCGCGCCAGCAATCGCCGCCACCATGCCTCGTGGCCGAGATACCAGTCCACGGTCGCGATCAGCCCGTCCTCGAACCGCCGGCGCGGCGACCAGCCGAGCGTGCGCTCCAGCGCCGTGTAGTCCATGGCGTAGCGAAAATCATGCCCGGGCCGGTCCGTGACGAAGCTGATCTTGTCCGCGTGGGGCGCGCCGCCGGGCCGGCGCGCGTCCAGCGCCGCGCAGATCGCCTCGACCACCTGCAGATTCGTGCGCTCGGCCCCGCCGCCAATGCAGAAGCTGGACCCGGGGCTGGCGCGGTCGAGGATCAGGTGCAGCGCCTCCACATGATCCTCCACATGCAGCCAGTCGCGCACATTCAGCCCCGTGCCGTAGACCGGCAGGGTGAGGCCGTCCGCGCCGCGCGCGATCATGTGGGGGATGAGCTTCTCGGCATGCTGCCAGGGGCCGTAATTATTGGTGCAGTTCGACACGATCACCGGCAGGCCGAAGGTCTCGCCCCAGGCGCGCGCCAGATGATCGGAGGCCGCCTTGGACGCCGCATAGGGCGAGCGCGGATCATAGGGCGTGGCCTCGTTGAACGCCGGGTCATCGGGACCGAGACTGCCATACACCTCGTCTGTGGAGACGTGCAGGAAGCGGAAATGCGCGCGGGCTTCGCCAGCCAGCCCCTCATAATGCGCGCGGGCGGCCTGAAGCAGGGTGTAGGTCCCGTTGATATTGGTGTCGATGAAGGCGCTCGGCCCGTCGATGGAGCGGTCCACATGGGTTTCCGCCGCCAGATGCAGCACCCGGTCAGGCTGGTGCGCCAGGAACACCGCGCGCACCCGCTCCTCATCGCGGATATCGCCGGTCTCCAGCCGGTAGCGGCCCGATGCGGCGCATTCGGCCACGGCGTCGGGCGAGGCCGCATAGGTCTGCGCGTCCAGCACCACGACCCGGTCGGTGGTTTCGCGCACAAGGCGGCGCACCATCGCCGACCCGATAAAGCCGAGTCCGCCTGTCACGAGTGTCGTGGTCATTTTGAGGACATCTGCTCGACCGCCATGCTGCAGTCTTAGCGCGCTCCAGCGCGCATTTGAAACGCCGATTGCGGCAAGCGGCATATCCAAGGCCGGTTTTACATCGGGCGGGGACATTGGCTGAAGGCGGGTTTGGTCACAGGCTGGCGGACGCCTCAGATCATCTCGGTCAGGGCGCCATCACCTTCGCGGTGCTGGCCAATGACCGGCGCTGCGGCCACAGCGATCAGGCCGGCGATATCAGCGCCCCGGTCCTGCCTCAGCACGCAATCGGTGAGCGTCGCGCCGGCAAAGCCTGCACTCGCCAGCAGGTCCGCCAGATAGGCGCGGCCATGGGCGAAGCGGCGGCTTTCGCGCAGGATGACGCCCGCCTCACCCGCCTCACCCGCTTCCACCGCGAACACCAGCCGTCCGCCAGGGTTCAGCGATCCGGCGCACCAAGCGATGATGCGTTCCAGCGCGCCCACATAGGTGAACACGTCCGCCGCCACGATCAGATCATAGCGCGGCTCGTCCAGCGCCAGCGTGTTGAGGTCGGCCTTGTCCAGCTGGTCATAGAGGCCCTTGGCCTTCGCCCGCGCCAGCATCCCCGCGGACAGATCGATCCCGCCCAGCCAGTCGCACCGGTCGCGCAAAACCTCGCCCATCAGCCCGGTGCCGCATCCCAGATCCAGCGCCCAGCCGGCCCGGCCGAACCCGGCCTGATCCAGCGCCTCGCCGATCAGCTGCGGCGCGCGGTAGGCGAGCTTGCCGGTCAGGGCGGCGTCAAAGCGAGGTGCGAACTGGTCGAACAAGGTCTCCACAAAGGCCGCCGGCAGGCTTTCCGAGACTGGCTGACCGGTCAGGAGATCCAGCCGCGCGCCCGCGCCCAGCGCATCTTCGGGGTCCAGCGTCAGCACGCGCCGCCAGGCCAGTTCGGCCTCCTTGCCTTGGTCAGCCCCGGCGCACCAGTCGCCCAGCTGATACCAGCCCGCCGCCCAGTCGGGCGCAAGCTCAAGCGCGCCTGTCAGCACGTCGATGGCGCCGGCGAAATCGCCGCGCGCGGCCAGCGCTTCGGCGAAGGCGAACCGGCTGTCCGCTCTCGCGTCGCCGGACAGAAACCGCGCATCGGTCATGATCATCTCGACAAGCACACCGCCCACAGGCGGCGGGCCGCGAGGAGGTAAGGCGCCGCCGCGCCGTGCGCCAGAGGCGTTCTAGCCGAGCGTTTCGACGGTCAGATTATTGTTGGAGAAGACGCAGATTTCCGACGCGATCTCCATGGCGCGCCGGGCGATGGCTTCGGGATCATCCAGGTGATCCATCAGCGCGCGCGCCGCGGCCAGCGCGTAATGCCCGCCCGACCCGATGGCGGCGATGCCGTGCTCGGGCTCCAGCACATCGCCCGCCCCGGTGAGCACGAAGCTTTCCTTGGCGTCGGCCACGATCAGCATGGCTTCCAGCCGGCGCAGATACCGGTCCGTGCGCCAGTCCTTGGCCAGCTCCACACAGGCCCGCGCCAGCTGGCCGGGATATTGCTCCAGCTTGGCTTCGAGGCGCTCGAACAAGGCAAATGCATCCGCCGTGGCGCCGGCGAACCCGGCCACCACCGCGCCGCCGGCCAGAGGCCGCACCTTGCGGGCGCGTGACTTGATCACCGTGTTGCCGATGGACACCTGGCCGTCGCCCGCGATGCACACGCGGCCGCCCTTTCGCACGCACACGATGGTGGTGCCGCGCCAGCCGGGGAAGGTCTGGGTCTCGCTCATACGCCTTTCCGCTTTGCGGCGAACTGGCCGCCCTTGCGGTAGCGCGCCAGATAGGACGGCACAATGGCCTCGATGGCTTCGGGCGTCACGCCGAACGCATCAATCCGGCCCAGCCCCTCGCCGCCCGCGCCGACCACGTTGTCCTGCTTCAGGAGGGTGACCTGGTCACGCGTCAGGAAGGGCTCGACGAAAGGCAGCGCGCCGGCGATCTCGCCGCCCAGACCCATCAGCGTGGCGATGGGAAACGGCACGGGGATCAGCAGGCGCTGGCGGTCAATGGTGGTGAGGATGTAGGTCATCAGCTCGCGGAATGTGTAGACCGACGGCCCGCCCAGCTCGAACACCTGGCCGCGCGCGGCCTCCATCTCCAGGGCGCGCACTGCGCACTCGGCCACATCGCCGCAATAGACCGGCTGGAACTGCGTGGCGCCGCCGCCGATCAGCGGCAGGGCGGGGACAAAGCGCGCCATGTCGGCAAAGCGGTTGAAGAACCCGTCTTCGGGTCCGAACACGATGGAGGGGCGCAGCACCACCGCGCCGGGCAACGCCTCCAGCACCGCCGCCTCGCCCGCCGCCTTGGTGCGGGCATAGCGTGACTTGCTCTGCGCGTCTGCGCCGATGGCCGAGACCTGCACAAAGCGCTCGATCCCGGCGGCGTGTGCAGCTTCAGCGATGGTGCGCGCGCCGTCAGCCTGCAGCGACTGGAAGGTCTGGCGGCCGCCTTCGGCCAGAATGCCCACCAGATTGACCACGCCATAGGCGCCATCCACCGCGCGGGCCACCGAATCCGCGTCGCGCAGATTGGCCTGGGCCAGCTGGACCTGCCCCACAACGCCCATGGGCTTGAGCTCATGGGCCAAATGCGGGCGGCGCGTGGCCGCGCGCACCCGGTAGCCCGCCTTGGCCAGACGGCGCACAACGTACCGGCCGATAAAGCCGGAGGCGCCAAACACCGTGATCATCTCGTCGCGTAACGCCATGGCGGGTCTCCCGGTGAGCAGCGCCGCGAAAGGCCTCGCGCGCTCGTGTCAGGGCATCAGAAACTGGTTGTCCCGCGATAGACCAAAAATCCCCGCGCCTGTCCATGCGCGCTGCAGGCGCTGTGACCATGTGACCGGGCCGGATCACACACCCGGCCGGCGGCGGGGCGCGTGCGGCGGTGGCGACGCCTCCAGACGCAGCCCATGTGCATATGCCCGCCCTGGCGCCCGCGTGCGGGCGTTGACACCCCGCCCCGCGCGCCGTATCACCCGCGGCCTCTGTTGCCTTGCCCAGGTGGCGGAATTGGTAGACGCGCTGGCTTCAGGTGCCAGTTCCCGAAAGGGAGTGGAAGTTCGAGTCTTCTCCTGGGCACCACAGATTGTCTTGATCCGTTAAATTGGATGAAATTTCAGAGGCGAGACCTTCATGGGTCCGCCCTGGAATTCAGCGTCCGGGCGTCACTGGCGGCATGGCGCGGCGGCAGCTCCTGCGGACCTGGTTTCAGCGCCAGCCTCCTCTCCGGTCACGCTCTGCAGGCCTGCAAACACGGCGCCCTCGAACGCGTTGTTGCTCCCGGCCTCTCTTCATCATCCGTCTGCAGATGCCTGCACGCTTATAACAGACTCATTGCGGGAGCCCCGGCCTGCCCGCTTGTGCCGGGCGATAGAGTGCGCGCCGGCGTGCATCGGATGCTTTAAAAAGTTTCGCTTGTTCCTGGGAAAACTTTCCGTGATGATCGCCGCAAATTGAACTTTGGCGATGACCTTCATTTTCAGGTCCATCTAGTAATGCATTTTCATAAATCCGGGGGGGTCCATGTCTACAAAAAATTCGATGCTCATGTCAGGAGCTGCAGCTTTCACTTATGTGAATATAACATTATTTTGCGCAGGCTCAGCCTTTGCAAGTGACGGTTCCAATTTTGACAACGTGGCGCCCGCAGCCAGTTCTCAATTCAGGCTTCAAAATGTTACCGGCATGCAATCCTCTGATCTTCTGTCGGCCGACAACGCCGCCCGGGAGTTCGCTGAGGCCGGCCAGCCAGCCGCATCCGGGGCAAACAAGCCGGATACGGCGTCATTTGCAGACTTCAATGTCACACGCCCGCATGACTCTGCCGGTGCAACGGACGAACGGGCGCCCAACCGTTTCGCCCTCACCGGATTGCTGAATGGATATTTTGATGCGTCTCAGTCAGCATATCTGGCCGACACGCCCTTCGCCCCCAATGTGGGGGCGGCCTGTCAGCGCAACAGCAACGTTACGTCCCGGCTACAGTGTGGCGATGGCGCTGAAGCCAGTGGCGCCTTCGCCACGGCTGTGGGCGGCAATGCTTCGGCTGCGGGCTCAAGCGGTACAGCTCTGGGCAATGGCGCGTCGGCTGCAGGAGCAGGCAGCACTGCGTTGGGCCGCCTCGCTTCGGCCGCAAGTCAAGACAGCACCGCGTTGGGCAGCAACGCCTCGGCTGCAGGCACGAGCAGCACAGCCTTGGGCGCGTTCGCGTCGGCTACCGGGCAGAGCACCGCCGTGGGCCGCAGCGCGTCGGCTGCAGGCACGAACAGCACAGCACTGGGCAGATCGGCGTCCGCTGCGGGTAATGACAGCACAGCCCTCGGCTACTTTGCTACGGCTTCTGGCCTTAACAGCACAGCACTGGGCACGTTCGCGTCGGCTACCGGGGCCAGCAGCACAGCCCTGGGCACGTTCGCGTCCGCTGTCGGGGGTGACAGCACCGCCCTGGGCCGCGGCGCGTCGGCTGCAGGCACGAGCAGCACAGCCCTGGGCCGATCAGCCTCCGCTGCGGGTAATGGCAGCACAGCCGTCGGCTACTTTGCTTCTGCCTTCGGGCTCCGAGGCACCGCGTTGGGCGCGTTCGCTTCGGCTTCCGGCCTTGACAGCACAGCACTGGGCTACGATGCCTCGGCTGCAGGCGACTTCAGCACGGCGTTAGGCCGCAGCGCTTCGGCGTTGGGCAACTACAGCACAGCATTGGGGTTCGGCGCCTCGGCTGCTGGCGCTGACGGCACAGCGTTGGGCAGCAGCGCCTCTGCGGCGGGCGACCGCAGTTCAGCACTGGGCGCCACTGCTTCGGCTTCCGGCCTTGACAGCACCGCCTTGGGCCACAGCGCCGCAGCCTCGGGCATCAACAGCACCGCGTCCGGCGCTTTTGCCGCAGCAACAGGAGATTCCAGCACGGCTCTTGGCTCCAACGCCCTTGCCACTGGCTTCAACAGCACAGCCTTGGGCAATCTGGCGGCAGCCGGCGGCGTCAGCAGCACGGCGTTAGGCCGCGGCGCTGTCGTCAACGCAGACCATCAGGACGCCGTCGCCCTGGGTCACAACTCACTGACCGGCGCGTCCTTCACCGTCTCGGTGGGCAATGCCACCGCCAATCTGTTCCGCCGGATCACAAATCTCGATGACGGTGTGGATGAGCGTGATGCGGTGACGCTGCGTCAGATGAATGCGGCCATCCTGAATGCCGGGATCGAAGGCTTGCAGAACCCGTATGTCGTGATCAACGGGACCTTGGACGCCAGCGCGGCCGGCGCCGGCGCCATCGCACTGGGTTCGGGCGCTGTGGCGAGCAATACCGGCACGGTGGCTCTGGGCGATGGCAGCACATCAATCGGGGTGTCGAGCGTGGCCGCTGGCGCAGGTGCAATCGCGTCCGGCACCGGCGCTCTGGCTCTGGGCGCCAATGCTCAGGCGACCGAAGGCCAGACAATGGCGCTGGGCACGGACGCGCGGGCGACCACTAACCGCGATCTGGCGTTCGGCGTCTCGTCCAGGGCGACAGGCGGCTCGTCGGTCGCGATCGGATCGGACGCCGTGGCCAGCGGGGCGAATGCATTCGCAATGGGCCGCAACTCCCTGTCCAGCGCCAACAGTTCCATCGCCATCGGGGCCAGCTCGCAAGCGACCGGAAACCACGCCTTCGCGTTCGGATTCAATGCCCGCGCCACCGGCGCGCGCTCCATGGCGTTCGGACGCGACACACAGGCGCTTCACACCGGCTCGGTGGCGCTGGGCTTTGGCGCTGTCACCAGCATGGCCGAGCAGTTCGTGTTCGGCCGGGCCCAGTCGATCTACACCTTTCCGGGCCTGCTCTCGGCCCACAACCAGGTCACCAGCGCGGACTGGCTGGTGGTCTCGGACGGGTCTGGATCGCTGAAATCCATGCATATCTCCAACTTCACCATGGGTTCCGGCGCGTCGGCGTCCGCCAGCGCCTATTCCAGCGGCGCGTCCACGGCCATGGGAAGCGCCATGCCGGGGAGCCAGTCTTCCACAGCCGCTCCAGAACTGGCGGCGCTTCGCGCCCAGAATGAAACCGTGACCGCTGAAAATCAGATCCTGAACAGCCGCGTTCAGGCGCTTGAAGCCCAGATGGCGCAGATGCAGGCCATGCAGAGCCAGTTGATGGCCATGATGCAAAACGGCGGCGACGCTTCGGCGCTGCTGGCGCAGGCCGAGACCCCGGTCCAGTCCGGCGCCCGGCCGGTCACCGGCGACGCGCGCGAGGTCGCCGACGCGGCCCAGCCGGTCATGCCGGAAGGCAACCGGCCCTATGTGCCGGGCGCGCGCAGCACGATTGACGGGTCGCCCGGGGTGCGCGATCTCGCCCTGGCTGACGTCCCGGCGATCAGCCCGCAGGCCGAGCTGCGCTTCGCGGGCATCGAGAACAATGTCTCGATCCTGCGCACCGACGTGGATCAGCTGCACACACGGGTGGGCCAGCTGGACTCCCGGCTTCGCATCGCCGTTGACGGCGCCGCGGTCGCCATGGCCATGGCCGGCGTCACCCATCTGGAAGCGGGCGAGCGTTACGCGGTCAGCGCCAACTGGGGCTTCTTTGACAGCGCCAACGCGTTCGCCTTCTCCGGCGCGGCGCGGATCAACTCCCAGGTGTCGTTCAACGGCGCTCTGGGCGTCGGGGCCGACACCGGCAAGGTCGGCGCCCGCGCCGGCCTGCGCTTCGGCTGGTAGGACAGGCGTTCATCAGGCGGGCGCGCTCCCTAAGGGGCGCGCCCGCTTGCTCGTTTCAAGTCCCCGCCGGGGCATTGCCCCGGCCAATCCCTCTTGTCCACCCGCACGGCGCCCGGTGGCGTTCGCGGTCTGATCAAGTCCGGGGGGACGATGACGATGTTTCGGGTACTCGCTACTGGCCTTTTGCTGGCTGTCGCTGCCGCCGCGTCGCACGCGCAGACGCCGGACGACGATATCGCGCTGGCCGAGCGCAATCACCAGCTTTGCCAGGCGGGTGATAAGAATGGCTGCGCGAATCTCGGGATCCAGCACGTGGAGGGTCGCAGTGTGACACAGGACGGCGCCCGCGCGGTGGAGCTGTTCCGGCAGGCCTGCGAGGGCGGATCGCCGGACGGCTGCCACAATCTGGCGGTTTCCTATTAGTATGGCCGCGCTGTCGCGCAGGACTATGGTCAGGCCGCCGGGCTCTACAGGCAGGCTTGCCAGAGCGGGCATTCGAGAAGCTGCAGCAATCTGGGATACCTCTACGACAATGGCCTCGGGGTCGCGCAGGATGCGGCCCGCGCCTATGGGTATTATCGCCTGTCCTGCGACAGTGAGGACATGGACGGTTGCTACAATGCCGCCGTCCTGCTCGCTGACGGCCGCGGCGTCGCGCAGGACGAGGCAAGGGCCGCCGAACTGTACGAAGCCGCGTGCGATGGCGGGGTGGCTCTGGGCTGCCTGAATCTCGGGGTGCTGCATCGCAATGGTCAGGGCGTCGCGCAGGATCAATCGCGCGCCGCCATACTCTTTGGCCAGGCCTGTGACGCCGGCGACGACACCGGATGCGTCAATCTCGGGGTGATGTATAGCCTCGGACAAGGGGTCACGGCCGACGAGACGCGGGCGGCGGCCCTGTTTCGACAGGGTTGCATGAGCGGCATAGGGCTGGGCTGCTATAATCTGGCAGTCTCTTATTTAACGGGCAGTCGCGGGGAGCCCGATGGCGTGTCCGCCCTGACTTTCCTGATCATCGCGGCGGACATCGGCCATGACCTGGCGAACCGTGACCTCGACCGCCTCGCTGATGACCTGACGCCGGACCAAATCGCCCAGGCCATCGCCCGGGCGGAGCGTTGCACGACGAGCGGGTTTGCTGATTGCGATTAGGGTCGCGACCCGTCGCCGGGATCACCAGATCGACCGGGGCGAGATTTAGACGCCCTGAAAGGCATGGGTGGAGACCCTAATCCCCCTCCCCCACACACAGCCATCGCGTCGGATTGATCACCCGGGCGTGGGCGGTCCAGCCTTCGACGCGCGGACTGACAAGGGCGCGCTGGTTTTCGAAGAAGACCGGGATGTAGTGGGCGCTGTCGAGCAGCCTCTGCTCGGCCTCAGCCAGCAGGGCGCCGCGCTCTCTTTCGTCCAGCTCGAAATGGGAGCGGGTCAGCAGGGCGTCGAA
The DNA here is from genome assembly GCA_027627685.1 of Hyphomonadaceae bacterium ML37. Classification (NCBI taxonomy): domain Bacteria; kingdom Pseudomonadati; phylum Pseudomonadota; class Alphaproteobacteria; order Hyphomonadales; family Hyphomonadaceae; species Hyphomonadaceae bacterium ML37. The sequence continues at coordinate 2,642,702 of CP091241.1, forward strand.
TTCGGGGTCGGTCCAGCGCGAGTAATTATACTCGCCCGCCGCGCTTTCGGTGACCATGAGATAGCCGTAGGCATCGTCGAAATAGGGCGCCCAGCCATCGCTGGCGATGTCGAAATCGCCCGCCTGCATCTGGGCATAATGGATCGGCGTGTCGGCGGTCTCGATCTCCACGCTCACCCAGGGCGCGATGGCGGTCAGATCGGCCTGGATCACCGGGGCGAGGCGCGGCCAGCTGGCCGCAGGCTGGTGGGAGAAGGTGAGCCGCAAGGGATTGTCCGGCCCCCAGCCGGCCTCGGCCAGCAGCGCCCGGGCGGCGATGCGGCGCGCCTCCATGGGCTCGTCCGCCTGGCTCATCCGCGCCGGGCCGGTGCGTCCGGGCACGTCATCGGGCATGAACTGAAACGCCGCGCGGTCGGCGCCGGCCAGCACCTGATCGGCGATGAAATCGCGGTCGATCGCCAGGGCCACCGCGCGGCGCGCCCGCACATCGTCAAACGGCGGCCGGGCCGTGTTCAGCGTCAGCATGCGCAAAACCCGGCCCGGGACCGAGCGCACCAGATCCGGCGCCTCGCGGCGCAGGAAGGCGTCATTGCTGGCGAGATAGTCCGTGTTCAGGTCGAGCTCTCCATTGCGCACCCGGCGTTCGGCGGCGGCGGCGTCAACAGTGGGGTAGTAATACACCGTGTCGATGCAGGCGGCGTCCGCTTCATGGAAGGCTTCATTGCGCACCAGGCGGATATGTTCAAACGAGCGCCAGGACGCCAGCCGATACGGCCCGCTGACCACCATGTTCTCCGGCCGCGTCCAGTGCTCGCCATGCTCGGCGATGACCTGCAGGGGCACGGGCACGGCGGTGCTCTGCATCAGCACGTCAAGCAGGTAGGGGGCGGGATAAGCCAGCGTCAGCCGCACGGTGCGCGGGTCGATGGCCTGCGCCCCCAGCGCCTCGGGCGGCGCCTCGCCGGCATTCACCGCCGACGCATTCTCGATGGAGAACAGCAGCGCTGGAAACGGGTTGAGCGTCGCCGCGTCGAGCGTGCGGCGCAGGCTGCCGACCACGTCATCCGCCGTGATGGGCTGGCCGTCGGACCAGCTCGCCGCGCGCAAATGAAACACCCATTCGAGGCCATCCTCGCTGACGGTCCAGCTGTCCGCGAGACCGGGGACCGGCCGCCCGTCGGGGCCGGGCTGGGCCAGGCCGAGGAAGAGATCATAGATGATCGCCTGCTCATTGGTGATCAGCGCCCGGTGCGGATCGAGCGTGCCCGGTTCAATCGTATTGCCGCGATGCAGGACCGCGCCATCATCGCGTGATGGCTGTCCGCAGGCGGCCAGCGCCAGACAAAGCGCCGCGGCGGCGGCCCGACAGGTCCAGTGGGTCATGACAGACTCCCTTTGCGCCAGACTGGACGCAGCTCAAGGGCGCAGCAAGAGCGAGGAAGCGCGGCGAGGCATGCCAGGACATAAAACCCCCCGGAACGCCGGTTCCGGGGGGCCTCACGTTCCGGCGAGCCGGCCTTAGTAAGTGAACTGGAACCCGAACAGGGCGGTCCAGCCGTATTCCTCGTACTGGGAGCTCAGATTGCGTCCGCCCTGATTGACCACGGCGACGAAGGGCTCGTCACGCAGGTTCTTGAATTCCAGGAAGGCGCGCAGCTGCTCGGTGAAGCGGTACTTGACCGAGATGTCCAGGCCGAGATGGTCCTGAGCGAAGCGGTCGATGCCGTCCCCGCCCTCATTGATCCCGTCCAGGAAGCGGTCGCGATAGGTGGCCGCGGCGCGCAGGTCCAGCGGTCCGTTTTCATAGCCCAGCACCAGGCTGGCCACGTTCTGCGCCTGTCCCGGCACGGTGATCGTGCGGCCATCGGGAAGGGTCACTTCGGAGTCCACCCAGGTGTAGTTGGCCGAGACGATCAGGTCCGAGAGGGGTCCCGGCAGCATGGTCAGGGCCTGCTGGTAGTTGAACTCGATCCCGAGGATTTCAGCGTCATCGAGATTGATGAAGGTCGACACTTCATCGAAGGTCACGCCGTTGACGACGGTGTTGTCGAACGTGGTCTCGCCGATGAAGTTTTCGATGCGCTTGTAGAACAGGTTGGCCGACAGCACCGAGTCGTTGTTGGGATAGTATTCGAACGCCAGATCGAAATTGTCCGCCTGGGCGCGCACCAGATCGGGATTGCCCGCCTCGCCTTCGACATCGCCGCCGGAGCGCTCGATGGCCACGCGCGCCGTCGCCTGCTCCGGGTTCGGACGGACGATAGACGCGAAATAGGCTGCGCGGCCGATCAGCCGGTCATTGAACGCGTAGCGCAGGTTCACGCTGGGCAGCCAGTCGGTGTAGCGATTGTCGGCGGTGATCTGGGACACCAGCACCGTATCATCGGCGTAGAACACGCCATTGACCGTCTCGCCACCCTCGATGATGTCGACCTGGTTGCCGGTGGAGGTGAAGTCGGTGCGCTCGACCCGCACGCCGTAGACAATGCGCAGCGCATCCACATCCAGCGTGTGCATCAGATAGCCGGCGAACACGTCTTCCTGCGCCGAATAGGTCTCGGCATTGCTGTCGATGGCCGTGTCGATGTCGTTGATGTCGAACTGGCTGCGATTGTTGTTGAAGAAGGTGCGGATCGCCGGACCGTCCACCGCCGGACCGAACGGCGCCAGCGAATAGTCCACCTCTCCGAGGAACTGGGACAGGAACAGATCGCCGCCCGCGAAATCCTCAAAGAAGGTCACATCGGCCTCAAAGCCCTTCTCGCGCAGGCGGATCGCGCCGCCGAACTTGATCGAGCCCGGGCCGCCGAACAGATAGGTTTCGCGTTCGGCGTTGAAGTCGAATGACCACTCCTCGTCGCGGCTCGCGCCATCGACCAGTTCGAACCCGTCGAACTCATAACCCGAGGCGTCATTCCAGGCCGCCGACGCGTCGCCGTCGAGGGAGATGCGCGGCAGCTCGCCATTGCGCGAGTCGATGGTGAAGGCGCCGGCGTCGAGCTCCTGGACGAACACGCTGTACAGCGCGTTGTCCTCGATCTCTTCCGCCTGCGAGTACGCGGCCTGGGCGTCGAAGGTCCACAGGCCGGCGGTGCGCTCGCCGCCCACCGCCACCGAGTAGATGCGCTGGATTTCCAGACGGTCCTTCAGCTCGCGCTCGATCTCGATCTCGTCGCCCGGCTCGGCGCGGATGATCGCGGTATTGCCCGCGCTGGACGGATCCAGCACGCCGTCCTCGAACGGGATCACCGCCGTGGTGCGGTATTCCTGGTCGGAGAAGTCGGAGTACAGCGAGCGCAGGTAGATGCGGGTGTTGTCATCCGGCGCAAAATCGAGATTGAGCGCGAAGGTCGTGCGCTCGCGCTCGACCAGATAGTCGCGCAGCTCCACTTCCAGCGGGTAGAAGGCCGGGTTGGTCTCCCATTCCGCGCCGGTCTCGAAATTGTCCGACCCAAACGGGCGGTTCTGATGCGCCAGCGACGCCGCGATCCCGAAGCGGCCATCGGCGAACTGGTCGGCGAAGGTCAGCGAGCCGCGATACCCGGTCTCGTCCACCAGATCGGTGTAGATGCCCGCCGCGTTCAGGCGCACGAGGCGGTCATTCCGGCTCAGGCCCGAGAGCGTTTCAATATCGATATTGCCGCCGACCGTGTCGCCGTTCATTTCCGGGGTCAGCGTCTTGGAGATGGCGATGGATGACAGGATTTCGGAATCGATCACGTCCAGCGGCACCTGGCGGTCGCCCGCCTCCGGCGAGGGCAGGCGCACACCGTTGAAGCTCGACGTCACGAAGTTCGGATCCAGGCCCCGGACAGACACAAAGCGGCCTTCGCCCTGGTCGTTGAGCACGTTGACGCCCGGCGCGCGGCGCGCCGCCTCGGCGACGTTCTCGTCCGGGATGGCCCCGATGGCGTCAGACGACAGCACCGTGAGCACCGAGTTCGACGAGCGCTGGCGATTGATCGCGCTGGTGAGCTGGCCGCGCTGGCCGATGACCAGCACGTTGTCGGTGACTGACAGGTCCGCGCCGATGCGGAAGCTGGTTTCAACCGTCTCGGTTTCGGTCGAGAGCACCACGCCGCGCGTCATGTCCTCCGCGCCCAGATAGCTCACCACAACCGTGTAGTCGCCCGGCCGCACATTGGCGAAGCGGTAGGTCCCATCCTGTTGCGTCGTCGCTGTCTGGCCGGTCTCGACGATCCGGATGATCGCGCCCTGAAGGCCGATCGTACCCGTGGCTTCGGTCACCCGCCCGGTGATCTCACCGGCATTGGCCGCTGCGGCGGTCGCGAGCGCCAGCGCGGACGCGGCCCCAAGCATGCGTGCAAGTCGTGTCATGAATGCCCCCGTACAGGGCGCCCGATGCACCCGATCGGAGCCAGACCATAGTCGGCGAATTTGACAGCACCGCTTCACGTCGGTGACGGATCAATGAACAAAATGGGACACGGCGGGGAAAGACAGACAGTATCTGAGGCCGGCGCCCGGCCCATAAAAAACCCCGCGCGCCGGATGTAATCCAAGGCGCACGGGGCTGTCAGGCAGGCTGTCTGAGGCTGACGCGTCTAGCGCGTCTCGCCGTTCAGAGAGAAGCGGTAGGCGTGACGCGCCAGCGGCTCGGCGACGCCCGTCTGGTAGGTGTCCACCCAAACCTCGCCGTCATTCGTGACGGTGAACACGCGGAACATCGGCGTGTGATTGGTCTCGTCTGGGATTTTGGTGCGCTCCAGCCCGGGGATGTGGAAATAGTGCACGCCCTCGATCTCCAGCGAGTGCCGCACCCGGTCCATGTCCATGTGCAGATCGCCGGAAATCACCGCGGCCAGATTGGGCTCGGCGACGATCTCGAGGAAGCGCGGGTTCTCCACGCCTTTGTCAGGGTTCTCCGCATACACGCCCACCTGCGCGCCATGCACCACCAGGAAGACCGGGCGCGGCGCGGCGGCGCGCACCTGTTCCAGGATCCAGTCAATGCTCTCATCGTTGAACTGGCGGCTGAAATCGGGTGAGGCCATCACGAAGGTCACCGGCCCGCGCTCCAGCGTGTAGCTGGCCTCGGTCACTTCAGGGTTCCACTGGCCGGCGAACTCCAGGAAGCGTTCGACCGTATCGCCATGCTCCTCATTGCCCATGATGGGATAGAAGGGCGCGGTCAGCGATTGCAGGGCCGGGGTGACGTTCTCGTACTGGATCTCCGTGCCCTTGTGGGCGAGATCACCGACGCCGAGCACGAAATCGATGCGGCCCGCTTGCGCCAGCGCGTTCACGTCCAGCACCGCCGCTTCCACGCCGGGAAACAGCGCGCACGGCTTGGGCTCGGCGTCGCCCAGAACCGCAAAACGCACTGCGATATCATCCTCGGCGACCGTGGCGCCGCTCGGACCGGCAGGATCTGCCGCAGGGGCCTCTGCGCTGGCAGGCGCGTCGTCCATGGCCGGGGCCGTTTCGGCAGGGGCCGGATCGCCAGCCGGCATGTCCCCATTGGAAGGTGCATCCTGAGTGGCGGGGGGCGCGTCCGGAGCGTCCGCCGGCGGCGCGGCGTCCGGCGAGCAGGCGGCCAGGAACCCGGCTGCGGCCAGCGCGCAGGCGGCGCGAATCCAGGGCATAGAGAGTGTGCGAATCATGGCGTCGGCTTTCTGTCGTGAGCGTGATGTAGGCCTGCGGGATACCCCATCCGCGCGAAAAACTGAAGCGCGCCGAGGCCGGATTCGCGCGCTGACCGGCGAGATTTCGGGCAAGCGTTTGAATGCGCAACGACGTTTTTTTCCCGTGGGCGATACCGCCGCCCGTCGCTTATCCCGCCGTGCAGGCCCGGAACGCGGCCAGCGTGTCCTGGCGTTCACTGAGCGCCTCATAGGCGGTCCAGTGGATGTCGGTGGCAATGACCACCACGCCGCCATCGGCGATGTCGCGATAGATGGAGACATCCCCGCTCTCGCGCACATCAGCATCGATATACCAGAGCGCGCCGAACGCGACCGGGATGTCCGCCGCATGCAGCATGTCCCAGATGTCAGGCACGGGTGCACGGTGCACCCCGGTCCAGGCCATCAGACGCTCCGGCGCCACTCCGGCAGCCATCAGCGTATCGAGACGGTCCTGATCCTGGACCTCCACCGAAATCGCCACGCGCGGGTCCACGCCTGCGGCGCGGATAGCCTCTTCGGCGGAATAAACAATCACGGCGGCGTAGCCGATGGCGTCAGCCTCCACCACGGCGGCGGCCACCTCTTCGACGGGCACGCTGGACTTCACATCCAGCTGGACGAAAGCCCGTCCGCGCGCCCAGTCCAGCACTTCCTCCAGGGCAGGAATGGCGAAGTCCGTCACTGCCCCGTCCTGGTCGACCAGGCGCACATCGGCCAGATCAGCGAAATCCATCTCGCTGACCGCGCCGGCGCCGTTCGTGGTGCGCTCCAGCGTGTCGTCATGCAGGGCGATGATCACCCCGTCCGCTGTACGCCTGACATCGATCTCCAGAATCATCGGTCCGCGCGACAGGGTGTAGGCGGCGGTTTCGATCGCGTTCTCCGGATAGCCTGGACCCCAGCCGCCGCGATGGGCGCTGATCAGCGCCGCGCCCTGACTATGCAGGCAGCGCAGCACGTCCGGGATGATCTGACCGTCCGGCGTCACAGCCGGGATGAGCGGTTCAGGCAAGGCCGCACGGGCGGGCTGCGCCGTCGCGGGCGGGGCGGGCGCCACGCCCGGCGCGCCTTCGGGCGCCGAGCAGGCCGCGAGCCAGAGGCAGGAGAAGGCGGCGGACGCCTGTAGGATCGTCTTCATCGGATCATCCTGTCCATGGCTGTGGGTCTGCAGTCGGTCAGAACTCTAGAACCGCACTGAAATGCGCACATCAAACGTGCGCCCATAGGTCCCGTCGCCCAGCTTGTACTCATACTCGGTGTCGAGAATATTCTTCACCGCGCCCTGCAGGGTGACGGCGTCATTGAGCTGGTAGCGCACCGACGCGTTGAACAGCTCAAACCCCGGCATCTCGAAGGTGGAGGGGAAATCTGACAGGAAATCGCTGCGCGCATAACCATCAAAGGTCAGGTTCAGGCGTTCGGTGGCGCGGGCGGTGAAGGCGAAGCTGAACTCGTGCTCAGGCCGGCCGAACAGCTGCACGCCGGTGGCGGCGATCACGGAACGGGCATTGGTGTAGGCCAGGGTCAGATCGAGCCAGTCGGTCAGTTGGGCGCCGGCCTCGACCTCGATCCCGTCCATCTCCACCACGCTGGCGATGTTCTGCGGGCTGCTGACGCCGAGCGCCGGATTGAACACCGAGAAAATGCCATTGTCAGCTTCGCCGATATAACCGGTGACCGAAAGGGAGTAGCCCCCGCCCGGCGAGATGAGGTCGATGCCCGCGTCCACCATCCAGGTCTCTTCCGGCAGCAGATCGGGATTGCCCTGGAAGGTCGCCGACTGACCCAGCAGCTGGCGCAGGCTCGGCGCCTCGCGGCCCGTGCCATAGGAGGCGCGCAGCCGCACGCTTGCCTCGCCGGTCAGGCTCTGGGGCACGCCCCACGACACCGCCGCACGGCCGGTGCGCACGCCGCCGAACAACTCGTTCTCGTCATGGCGCCCGGACAGGGAAAGGAACAAATCTTCGGCGATCTGCCAGTTGAAATTGGCGTAGACGCCCAGATTATCGACACTCTCGTCGATCGCCGCGAACGGCGCGCCGCGCAGGCTGCGGAACTGGGCGCTGTCGCTTGTGTGGTTCACGCCCGCCAGGAAGAACGACTCCGATCCCAGATACGGGCCGGCGCCATCAAATTGCCAGGTGGCGAAGTACTGGATCTCGCGCCGCTCGCCCACGCTGTCGGACGCGCTGGCGGGCGCCTCGCTCAGGCTGTCCAGGCGGGTGTAGGCGATCTGGCCGTCATGGATGAGCCGCCCGCCGAGCGAGTCAGCGGTAAAGCCCGCATTCACGATCAGCTGATCGCTGTCGATATAGCCCTCTGAATCCTGAAACAGGAAGTTGGGCAGCACAGGATCGCCGAACAGGAAAGCGTTGTCGGTCTCATTCACCGCCTGCGCGAACCGCACGCCGCTGCGCAGCTCCAGGCCCTCGCGCGGGCGATAGTCGAGATTGAACGAGGCCGTCGTATTGCGATAGCCGTCATCCTCCACATTGCCCGGCGCGCGGCTGGCGATGGAGATGCCGTCGGTTTCGATGAAGGAGACTGAGGCGGCGTAGCCGAAATCGCCAATCTCGCCCTGCGAGCCGATGCCGGCCTGGACCGTGTTATGCGTGCCATACCCGCCCATCAGGCGGAAGTCCGGTTCGCCGCGCCCGCGCTTGGTGGTGATGGAGATCACGCCGGCCACCGCTTCGGCGCCGTAGAGGCCCGATTGCGGGCCGCGCAGCACTTCAACCCGCTCGATCATGTCCAGCATGACGTGGGAAATGCCGAACTGGTTGGAGAACTCGGACGGATTATTCATTCGTACGCCATCCACCAGGATCAGGGTGTGCTTGGTGGTGAAGCCGCGCATGCGCACCTGGGTGTTCTGACCGAACCCGCCCGAGCGCGTGACCGCCACGCCCGGCAGGCGCTGCAGCACGTCGTCCAGCACCCGCAAATCCTGCAACTCGATATCCTCGGCGGTGAACAGGCTGGCGGCGGACCCCACCTGATCCAGGCGCTGGGGCACCCGGCTGTAGACCGTGATGGTGTCGGCGTCGGGCGTCTGGCGCACGGGCCGGGCGTCCGTCTCCTCGCCGGCAGCCGCCTGGACGGCGGCCTCGATGGCGGCGTCGGAGTCGGCGAAAGCCCCCGGGGTCAGCGCGCTCACGGCGATGAGGCAGCTGGCGAAACGAATGGCGGTCTTGAATCGGGTCATGGGTCCCCTCCTGGGCCGAATGGCGGGACCGGTTTGCATCATTGTTGTGACAGGCGCGCCAAGGCGCCGAAAACTTTCCGTAACGCAAGCGCCTATAACCGCCTGCGCGCCTGCAATACGTTCAGGGGCGGGACCGGCGGGACTGCGCCAGGCGTCACACGACTGTCACATGACAGGTAGACAATGGGACCAGCGAGCAAGGAGGCTTCCATGATCGAGGGGGAAAGCTACTGGCCGCGTCTGATCAAGAGCGTGCGCTCGCGCGAGAACCTGACACAGACCGCGCTGGCGGCCTGGCTGGGCGTGGATCAGACGACGGTGTCGCGATGGGAACGCGGCCAGGACGCGCCCGCCTTCAGGCTGCGCCAGCGCATCCGTGACCTCTACCGCCAGCGCGCGGCGGGCAAGCAGGACCTGGTGGCGCGCGCCCGGGTTCGCAATGCGCTCTGGCCGGCGTCTCTGGTGGGGCCCGGCGCCGTGTTCATCGAGTTCAACGCCCGCGCCCTGAGCGAGATTGGCGTCGAGGCCAGCGACCTGCGCGGACGCAGCATCTACGGCCTGTTCGGGCCGGACGTCGATTGCGTGACCGAACGTTGGGAAAGCACCGGCATTTTCCAGGGCGAGCTGGCCATGACCGTGTCGCTCAACCGGATCGAAAGCCCTGGCCGCACCGCCTACATCAAGACGCTGGACACGCCGCACTTTACCTGGGACGGCGATATCTGGTGCCTGTGCGAAATCCAGCGCATCAGCGAGAGCGAGCACGCCCGGCTGATGGCGGAGTTTGGCGGCTCCAATTTCACTTTGGCCTTCGACGCCTTGCATCCTTGAGCGCGGCCGGTCCGGGACGTTCAGTCGTGCGAACGCACCGGCTCTCACGGCGTGTCGGGCGTGTCCTGCTCAGGGGCCGGCGCCTCAGCCACTGGCGCGCTCTCCACCGGTTCCGGCGCGCGGCGCGCGGCCACGACGGCGTTGGCGAAATCGCCTGCCCCGGTGCGCTGGTAATTCGTTGCGCCCAGGCGCACCACCACAAGGTCTTCAGCGGGGACGACAAAGGCGTTCTGGCCCTGAAATCCGCTCATGATGAACGTGCCCTCGGGCAGGCCCGTGGGGAACATCCAGAAGCCCGATCCGTACTGACCATCCGATCCCGGCGTGGGCTCGGAGACATAGGCGGCCCAGTTTTCCGGAATGATCTGTGTCCCGTCCGGCGCGCGCCCGTCATTGAGATAAAGCTGGCCCAGCCGCGCCCAGTCGCGGGCGCTGGCGTACATGTAGCTGGACCATTTCTGGGTTCCGGACTCGTCCGCTTCGAGAATGGCCGTGTTCATCGACAGCGGCTCGAACAGCCAGGCGCGGACGGTTTCGATGACGGCCGCAGGCGAATCACCGAGATACGGCTCCAGCGCCGAACCGGCGAGAATCGTGTTGCCGGACTGATAGTCCCAGCGCTCGCCGGGCGCGGCGATCACATCGCGCGTGGCGGCGAACATGGCCATGTCGCTTTGGGTGAACAGCATCTGCGACGTGGGGTCCGTGCCGTCATTGCCTTCATACCCGGCCAGCCCGCCGGTCATGCGCAGCAAATGATCGATCGTGGTCTCAGGCCGCCCGGCCTCGGCCAGCGCCGGGACCTGGCCCTGGGCATGAATATCGATCAGGCCGCGCTGGACCAGCACGCCGGCCATGGTGGCCGCCAGCGATTTAGTCATCGACCAGCCATGCAGCGGCGTCTCGTGTGTGACGCCGTCGGCATAGCGCTCGGCGACGATCCGCCCGTCATGCATCACCAGAGCCGCCAGCGTGTTGCGGCCATCGTCCGCGAACGCCGCGTCCAGCGCGGCGTCAAGCGCCGCAGCGTCGAAATGCGCGTCACGATGGGCGGCGTCGATCTGCGCCGAATCAGCCGGGCGTTCCGGCATGGACAGGGCGGCGTCAAAAGCGCCCGATCCATGCACCAGCGTGCAGCCGAGACCGTCGCGGTATACCGCGCGCTGGCGCCAGGCGAGCCCGAGCACGCTGGCCTGCGCCTCGCGGGCGGCCTCATCCACCGACACGCTCACCAGCGGCAAGGCCGGGCCCAGCAGCGGATCAGTGTACAGCGCCTGGGCCCGTTCGGGCTCAAGCCCCGACACGAAGACCAGCGAGCACACCTGCTTGGCGGTGATGCCGGTTCCGCTGGGCAGATAAATCTGCCCGATCGTGGACAGATTGACGTAGAGCGCGCCCGCGCCGATCGCCACGGCCACGATGCCGGCCGCGCCCAACAGAAGTTTTTTCATGATCCCCGCCCCTTTGACGGCGTGGAGGATCGCGGCGTTGCATATGATGGTCAAGCCTGCATCGCGCGCGAATCGTCAATGACAGCGGAATTTGAAAAACCGCGCGACGCGCCGGTGTCAGACGAAAAAAATTGTGCGAGTGTCCAATTTGCTAGACACTTCCCATTCTGACGAACCGAGGCGCATCCATGACCCTATCCTTTCCCTTCCCCGCCATTGTCGGGCAGGAGGAGATGAAGCAAGCTCTGCTGATCGCTTGTGTCGAACCCAGAGTGGGCGGGGTGTTGATCTTCGGCGACCGCGGCACCGCCAAGTCCACCGCCGTGCGCGCGCTGGCCGGCCTGCTGCCCGGGATCGAGACCTATGAGCACTGCCCCTATAATTCGGCGCCGGGCTCCGATCCCATTGGCGGAGACGCCAAGTCGCGCGGCTCGGTGGTGCGCAAGCCGACCCCTGTGGTCGATCTGCCGCTGGGCGTGACCGAGGACCGGGTGGTTGGGGCGCTGGATATCGAAAAAGCGCTGCGTAAGGGCGAGAAGGCGTTCGAGCCCGGCCTCTTGGCGCGGGCCAATCGCGGATTTCTCTATATCGACGAGGTCAATCTGCTGGAGGACCATATCGTCGATCTGCTGCTGGACGTGGCGGCCACCGGCGAGAACGTGGTGGAGCGCGACGGGCTGAGCGTGCGCCATCCGGCCAAATTCGTGCTTGTCGGCAGCGGCAACCCGGAAGAAGGCGAGCTGCGCCCGCAATTGCTCGACCGGTTCGGCCTGTCGGTGGAAGTCGCCACGCCGCGCGATATCGAAGACCGCATCGAAGTGGTGCGCCGCCGCGATGCGTTCGAGCGCGATCCTCTGGCCTTCTGTGCGACATGGACTGAAGCCGGCGACGCGCTGCGAGAACGCGTTGCCGCCGCTCAGAAGCTGGTCGTGAAAATCGGCACGCCGGACGCCGTGCTGCGGCGCGCCTCGGAGATTTGCATGGCGCTGGGCGCGGACGGGCTGCGCGGCGAGCTGACCCTGATCCGGGCCGCGCGCGCGCAGGCCGCGCTGGAGGGGTCGGAAGAGATTTCGCTGGAGCATTTGCGCGCCGTGGCGCCCGCCGCCCTGCGCCATCGCCTGCGCCGTGATCCGCTGGATGAGGCCGGCTCGTCCGTCCGCATCGAGCGCGGCCTTGCCGAGGCGTTCGCCGCGTGAGCGAGACCGCCCATATGCGCGATGGCTGGGGCGAAGCGCGCCTGGCCGCCGCGCTGCTGGCGGTGGATCCGGGTCTCGGCGGCGCTGTGCTGAGAGCCCGCGCCGGACCGGCGCGGGACGCCTGGCTGGAGACGCTGCGCGATCTGGTCAACGAGACCGCGCCCTGGCGGCGCATCCCGGCGGGCGTGGGTGATGAGGCGCTGCTGGGCGGCGTCGATCTGGCCGCCACCCTGAAAGCCGGACACGCCGTGCATCGCGCAGGCCTGCTGGACGAAATCCAAAACGGCGTTGGCGTGCTGGCCATGGCCGAGCGCGCCGAGACCGGGCTGGCGGCCCGTCTGGCCCTGGCGCTCGACAGCCATCCGGCGCCCATGATCATCGCCCTTGATGAAAGCGCCGACCCGGATGAGAGCGCGCCCGGCGCGCTTCTCGAGCGCCTGGCCTTCCATCTCGATCTGTCCGGCGTGTCCCTGAGCGATCTCAATACCAGCGCGTTTGATCTGGACCGCGAGGCCGTGGCCATGGCGCGGGTGCGCCTGCCCCACGTGCTCAATGGCGATGTGGACCGCGCCCTGACCCAGACCGCCGCGGCGCTGGGGATCAACTCCCTGCGCCCGCCCCTTCTGGCCCTGCGCGCCGCGCGCGCCGCAGCGGCGCTCGACGGTCTGGACGAGATTGGCGAGGAACAGGCGGCGCTGGCTGCAAGGCTGGTGCTGGGGCCGCGCGCCTTGCATCTGCCCCACGAAGACCAGGCGGACGACCAGCCGCAGGACAACGAACCCGACGCGCCGCCCCAGGACGACGAGGCGCAGAACGACAATACCGAGCCGGATGATCAAACCGACGACCAACCCGATAACGCCCAGACCCCGGATGAATTGACCGAAATCACCACTGAAGCCGCCAAGGCCGCGATCCCACCCGGCTTGCTGGCGCGCCTCGAAGCCGGCGTGTCGACCAGCCGGGCCAGCAGCGCAGGCCAGTCGGGCGCCACGCGCAAGAGCGGCCAGCGCGGACGGCCCGCCGGGACGCGCCGCGGCGATCCGGGCGAAGGGCGCAAGCTGGATGTCCTGGCGACCTTGCGCGCCGCAGCTCCCTGGGGGCGCGTGCGGCGGCGCGGCTGGGACCGGCTGAAATCCGGCCCGGCGCTGGAGGTCCGCCGCGAAGACTTCCGCATCAAGCATTTCAAGCAGAAAGCCGAGACGCTCACCGTCTTCGTCGTGGACGCCTCGGGCTCTCTGGCGCTCAACCGCCTGTCCGAAGCCAAGGGCGCGGTGGAGCTGATGCTGGCCGAATCCTATGTGCGGCGTGATCAAGTGGCGCTCATCGCGTTTCGCGGCAGCACCGCCGAAACGCTGCTCCCGCCCACCCGTTCGCTCACCCGCGCCAAGAAATGCCTGTCCGCCCTGCCCGGCGGCGGCGGCACGCCGCTGGCCACCGCCATTGAGGCCGCTGAAGCGCTCGCCCACGCCGCCGCGCGGCAGGGACGCACCGTGACGCTGGTTTTCCTCACCGACGGGGCCGCCAATGTCACGCGCGCCGGAACCGGCGGACGGGATGTGGCCCAGGCTGAAGCGCATGATGCCGCACGGCGCCTGCGCGCGGCGGGCCATGCCACCATCATCGTCGATGTGTCCAAGCGGGGCGCAGATACAGCCAAATCGGTCGCCCAGAATATGGCCGCGCGCTATGTGCGCCTGCCCGCGGGCAATCCCGGCGCGCTGGTTGATATCGCCCGGACGGCCGCCGCATGACCCTCGCGCGCATCCCCGATAACTGGCCACACCGCGCCTCCAGCGAGATGGTCGCGGCCGGCGGGGTCAGCTGGCATGTCCAGCGCGTCGGCAAGGGACCGGTCCTCCTGCTCATCCACGGCACCGGGGCCTCGACCCACTCTTTCGCGCATCTGGCCCGCGACCTCAGCGGCGAGTTCGAGATCATCATGGCCGATCTGCCCGGCCACGGCTTCTCCGGACAGATGGAGGCGCCTGAACTGCCGCTGGTGGCCCAGGCGCTGGGCGCGATGATGGCGCGCCTCGACACCGCGCCCGCCCTCGTGGCGGGCCATTCTGCCGGGGCGGCCATCGCCCTGCGCATGGCGCTGGACGGGGTGATCAAGCCCAGAGCGCTCATTGGCCTCGCCCCGGCGCTGCAGCCCTATGGCGGCGCGGCAGACGGCATCGCCTCGAAACTTGCCCGGATGGCTTTGCTCAACCCGCTCACCCCGCGCCTGTTCTCCATGCGCGCCGACAGCGCGAGCGTCGCCCGCCTGATCGCCAAGACCGGCTCCCGCCTCGATGAGGCAGGGGTGGCGCTGTACCAGCAATTGCTCAAACAGCCCGGCCATGTGGCCGGGGCCCTGCGCCTGATGGCGCACTGGAAGCTGCGTCCCCTGCTGGCTGATCTGTGCCGGGTGACCACGCCGACGACCGTTGTGCTGGGTGAGAACGACCGGGCCACCCCGGCTGCCGAAGCCTGGGCAGCGGCCCGCCGCATTCCGGGCTGCCAGGAGGTCCGGCTGCCGGGCCTCGGCCATCTCGCCCATGAAGAAGACCCCGGCCGCACGGCCGGTATCATACGCCTCGCTGCACAGGCCGCAGGGCTCGACACAAGCGCCAGCGCGCAAACGCGCCGCATGGCCGGAGGAAGCTGATGCCTGCCCTCACCTTGCCTGCCAACCATCCGCGCCGCGTCGATCTCAGCGAGGAGGTTCATGCCCGCCCGCCCCAGCCGCTCACCGCGCCACTCAGCGCCTCCTATCTGGTGCTCTATACCGGCCCGGAAGAACAGGCCGCCGACCGCGCCGCCATCGCCGCCCTGGCCGCGCGCTTCAGCGCCGCCGAGCCGTCTGAAGGCGCCACGCACTACAACGCTCATCTCGGCCCCGTGCGCGTGATCTGGGAGCGCCATACCGAGTTTACCCGCTACACCTTCATCCGCCAGAAGGGCGATGAACGCGCCCCCTTCGACAATCCGCCCATCGCCGAAGCGCCCGCCGACTGGCTCGCCAGCCTGCCCGGTCAGGTGATTTTCGCCGCCCATGTGCTGATGCTGGACACCGGCGAGGACGACTCCTCCCTGGATGAGACCGCCCGCCGCCTGTTCGGCGACGCCGAGCTGGTGGGCTCGCGCATTGCGTCCGGCGGCGCGGTGGCGCTGACCAGTTTCCGCAGCCATGGCGACGGCTTTAACCGCTATCTGATCCGCAATCGCAATCTGTCGGCGATCCAGGCCGGGCGCCTGATGCGCAGCCTTCTGGAGATGGACACCTACCGGATGATGGCGCTGCTCGGCCTCCCGGCGGCGCGCTATCTGGGGCGGGTCATGACCGACCGCGAGCAGGAGCTGGCGGGCATCACCCACGAGATGGCCGATGGAATCCATTCCGACGAAAGCGGCCTGCTGGACCGGATCACCCGCCTGCAGTCGGACATCGAGCGCCGCCACTCCCAGCACCGCTACCGGTTCGGCGCGTCGGCGGCCTATTACGGCATCGTCCAGGCCCGCATCGAAGAGCTGCGCGAAGAGCGCCTGGAAGGCCTGCAGACTTTTGCCGAGTTCGTCGAGCGCCGCCTGGCGCCGGCCATGAGCACGGTGGAGGCGGTCTCTGACCGGCTGGAATCCATGTCGGAGCACCTGGCGCGGGTCACACAGCTCTTGTCCACGCGCGTCGCCCTGACCCAGCAGCAGGACAGCCGCAAGCTTCTGGCCGCCATGGCGCGGCGCGCCAAGATCCAGCTGCGCCTCCAGCGTACGGTGGAAGGGCTCTCGATCGCGGCCATCACCTATTATCTCGTCGGCCTGGTCGCCTACTTCGCCAAGGGCACAGAGGTGCTCGGCCTGCCGCTGGACGCCGCGATCATCACTGCCGCCGCCGTTCCGCTGGTCGCGTTGGCGCTGTTCATCGGCCTGCGCCGCGTGCGCGGACGGCTCGGCAAGTCGGCGAAGGAGGATTGACGCGCTGAAGCCGCTCAATGTCCGTACGTCGCCAGCCTTGACGCCTTGCCGACCCTGAACCGCCGACTGACCTGGCGACGGTAGTACAGGATCAGGCCGAGCCCGATCAGCAAAGGCACAGCCCAAAGCACGGGCGCAAGCGCCAGTTCGGGAACCAACCGGACCGCACCAAAGGCAAAGAAGGCCGTATAGACCGATATCCCCGTTCCAACGATAGCCTTTATGTGCTCCAGCAACCACTCGACCGGTCCGGGGCTCCGCCTCAGAAGGAACCAGAGATTGGTGCCCACAGTGGCGAATCCCACAAGCGACATCCCGATCATCATCGGTTGACCCAGATTGAAGCCCTGCAGGGCGCATTGGGCTGACGCGACAAGCAAGACCAGCTGCAGCATGCCGTTGACCCAGTCGCGATTGCGCGTGTGATTATGCTTGTTGACGGCAGCCCGCCAGCCGTACCAGGCCAGATTGATGGTCAGGATGGACAGGTAAAGCATCATCCAGCCAAATATCCCCCGCACCAGCGCCGGATCGGAGAACTCTGCATGCTCGGCCAGGTGGGGGTGGGTCTCCATGGGCTGCCACAAGGTCAGGCTTGACATGATGGCCGCGGCCAGCGCGGTTATGAGCATGGCGATGGCGAAGAGTCGGCCTGACAGGCGATGAAGCTTGCCGCCTTTCCGGGCGGCGACGGGCACCCAGAAAACGATCAGTCCTGGCGCACCCGTGATGATGTGAAGGACGATGAAGACAACAAAGATGTCATGTGCAGACATGGATTTAGCACCAACCAGTTGAAGTGTTCGTATCAGGACGGAGGCGACAGGCATGCCAGCAGGAGATTTCAGGCCGCCGCGGCCATCGCGGCTTCCGGCAATCCTGTCGCTGATGCGCACTGTATGGCACGGGGACGGCGACCTGCTCAGCCTGCTTCCCGGCGAGGCGTTCTCCATGAAGGCCGGCGAGCTCGGTTTTTCGCGCCGCTCCATCAAGCTTTTCAATGATCCTGACCTGGTGCGTCAGATTCTCAATGAAACGGACGGGCTTTATCCCAAGAGCGACCTGATGGTGGGGGCGCTGGAGCCGCTCATCGGCGATTCCATTTTCGTTTCGGACGGTCCCAAATGGCGGCGCCAGCGCGCCATGATCGATCCGGCCTTCTCCAAGATGCGCCTCAACCTGGCTTTCGGCGCCATGCAGGCGGCAGCGGCAGATTGCTGCGAACGCCTCGGTGCCGCCGCTGAGGCGGGCGCAACACTCTCCCTCGATCAGATTATGAGCGAGCTCACCGCAGACATCATATGCCGTACGGTTTTCTCCATCTCGCTCTGCTCCCAGATCTCGCGGGACGTGTTTGAAGATTTTTCGATCTTCGAACGGGGCGTCGCTCAGGTGAAGATATGGCGGCTTATCGTCGACCCGGCCTGGACCCGGGCGGAGCAGGACCCGGATGTGCTGGCGGCCTGCTCCCGGATTCGCAAGCACCTGGGCACCTTGATCGACACCCATTTGGAAGCGGGAGACGGCACCTATGATGACATCGCCAGCGAGGTGATCGCCGCGCGCGACAGCGACACCGGCCAACCCTTTGACCGAGAGGAGCTGATCGACCAGCTGGGCGTCTTCTTCCTGGCCGGACATGAAACCACGGCCAGCGCGCTCACCTGGGCTTTTTACCTGCTGGCCATCCAGCCCGATATACTGGCTCGGTTGCGCGCCGAGGTCAGCGTCGTGTCCGACGGGGGGGGCATCAGCTTCGAAGCCGTGCGCAGATTGCTTTTCACGCGCAGCGTGTTCCGTGAAACCCTTCGCTTGTACCCGCCGATCACCTTCATGCCGCGCGTGGCCATGCGGGCGGGACGAATAGGCCCCTACGCAGTTCGAAAAGGGGCGCTGCTGATGATTTCGCCCTGGACGCTGCAGCGCCACCGGCAATACTGGTCCCGGCCCGATCATTTCGATCCGGATCGCTTCATGCCTGGCCGGGAGGCCGAGATAAACCCCCACGCCTATATCCCCTTCGGGTCCGGTCCGCACACCTGCGTCGGAGCCGGCTTTGCCACGCTGGAAGCGGTACTGATTCTGGCCACCCTGGCGCAGCAGTTTGATTTTGACGTCCTGGGGCGCGACCAGGTCCGCCCCTCCGCCCGCCTTACGACGCGCCCCGCTGAGCAGATCCATGTGCGGGTGAGGCGTCACAACGCAGGCGCCTGATGTGCCGGCGCGCCGGACTGCAGCAGGACTGGCCCCGCAGGATACCACTGGATGTCCAGCGTCGCTGCGTCGCCGAAACTGCGCCCCTGGAAGATCACCTGCTTGAGGACGGGCCATGACATGGGCGTCATCAGCGGAAAAACCCAAGGATCGGCCGCTGTCCAGAGCACATCGCGGGCGCTGGCCATGGTCTTCAACATGCGCCAGAACGCGCCGGGCCTGAGCGCCTGGCTGTAGGCCCGGGTCAGCGCGGTATGACTTTCCTGGTACCGCGGCTGGGCTTTCAGGCGCACCTGATGGCCGATGGGCTGTCCCATGATCACCGCCGCGAGGTCATCATGGCGCATGAAATGGAGACCGCTGGTCAGGCGTGGGTTGCACTCGAGGGGCCAGGGCGTTCCATCCGCGTCAACAATGAAATCAAAAGCGACAAACCCTGTGTACCGGGTCTGCTCGGCAAACCTTGAAACCCATTCATCAATGGCCGCAAGCGCCACTTGCTCAAAGCACACCGCCACGGTTCCGGAGAAAATGAGACCACGATAATTGACATGCGCCAGCACCTCGCCGTTGCGGCAGAATGATTGTGTGCTGTGCTCACGCCCCCTGATCCGGCGCTGCACCACCCAGTCTGCAGACCTGAGCTGATCGGGAAGGGCCTGGCCGGCGCGCAGAAAGTGCAATCCCGACCCCGCGCATCCAAATCGCGCCTTCACGACAGTTTCGCCACACTCCGCCAGCGCCGCCGCCCCGGCGCTGTCGCCCAGGCAGGTCGGCGGCGCCCGCAAGCCGGCCCGAGCAACGGTTTCCATGAACTCGAATTTGTCATGAAGCGTGAGGATGCGTTCGAACGGTTCGCACAGGAGCTCGGTCGTCTCGGGCAGACGGCCGGCCAGAGCGGCCACATGCATGACTTCCTCGGAGACGGGAATGACCAGATCCACCGCTTCCTCGCGGATGATCCGGCACAGAGCGTCCAGATAGGTTTCAGGGTCTGACGCCGGTGCCGGCGTCGTCACGCAGCGCGCGACAGCTCTGGACGGCTTTGAAAGATGCAAGGCGAAGGGGTCCGCAATGATCACCCGGTTGCCGGCCCCGTGCAGGCATCGCGCCAATTCCAACCCTTTCGGCAACCGCCCAAGGGTCAACAGAATGGTTTTGCCCATGTCCACCGCCGATTCGTCCGAGCCGACTGGCCCAGCCTCAAAATTGAAACAAATTAGTCAACGCCAGGCAATATGAATTCAACCGGTGAAGGCCTCGCAGCGGCTGCACCTCACTGCACACGGTCGGGCTGGCAAGGCTGCGCATGTCAATATAGATACTAGAGTGACTGCGCCGAAGCTAAACGATGCGCGGATGGAGGCTACCATGCTCGAACGCACCGATGACACTCCCGCCCAGCAGCCTGGAAAGCCCCATGCGATCGTAATCGGAGCGGGCTTTGGCGGGTTGGCGGCGGCCGTCCGGCTCGGCGCGCGCGGGTATCGCGTCACGGTGCTTGAGAAGCTGGATGCGCCCGGTGGCAGGGCCTATGTCTTCAGGGACAAAGGCTACGTGTTCGATGCCGGGCCCACCATCATTACCGCCCCGTTCCTGCTGGAGGAATTATGGCAGCTGGCCGGCCGCACGTTCCAGGACGAGATCGATCTGCGCGAGATCGACCCCTTCTACGCCATCAGGTTTGACGACGGCAGCGTCATTCACTGCCCGCGCGATGCCGAAGCCATGCGCGCCGAGGTCATGCGGGTGGCCCCGGACGATCTCGCGGGCTATGAGCGCTTCTTGCGCAAGAGCAAGGATATCTTCGAAGTCGGCTTCAAGGAGTTGGCGCATGCGCCCTTCCACACGCTCTCATCCATGGCGCGTGCGACACCAGACCTCATCCGCCTGTCCTCCTATCGGACCGTGCACCAGCTTGTTTCCAAATATGTCAAGAATCCGAAGCTCCAAGTTGCTCTGAGCTTTCACCCCCTGCTCGTAGGCGGAAACCCGTTTGCCGCCAGTTCATTCTATTGTCTGATCTCCCATCTCGAGCGTCAGTGGGGCGTTCACTTCGTCATGGGCGGGACGGGCAGGCTTGTGGAGGGTCTGGTTGACCTGATCAGGGGCCAGGGCGGACAGGTGCTCTGCAACAGCGAAGTGCGTCAGATCAAGGTGGACAACGGCCGGGTCACCGGCGTGGAACTGGCCAGCGGCCGCCATATCCCGTCGCAGGTGATCGTGTCCAATGCCGAAGTCGGACACACCTACAAACATCTCATGTCCGGCGTCCGGCGCAAGCGATGGACGGACCGGAAAGTTGATACGGCCCGTTACTCCATGAGCCTGTTCCTGTGGTATTTCGGAACAAGAAAGCTGTACCCGGACGTGGATCATCACACAATTCTGCTGGGCCCGCGTTATCGGGGGCTGCTCAGCGATATCTTCGAGAAGAAGCACCTGGCGGAGGATTTCAGCCTGTACCTTCACCGCCCGACAGCCACAGACCCCTCCATGGCGCCACCGGGCTGCGAGGCGTTCTATGTGCTGTCGCCGGTTCCCAATCTGACCGGCGATACCGACTGGGCAAAGATGGCCGAGCCCTACCGCCAGGCGGTGGAGCAGCGGCTTGAAGAGACCTTGCTGCCCGGCCTGAAGGGCTCAGTTGAGGTCTCGCGGGTCATGACCCCCCTGGATTTCCGCGACCGCCTGAACTCGGTTCACGGTGCCGCCTTCGGGCTGGAGCCCCTTCTCACCCAGTCAGCCTGGTTCCGGGCCCACAACAAGAGCGAAGAGGTCGAAGGGCTTTACTTGGTCGGCGCTGGCACGCACCCCGGAGCAGGCGTTCCGGGCGTTCTGTCGTCTGCACGCGTACTTGACGCCATCGTGCCGGATGCCGCCGCCTATGGCTGAGCCGTTTGCCAGCCCGCAGGATATTCAGGCCTGTCGCGCAGCGATCAAGGGAGGTTCAAGGAGCTTCTTTGCCGCTTCGTTTCTGTTGCCCAGCGAGGCGCGGGACAGGGCCTTTGCCCTGTACGGGTTCTGCCGATGGGCGGACGATACAGTCGATCAGGGCGAAGACGCCGCAGCGGCCTGTAGCCTCGTCACCCGGCACCTGGAGATGATTTACGCCGGCCAACCGGCCGACAACCCAATCGACCGGGCCTTCAGTGATGTGGTGCGCCAATGCGACATACCACAAGCCTTGCCCGACGCCCTCATCGAGGGTTTTGCCTGGGATGCGACCGGCCGCCAGTATGAGACGCTGTCGGACGTGCGCGCCTATGGCGCCCGGGTGGCGAGCTCGGTCGGAGCGATGATGTCGCTGGTCATGGGCGCCCGCAGCGCCGAGGCCCTGGCGCGCGCTTGCGATCTGGGCGTGGCCATGCAGCTGACCAATATCGCACGGGATGTGGGCGAGGACGCCCGGGCGGGCCGCCTGTACCTGCCGCGCGCCTGGTTTGCCGAAGCGGGCCGCGACCCTGATGCATGGTTGGCCGAGCCATGCTTTGACGAGCACATCGCCGCCTGCGTCGAGCGGTTGCTAACTGAAGCTGACCGCCTGTACCAACGCGCGCGGCCGGGCATTGCCTTCCTCCCGTCCAGGTGCCGGCCCGCCATTCACGCAGCGGCCCGGATCTATCGGGAGATTGGCGTGGAGGCCGGGCGCAACCGGTTCGATACAGTCAATCGCCGCGCGACCACGTCGACCTTGCGCAAGCTGGGTCTGGCGGGAGCCGCAGTGCTTGATGCCGTGTTCGCCTCCAGCGCCGCAGCCGAAGCGCCGCTGGCCGAAACGCGTTTTCTGGTCGATGCCGCCCCGAACGTGCCAGCCCCAGACACGCCGCCGCCCTGGTGGCGGGTGGATGAGGAATGGGGGCGGGTGATCGGAATACTGCATGAAGTTAAGATGAGAGACAGGGCGGCCGGCGGCTGACGCGGCCAAAGACCCGGAGGAACTGCGAGCATGATTCACTATGTATTCTTCGCACTGGAAGCGTTGCTGGCTCTTGTGGTCATTATCTGGGGCTTGCGCGAACTTCGCCGCATGAAGCGCAAGGACGTCAAGGAGAGCAATAGGGAGTAATGGACGCCCCCTATTGGACCCTTCTACCATTTGTCGTCACAGTATTCCTCGCGTCCCTGACCGGGGCGATCTTTCGTCCGGGCGCCTGGTACAAGACCCTGAGCAAGCCCCGCTGGACGCCCCCGGACGTCGTTTTTCCGATCGTCTGGTCCATACTTTACATCGCCATGGCCATAGCGGCCTGGCGGGTGTGGGACCTTGCCGGATGGCATCCTGCGCTCGCCATCTGGGCCTTGCAGCTGGTGCTCAACGCGCTCTGGTCGGCCGTATTCTTCGGGATGCGCAAGCCCGGACTGGCGCTGGCCGAAGTGGTCCTGCTCTGGCTGGCCGTGGCGGCCAATCTCTATGCCTTCGCCCAGATCGACGCCATCGCCGGCTGGCTGCTGGCACCCTATCTGGTGTGGGTGACCATCGCCGCCACCCTCAATCTGGAGATCGTGCGGCTGAACAGAACAAAGGCATGACGAGGGTCTGCGCGGCGCGCCTGGGCAAACAGCTGCCTGTTCAGCGCCAGTACGCCCGCGGCATTCGGAAGGGTAGCATCATTTTCACCACCTGTGACGAGAACCGCGTCAGGTCGAGGCTTTCATGCATCGATGTCCGCCGCGCGCCCAGGAGCTCCGTCTCGATCAACGAGCGCGAGTAGAATGGCGTATCTTCCAGCGTTTCGATCACCCGCGCCGGCCCGTCCGAGCGCGCGGCGCGATCCACCCGCCAGCCGGTCTTTGGCAAAGCCTGTACCCGTGGCGCATCGAATGATTCGGCCCGGCCGGCCGGATCGATGCGCAGGGCAAGCGACTGCCCGCCGCCATCCGCCCAGACCGAATCATACAGGATCGCCGCGCCGCCTTCCGTCGCCGTGCGCGCCCAGTTCCAGGACCGGAACCCCGCTTCCAGCGGTTCGGCGCCGGCATTCATGTCCACATAGCCATCGCCGGAAAAACGTAAAGCCGGCGCGTCAAACTCAGCTTCCACCCGCGCACGGGGCCAGACCGGGCGCCAGACATGGCGGCCTTCCGCGTCCAGCGTAAAGGTCTCGCTTTGCTCCACATCGGGCCGGATCACGACCCGCCCGCGCACGGCCTTGGGCAAAGGCGCACCATGCTCGGCGATGTCATAGATCAGCGCCCCGTCTTCAAAGCGCACCTGGCTGGGGCCCAGCGCCAGGCTGTCGGCGCTCGCCTGCACCGCGCCGCGCCGCCGCTCGGTCATCGCCCAGCGCCGTACGCCGGGGCCGTAGAGGCAAACATTAAGCGCGCAATGATTGAGCGGATCACCCCGTCCCGACCAAGCGTAATAGGGTGAGAAGACACTGCCCAGAAGCGCGATCAGGACGAGGGCGAACCGTCCGTCCTCGCTGACCGCGTCGGCATAGACCCAGCGATATCCGCCGGGTGGAAGCGCCGCATCGAAGCCAAATCGGCCAAGATCGAGCGTGCCGCGATCCGCCCCGACAGCATCGCCGTGGGCACGCCCGGCCCCGGATGCACGCCGCCCCCCGCCAGGTACAGACCCGGCAGCCGGGTGCGCGCGCCCGGCCTCTGGAACGCCGCCTGCCAGCCGTGCAGGGCTCTGCCGTATATGGCCCCGCCGGACCCGGGACAGAGCCTGGCGAAACCGTCCGGCGCTGTTGTGGCGATGCTTTCGAGGTCGAGGTCGAGACCGCGCGCCTGCAACCGGTTGAGTGTCAGATCGAGCCATGCATCCGTCTCCCGGGCCGTATATGTGCGCGCATCGCCATCCGCGGGCGCATTGATCAGAATCAGAAACCGTTCGGGGCCGTCAGGCGGCGGCCCTGCGCCGCGATCTTGCGCGCAAACATAGACCGTCGGGTCATCAGGAATGCGGCCTTCAGCAAACAAGGCGTCAAACTCGGCGGCATAATTGCTTGAAAAAACAACATTGTGCCGATCCAGCGCGAAGCCGTGGGGCCGCCCTGTGGCCGTCCATACCAGCGCCGAGAGACTGCGCGGCAGCCGCGCCGCGCCCAGAGCCGGGGCCGCTGCCTGGCCAAGCAGGCCCTGACGCAGGGCGTCGGGATCAGCATTGGACAGAACCGCGCGCGCAGCCAGAACCTCACCAGATCCCAACCTGACCCCGCAGGCCCGCCCGCCCTCGACAATGACCTGCTCGACGGCCTCGCCATAGCGGATCTCACATCCCAGCCGAGCCGCAAAGGCGGCCATGCCGTGCGCCAGCCGGCTCATGCCGCCTTTGACGTACCAGACGCCGCGCTGCTCCAGCTCGGCGATCATCATGAGCGTGGCCGGCGCCTGATAGGGCGACGCGCCGCAATAGGTGGCGTAGCGGCCAAACAGCTGGCGCAGCCGGGGATCCGGAAAGTAATCTCCCAACGCATCCCAGAGGCTGGAGAATGGCCTCAGCGTCAGCGCCCCACGCGGATTATGCCGCAGCATGCGGCCGGCCAGGCTGACCGGCGACGACTGGGGCATTTGCATGAAGTTCCTGTCCAGAGCCTCATAGAGCCTGCAACCATCCGACAGGAAACGGCGGAACAATCCGGCTTGCCGCGCCCCGCAGAAACGGCCCACCTCATCAATGGAACGCTCGGGATCTGCAAACAGGTCGAACGTGTCCTCTGCATCCCAGGCATGGCGGGCCAGGCGCTCGGCCGGGATGAGGCCGACATAGTCTTCAAATGTGGCCCCGGCCTCCTCGAACAGGCGGTCAAAGGCGCTTCGAAGCGTCATCACGGTCGGACCGGCGTCAATGTCCTGCCCGCCTACATGGAGCGCGCGCATCTTCCCGCCGGGGACGTCAGCCCGCTCGACAAGGGTCACCGGCAAGCCGCGCGACGCGAGGTCAATCGCGGCCGCCAGCCCGCCGACGCCGGCACCGATAATGACCGCGCCGTGCTCAGACCGCGTCCGCATCATTGACAGCCCAAGCTGAAGTGTCCAATCATCATAACACTTAAAGTGACAGGTATTCTTGACGCTCGCAAGCGATGAGGAGCGGGACATGGACGCGGACGCACGCATTGAGGCCAAGCTTCACGCCGCAATCGAGCGGGCTGGCGGCAAGGGATGCCCGCCCCGCTTTTCCGAAGCGCTGGCCTATGCGGTGTTTCCCGGCGGCGCTCGGGTCAGGCCGCAGCTTTTGCTGGCTGTGGCGGCTGCTTGTGGCGATCCGGCTCCGGACCTTGCCGATTCAGCCGCCGCCGCACTTGAGCTACTGCATTGCGCGTCGCTGGTTCATGATGACCTTCCTGCCTTTGATGACGCCAGCCTGCGCCGCGGAAAGCCCACCGTGCACGCCGTATTCGGGCAACCTCTGGCGATTCTCACGGGCGATGCGCTGATCGCGCTGGCCTTCGAAACGATCGCGCTGGCGAAAGCGCCTGACCCATCGCGCCTTCCGGCCCTGACTGCACTGATCGCGCGCTCCATCGGCGCGCCGAACGGAATCTCGGCCGGCCAGGCGTGGGAAAGCGAACCGGCGATACCGCTGGAGCAGTATCACCGCGCAAAGACTGGCGCACTCTTCGTCGCTGCAACCATGGGCGGGGCGCTGGTGGCAGGCGGGAACCCGGAGCGCTGGCGGACTTTGGGTCAAAAGATCGGTGAAGCCTATCAGATCGCTGACGATATAATGGATGCTGCAGGCGGCGGCGAGGCGGGCAAGGGAGCCGGAAAGGATGCGCAGCTCTGTCGGCCCAACTGCGTTCACGAGCTTGGCATGGACGGGGCGATTGGCCGGCTGAAGGCGCGCGTGTCCGAAGCCGTAACGTCAATTCCCGGCGTCAATGGTGCCGACCGGTTACGCCAGATCGTCACCGCCCAGGCTCATCGACTTGTACCCAAGAACATAGCCGTGCCCGCAGAGTAGAGCCGCACATGGGCTGGCGGTCTGCTCTGGGCGATCTTCGCAATGGGCTGGTGTCAGATCCGGGCTTCCGGCGCTGGGCCAAAGCCTTCCCGGTCACGCGCGGCAGCGCCAGGGCCAGTGCGCGCTCGCTTTTCGACCTTTTTGCCGGCTTCGTCTATTCCCAGACTGTACTGGCATGCGTCCAGGCCGACCTGTTCACCTTTCTCAAGGACGGCCCCCAGCCGGTCGAGGCGATCGCCGCCCATGCAGACCTGCCCTTGGACGGTGCAGCACTGCTGGCGCGCGCTGCGGCATCTCTCAAACTTCTCGAACCGCGCAGCGGCGACCGTTTTGCGCTTGGCCCACTGGGCGCGGCGCTGATCGGCGAACCAGGCCTGGCCGCCATGGTGCAGCATCACCGCCTGCTATATCAGGATCTCATAGACCCCATGGTGGTGCTGCGCGGCGGGACGCCGGGCCAGCTGGCTGATTTCTGGGGCTACGGGCGCGGCGACGGCGCATCGGGCCGCCCGGACGCCTATTCCGCCCTCATGGCCGCCACCCTGCCCATGGTCGCCGAGGAGGTGTTCGCGGCAGTAGACCTCAAAAAATACAACACGCTTCTGGATGTGGGCGGCGGCGAAGGCGCATTCGTGAAAGAGGCTGCGCGCGCCGCGCCCCGGCTCTCGCTCGCCCTGTTCGATCTTCCGCCTGTAGCGGCCCGGGCGCGCGAGCGCCTCGCCGAAGCCGGTCTGGCCGATCGCGCCAACATCCATGGCGGCAGCTTCCTTACGGACACGCTGCCCTCCGGGGCTGATCTGATCTCTCTGGTGCGCATCATTCATGATCACAGCGATGACGATGTCATGCGCCTGTTACGCGCCTGCCGCGAATCGATAGCGCCGGGCGGCACGCTTCTGGTCGCCGAACCCATGGCTGACGCCCCCGGCGCCGCGCCCATGGGGGACGCCTATTTCGGATTCTATCTCGCGGCGATGGGCGCAGGCCGGCCGCGTAACGCGGCCCGATTGGCCCGCATGCTGGGCGATGCAGGCTTTGCCGGCGCACGCGTCCACCGGTCGCGAATCCCCCTTATCGCCAGTGTCATGACCGCGCGAACCGGAAAAGCGTAAATCAGAATTGACTGTGGGCAGTGTCAATGTAAACTGACAGATGACGCCTTAATCCGACCACAAGCCTGGGGAGGCAAAACTTGGACGCCCTCGCTATCGTTCTCGAAGAGCCCAAGCGCATTGCGCTGAACAGGCTCGATATCGCCGCGCCCGGCGATCAGGACGTGGTGGTCGAAATCGCCTGGTCAGGCGTGAGTACGGGTACCGAGCGCCTGCTCTGGTCCGGCACGATGCCGGCCTTCCCCGGTATGGGCTATCCGCTGGTCCCCGGTTACGAATCCATTGGACGCGTCGTTGAGGCAGGGCCCGCTTCGGGCCGGGCTGAAGGCGACTGGGTCTTTGTTCCGGGCTCACAATGCTTTGGCGCAGTGCGCGGCCTGTTTGGCGGCTCCGCCTCGCGGGTCACCCTGCCCGGCGCGCGCGTCACCCCGGTCGATGAAAATCTCGGCGAGCGCGGCGTGCTGCTGGCGCTGGCCGCCACCGCCTATCACGCCATGGCCAACACCAGTGTCGCGCCGGATCTGATCATCGGACATGGGGCGCTCGGCCGTTTGCTGGCGCGCATCGCGGTCGCCTCCGGCGGGCCTGCCCCGACGGTGTGGGAAATCAACCCGATGCGCATGGATGGCGCGGACGGCTATCCGGTCATCCGCCCCGAAGACGATGCGCGGCGCGATTATCGCGCGATCTATGACGTCAGCGGGGATTCCTCCCTGCTCGACTCGCTGGTGGGCCGGCTGGCCAAGGGCGGCGAGATCGTCCTGGCGGGCTTTTACGCCGAACGGCTGAGCTTCAATTTCGCACCCGCCTTCATGAAAGAAGCCCGCCTGCGCATCGCGGCGGAATTCAATCCCGGCGACCTTGAGGGCGTCGGACACCTGCTCAATAGCGGCGCGCTGTCACTGGATGGACTGATCACCCATTACAGCGCGCCCGATGCGGCCGGAGAGGCGTACGAAACCGCTTTCTCCGACGCCAACTGCCTGAAAATGATCATTGATTGGAGTGCCCATTAATGGATGGCGAATTCAAGCAAGACAGCGGCTCTGACGCGCTTCGGCGTGAAGCGGCGATCGAGCCCGATGCGGTCCATACCGGACCGATCAAGAAGACCACACAGGTCATCGCCATCTATGGCAAGGGCGGGATCGGCAAGTCGTTCACCCTGTCCAATCTCAGCTATATGATGGCCCAGCTGGGCAAGAAGGTCCTGCTGATCGGTTGCGACCCGAAGAGCGATACGACCTCGCTCCTGTTCGGCGGCCGCGCCTGCCCCACCATTATCGAGACCTCGTCCAAGAAAAAACTGGCGGGCGAAGCTGTCGCCATTGGTGATGTCTGCTTCAAGCGCGACGGCGTGTTCGCCATGGAGCTCGGCGGACCGGAAGTCGGCCGCGGCTGCGGCGGACGTGGCATCATTCACGGGTTCGAGCTTCTGGAAAGCCTCGGCTTCCACGAGTGGGATTTCGACTATGTCCTGCTGGACTTCCTGGGCGACGTGGTGTGCGGCGGCTTCGGCCTGCCGATCGCCCGCGACATGTGCCAGAAGGTGATCGTGGTCGGCTCCAACGACCTGCAATCGCTCTATGTCGCCAACAATGTCTGCTCGGCGGTGGAGTATTTCCGCAAGCTGGGCGGCAATGTCGGTGTGGCCGGCCTGGTCATCAACAAGGATGACGGCACGGGCGAGGCCCAGGCCTTCGCCAAGCAGGTCGGCATTCCGGTTCTGGCCGCCATTCCGGCCGATGACGACATCCGCAAGAAGAGCGCCAATTACGAGATCATTGGCCGTCCCGGTTCGCCCTGGGCGGCGCTGTTTGAAGAGCTGGGGATCAATGTCGCCGACGCGCCTCCGGTGCAGCCCTCGCCGTTGAGCCAGGACGAGCTTTTGGCCCTGTTCGACTCCCAGGAGGCCGAAGGCTTCTCCATGACGCCGGCGACCTCGGCGGACATGTGCGGGCTCAACCATGTTGAAAAGCCCTCCCTTGAAGTCGTGTACGACGAAGTCTGAGGGCAGCGGCATGGCGAAAGACTCTGTGACTCTGATCAATACCCGCTCCGGTGGAGAGGTGCGTTATGACGGCGCCGGCGAGACATCGCTGGACGATACCGCCGTGGTGAGCGCGCCGGTCCAGGCCATGACCGCACCGGGTGACGCATCAGCGGCGCAGGGCATGCCGTCTGCGGCGGCGGGCGATGGGTCGGGCTGTCACGCCGGCGCGGAAAAAATGCTGGCCCAGGCGAAAGCCTCGGGCGCGTCAGAGATTCTCGAGCAATACGAGAAAGACTATCCCAAAGGCCCCCACGACCAGCCGCAATCCATGTGCCCGGCCTTCGGCTCGCTGCGCGTGGGGCTGCGCATGCGCCGCACCGCGACGATCCTGTCGGGCTCGGCCTGCTGCGTGTACGGGCTGACCTTCACCTCGCACTTTTACGGCGCGCGCCGGACGGTGGGCTATGTTCCGTTCAATTCGGAAACGCTGGTCACCGGCAAGCTGTTCGAGGACATCCGTGACGCAGTCTATGACATGGCCGACCCGGACAATTACGACGCCATCGTGATCACCAATCTGTGTGTCCCGACCGCGTCCGGGGTACCGTTGCGTCTTCTGCCCAAGGAAATCAACGGCGTGCGCATCATCGGCATCGACGTGCCGGGCTTTGGCGTACCGACCCATGCCGAGGCCAAGGACGTTCTGGCCGGCGCGATGCTCAATTACGCCCGCACCGAGGCCGAGCTCGGCCCGGTCCAGGCACCCGACCGTCCGCGCGACGAGCGCCCCACGGTGACCTTGCTGGGCGAGATGTTCCCGGCGGATCCGGTGGTGATCGGCCGCCTGCTTGAGCCTATGGGCCTGGGGGCCGGACCGGTGGTCCCGACGCGCGAATGGCGCGAGCTCTATGCCGCGCTCGACAGCCAGGTGGTCGGCGCGATCCACCCCTTCTACACCGCCTCCATCCGCGAGTTCAAAGCCGCCGGGCGCGCCATTGTCGGTTCCGCGCCGGTGGGCCGCGACGGCACAGCGGCCTGGCTTGAGGCCATCGGCGCGGCGGCCAATGTCTCCAACGCGAAGATCGAAGCGGCCAAGCAGGCGGTCCTGCCGGCCATCGAGGGCGCGCTCAAGGCCAAGCCGATCCAGGGCCGCATCACGCTGTCGGGCTATGAAGGCTCAGAACTGCTGGTGGCGCGCCTGCTGGTCGAGAGCGGCGCGGACGTGCGCTATGTGGGCACCGCCTGCCCCAAGACGCCCTGGTCGGCGGATGATCTGGAATGGCTCAAGGCCAAGGGCGTCCACGTCCAGTTCCGCGCCTCGCTGGAGCAGGACATGGCGGCGTTCCGCGAGTTCAAGCCTGACCTCGCCATCGGCACGACGCCCGTCGTGCAGGCCGTGAAAGAGACCGGGACCCCGTCGCTTTACTTCACCAATCTCATTTCCGCCCGGCCCCTGATGGGTCCGGCGGGCGCCGGCTCGCTGGCTGAAGTGGTCAATGCGGCCATGGGCTCCAAGCACCGTTTCGACACCATGCGCGACTTCTTTGAAGGCGTGGGAACCGGCCATGCGGCCGGGGTGTGGGAAGACACGCCCGAAGACAGCCGCACCTTCCGCATGAAAGAGGCCCGCAAGCGCTACAGCGCCGAAAAAGCCCGCGAAAAAGCGATCGAGGCGCCCACAGGATGTTAGTGCTCGATCACGACAGGGCCGGTGGATACTGGGGCGCGGTGTATGTGTTCACCGCCGTCAAGGGCCTGCAGGTCATCATCGACGGACCGGTGGGTTGCGAAAACCTGCCCGTCACCTCGGTGCTGCACTATACCGACGCGCTGCCGCCGCATGAGCTGCCCATTGTGGTCACGGGGCTCAGCGAAGACGAGATGGGCGCGGGCACCGAAGAGGCCATGAAGCGCGCCCACGAGACGCTGGAGCCCGACCTGCCCGCCGTGGTGGTCACCGGCTCCATCGCCGAGATGATCGGCGGCGGCGTGACGCCCGAAGGCCTGAACATTCACCGCTTCCTGCCGCGCACCATCGACGAGGATCAGTGGCAGAGCGCCGACCGCGCCCTTTTGTGGCTGTGGACCGAGTACGGCGCCAAGCATGGCAAGCGCCCCAAGGCCAAGAAACGCGCCGAGGGCGCCAAGCCGCGCGTCAACATCATCGGCCCGGCCTATGGCATGTTCAACATGCCGTCCGATCTGGCTGAGATCCGCCGCCTGGTCGAGGGCATCGGCGCGGAAGTGAACATGGTCTTCCCGCTGGGCAGCCATCTGGCCAATGCGCCGCGCCTGGTCGATGCCGACGTCAATATCTGCATGTATCGCGAGTTCGGGCGGCTTCTGTGCGAAGCGCTCGACATGCCATATCTGCAGGCGCCCATCGGCCTGCATTCGACCACCAAATTCCTGCGCAAGCTGGCTGAATTGCTCGAGCTGGACGCCGAGCCCTTCATCGAGCGCGAGCGCCACACCACGATCAAGCCGCTCTGGGATCTGTGGCGGTCGGTCACCCAGGACTTTTTCGGCACGGCGAGCTTTGCCGTGGTGGCCAACGAGACCTACGCCCGGGGCCTGAAGCATTTCCTCCACGAGGAGATGGGTCTGCCGTGCACCTTCGCCTTCTCCCGGCGCGCCGGCGTGAAGCCGGACAATGCCGCCGTGCGCCAGGCGATCAAGGACACGCCGCCCTTCATCATGTTCGGCAGCTTCAACGAGCGCATGTATCTGGCCGAGACCGGCGGACGCGCGCGCTTCATCCCCGCCTCTTTCCCGGGCGCGGTGATCCGCCGGCACACCGGCACGCCCTTCATGGGCTATTCGGGCGCCACCTACATCATCCAGGAAACCTGCAACGCGCTGTTCGACGCGCTGTTCCACATCCTGCCCCTGGGCACGGACATGGACCGCGCGCCCGCCACGCCCGCACGCCTCGCCCGCGAGCTTACCTGGGACAGCGATGCGCGCGCCCTCCTGGACGAACTGGTGTCGCGCGAGCCCATCTTGGTGCGCATATCGGCCGCCAAGCAGCTGCGCGACGCGGCGGAACACGACGCACGCTCAGCCGGCGAGACCCGGGTGTCGACCACCCGTGTGGCCAAGACCGGGCGGGCCTTGAAGGCAGGGAGTCCGGCATGACGCAGGCCCCACACATGAAGAATCGTGCGGGTGAAACCTGCATCCCCGTGCCAGCGGCCAAGTGGGCGGCGCCGGGGTATGCGGCGACACCCGGTCGAAAGAACATTTCACACCAGAACCTGACCACTGGTGCGGATGAGCCAGATCTTGACTTGATCTGGTGCCCTTGCCGCGAGGGTTCTGCGCGGTAACCGCCGACAGGCAAAAGGGAGGTCATTCCTATGGCTTCAGATAGAGAGTCTCTTTCGGGGCTCACCCACGGAGAGGCGCAAGAGATTCATCGCTATTTTGTGAAAAGTGCGATCCTCATGTCCCTCTTCCCGTTTCTCGCACACGTTTCACTGTGGCTCTACAAGCCTTGGCTCTCGTTCTAGAGTCACGCAACAAAAGGAATCGAGACAATGTGGAGAGTTTGGCTTCTGTTTGATCCGCGCCGCGTAATGATCGCGCTCGCGGTATTTTTGTTCACCCTCGCAGTGCTTATCCATTTCATCCTGCTCTCAAGTGACAGGTACAACTGGATTGATGGCGCAGCGGGCGGTGGCGCTTCGGCGTCACTGAGCCAGGACGTTGAAGTCGTCAACCTCTAGCAGGTTGAGCATCTTGATGCCGCCCCATTCAGGGGCAGCAAGCCGGACACGTATGTGTGTTCCGGTCAATGCTGACGGCCGTACAGCGGTGCCGGGCTCCATGCGCCCGGCACCGCCCGGACGACCGATAACGGAGACAGCGCAATGGCATTGTTAAGTTACGAGCGCAAATATCGGGTCCGCGGCGGAACGCTGATCGGCGGTGATCTGTTTGATTTCTGGGTCGGTCCGTTCTTTGTCGGCTTCTTCGGCGTGACCACGATTTTCTTCGCGGTGCTGGGCACCGGGCTGATCTTTTTCGCTGCCTCGCTCGGCGATACCTGGAATCCCTGGCTGATCGACATTCAGCCACCTGACGTCAGCTACGGGCTTGCCCTGGCGCCGATGCGGGAAGGCGGTCTGTGGCAGATCATCACGATCTGCGCAACGGGTGCTTTTGTATCCTGGGCCCTGCGAGAAGTGGAAATCTGCCGCAAGCTGGGCATCGGCTATCACGTGCCCATCGCCTTTGGTGTGGCGATCTTCGCCTTTGTGACCCTCAACGTGTTCCGGCCCATGCTGCTGGGCGCCTGGGGGGAAGGTTTCCCCTACGGCATCATGAGTCACCTCGATTGGGTCTCCAACGTGGGCTACGCCTACGTGAACTTCCACTACAACCCGGCGCACATGATCGCGGTGAGCTTCTTCTTCATCACGACCTTCGCCTTGGGCCTTCACGGCGCGCTTGTTCTGTCGGCGACCAATCCCGGCAAGGGCAAGACGGTGAAGACGCCGGACCACGAAGACACCTTCTTCCGAGACATCCTGGGCTATTCTATCGGCCCGCTGGGGATCCACCGTCTGGGCTTGTTCCTCGCCCTGTCGGCCGGTTTCTGGAGCGCGGTCTGCATCATCATCTCCGGACCCTGGGTCCGGTCATGGGTGGACTGGTGGGAATGGTGGCGCGAGCTGCCGATCTGGAGCTGAGCGGAGACATATGATGACAACCTATCAAAACATCTTCACCCAGGTTCAGGTCCGCGGTCCGGTCGAGCAGGGCGTACACCTGCCGGCCGGCGACGAACCGCGCTATGGCGGGGGTTTCTTCAGCCACCTGCTGGGCCGGATCGGCAACGCCCAGATCGGTCCGATCTATCTCGGCTTCACCGGTGTCGCCTCGCTCATCTGCGGCTTCATCGCGATCGAGATCATCGGGCTGAACATGCTGGCCTCGGTGAACTGGGACCCGCTGGCTTTCGGCCGCGAGTTCTTCTGGCTGACCCTGGATCCCCCGGGACCTGAATACGGCTTCCAGCCCTTCGTGCCTCTCAATGAGGGCGGATGGTACATATTGGCCGGCTTCTTCCTGACCGCGTCCATCCTGCTGTGGTGGGTGCGCACATACCGGCGCGCCATCCAGCTCGGCCTGGGCACCCATGTGGCCTGGGCGTTCGCCTCGGCGATCTGGCTGTACCTGGTGCTGGGCTTTATCCGGCCCATGCTCATGGGTGACTGGTCCCAGGCGGTGCCGTTCGGCATTTTCAGCCATCTGGACTGGACCAATAACTTCTCCCTGATCTACGGGAACCTCTTCTACAACCCGTTCCACATGCTCTCGATCGCCTTCCTATATGGCTCAGCCCTGCTGTTCGCCATGCACGGCGCGACGATCCTGGCGGTGGGCCGGTTTGGCGGGGACCGCGAGATCGAGCAGATCACGGATCGCGGGACCGCCACCGAAAGGGCGGCGCTGTTCTGGCGCTGGACCATGGGCTTCAACGCGACGATGGAATCCATCCACCGTTGGGCATGGTGGTTCGCGGTCCTGACGACCCTGACGGGGGGAATCGGTATCCTGATCACCGGCACACTTGTGGACAACTGGTTCATCTGGGCCAGCGAGAACGGGATCGCGCGGCCGCTCTAGGGTGCCGCAAGAACCGGCCTTTGACGGGCATTCCAAGGACCCCCGGACGGCGCACCCAGCGCTTCCCGGGGGTCTTTTTTATGCGGTTATTGTGAACTTTGATGGTGAGCCGTGCCTTTTGAGCCAGCGCTCATCGGACCCCGGGTATTACCCCGTAAGCCCCAGCGCGTCCCAGCGCTCCAGATAGATACGCAGCCAGGGCGCAAAGCGCTCGGGAGCCTCCGCCACCTCACGCAGCAGCACCTCACGGCTTACCCAGCGCACGTCGCACACTTCCAACGGGTTGAGAGCGAACGTGAGCGCACAGCGATCTACATGCGCGCGGAACAGGCGCACGCGCTCATATTCGACCATGCCGCCGCCGACATCAGCCCGGTAGGTGGTCTGGGCAAATTCGGTGAGATCGAGATCGACTCCCAGCTCCTCGCCGAGGCGCCGGCGGGCGCTGACGCCCGCATCCTCACCCCAGTCGGGATGCGTACAGCAGGCGTTCGCCCACAGTCCGGCGCAGTGATATTTGCTGGCCGCCCGACGCTGGAGCAGCGTCTCGGGGCCATCAAAGACAAACACCGAGACAGCATCGTGCAACAGCCCCTCACGATGCGCTTTCAGCTTCTCCACAGGGAAGCGCGCGCCGTCAGGGCCGATGGCCGAAATGATGCGATCGTCCGGACCGGAGGTCAGGCGGCGCCGTATTTTCGGTGCAGGGCGCATTCCGACCAGATTTCCGACAGGGCTGTGATCAGGCGATCAATGTCTGCATCGCTGTGGACCGGTGAGGGCGTGATGCGCAGGCGCTCGGTCCCCTTGGGCACGGTAGGATAGTTGATCGGCTGCACATAGATGCCGTGCTCGCTCATCAGCCAGTCGCTGATGCGCTTGCACTTGACCGGCTCGCCCACCATCACCGGCACGATATGGCTGGGATTGTCCAGGGTGGGAATACCCATGGCTGCGAGCTTGGCGCGCACGCGGCGCACATTGCGGCGCTGGCGCTGGCGCTCCATGTCGGAGACCTTGAGGTAGCGCACCGCCGCCAGCGCGCCGGCGGCCACGGCCGGCGGCAGGGCGGTGGTGAAGATAAAGCCCGAGGAGAAGGAGCGCACGAAGTCGCACATCGCGGCCGAACCGGCGATGTAACCGCCCATGACGCCATAGGCCTTGCCCAGCGTGCCCTCGATCAGGGTGACGCGGTCCATCAGGCCTTCACGTTCGGCAATGCCGCCGCCGCGCGGGCCGTACAGGCCCACCGCATGCACTTCATCCAGATAGGTCATCGCGCCATGGCGCTCGGCCACGTCGCAGATCTCGGCAATGGGCGCGATGTCGCCATCCATGGAATAGACCGATTCAAACGCCACCAGCTTGGGCGCATCGGGATCAAGCTGGCTGAGGCGCCGGTCCAGGTCCTCGGGATCATTGTGCGCAAAGACATGCTTCTCGGCGCGCGAGTGGCGTATGCCCTCGATCATCGAGGCATGGTTCTGCGCGTCCGACATCACGATGCAGCCCGGGATGCGCGCCGCCAGCGTGCCCAGGGTCGCCCAGTTGGAGACATAGCCCGAGGTGAACAGGAGCGCGGCTTCCTTGCCGTGCAGATCGGCCAGCTCGCGCTCCAGCAGCACGTGATAGTGGTTCGTGCCGGAAATATTGCGCGTCCCCCCGGCACCGGCCCCGCAACGGTCCAGCGCCTCATGCATGGCGTCGAGCACCACGGCGTTCTGGCCCATGCCCAGATAGTCGTTTGAGCACCAGACCGTCACTTCGGTCTCGATATCGTCCTGATGGCGGGTGGCGACGGGGAAGGCGCCCTTGCGCCGCTCGATATCATTGAAGACGCGGTAATTGCCTTCGGCTTTCAGATTGCTGAGCTCGTTTTCAAAAAATGCCTGGAAGTCCATCATGTCCCCTCCCCTCACAGATCGGGCGAGCGGCGCGGGTCGCGCGCCGGCAAGAGCCAACGCCACAGCGCTGCGTCAGGCAGCGGCAGGGCCAGAAACAGGTGTTCGAGCACGCCGAGGGCCGCAAGCGTCCCCAATAGCGCGAAGGCGGCCGCCTCAAAGGGCGAGGCAGCGGTGACGGCGCTCCAGATCAAAGCCCCGGTGATCAGCGCTATCACGCTGGTGGTGACGACAAAGAAGCACCCGGCCGGACGGGGGCTGAAATAACTGCGCAGATGGCCAAGCCGTCCGGGCAGGAACTGGTCTGTGAAATGGGGCGCGCCCAGGAAGAGATTGAATTTCGAGCTCAGCCGCAGGGCGAACAGCAGCACGAAGAGCTGAAGCGCCACCTGGTTAGCGGCGCCGAGGCTCATGACAGCCATCACCACGACCGTGGCCGCAATGGCCAGCTCATGATGCATCAGCGTCGCCGCCGCGGCCCGGAACCGCGGCCAGCCGGTCAGATTGTCCGGGCATGGCTTGCGGTTGGGGCCGGTGAGATAACCGAACAGGAAGCTCATCTCATGCCACGCCCACAGCGTCAGTGCGCACAGCGCACCGGCATAGGCACCGAACGGCGTCGTGATGTCACGCACCATCCAGAGACCGATCAGACTGCCCACCGCCAGCACGCTGACGATGGCCATCGCGGCACGGCGCGAGCGCTCGGAGCGCTCGCCCAGCATCAGGATCGCACCGGTGGAGAACCACCAGAGCGCCAGCATGGCGAGGATGGGGGCGACCAGGCTCATGCGCAGGCTCGCTACCAGACCGGTGCCAGGCGCACGTCTTCGGGCAGGTCGTGGCGCTGAACCGGATGCAGATACAGGGTGACAAAGGTGGTGAAGGCCTGGAAGGCGGCGACGCCGCGCTTGAGGCCGCCCATCACCCCGCCCTGCGCCTTGGCGTCCTCCATACGGCCCATCACCGCCCGCATGCGCTCAAGGCCAGCACGGAATTTCGGGCTGTCCGTGTCCAGCGTCAGCGGATACACCTGCCGCGTGATCTCGGTGGTCAGGCGGAAGACCTGATGATCGTATTCGGTGGGATCAACGCCCAGCGCCGCGTGGAAGTGCGGCCGCGCGTGATCGCGCACATACATGGTCGAATACACCGCCACCAGGAAGAAGCGGATCCACAGCTTGTTCATGCCGCGCAGAAGGTGCGGATTAGCGCGCATGATCAGCGCGAACGCCTCGCCATGGCGGAACTCGTCATTGCACCATTCCTTGAACCAGTTGAAAATCGGGTGGAACTGGTATTCGGGATTGCGCTCGAGCTGCCGGTAGATGGTGATGTAGCGCGCATAGCCGATCTTCTCCGACAGATACGTCGCATACAGAATGAATTTCGGCTTGAAGAAGGTGTATTTCTTGGTCTTGGTCAGGAAGCCGAGATCCACGCCGATCCCGTAATCCTTCAGACAGGTGTTGATGAAGCCGGCATGGCGGCTCTCATCACGCGCCATCATCTTGAACAGCTTGCGCATGTCGGGATTTTTCGTGTTCTTCACGATCTCCCCGTAGAGCACGCAGCCGGAAAACTCCGAGGTCAGCGAACTGACCAGGAAGTCCACGAATTCCTTGCGCAGACCCTCGGGCAGGCTCATGAGCGCGTTGTCGAACGCCTCTGTACGCTTGAAGTGACCCTTGTTGGGATCGGCTTCCATCTCGGCGATCAGCTTGTCCCATTCGGCGCGCATCGGCTCGACATCCAGCGCATCCATTTCCTTGAAGTCGGTCGTGTAGAAGCGCGGGCTCAAAATCGTGTCGGTCTGGGCCAGACGCGTGGATTCATTCGGTTCCTGGCGCGCACGGGGCGCAGCGGCAGTATCGAGGGTCGCGGTGTTCATAATTTCCTCCCGGCGGAAAAGCTGACTTCATAAAGCTCGGTGATTTCCAGGCGCGCCATGAAGCGCGTCCACTGGCGTGACAGCCAGCCCGCGCGCATGACGGTCGCCACCCGGTCATAGCGGGCGGACTCCCCGTAATTGACCCGGATCGGAGAGCCGTGCACGCGCACCCGGTCGCCCGGATAGATCGGCACATCACCGGCCAGCGCCACATGGGCGTGCAGATGTTCGTTTGTGTGCTCCACCTCGATGGTGCAGTTCACATCAAACTGGCGCGGACCCCGGCTCATGACGCGCTGCCTTCGGCTTCAGCACGCAGGCTTTGCTCGCCGCGCTCCAGTATCTCGGTGAAAGCGGCCAGATTATCCGGCCCGAAGGCGTTGAGATACATCTGCACGCCGCTGGCCGGATCGATCAGCCAGAGGGCGCCGCCTTCGAACCGCGACAATTGCACCGGCGTCTCGCGGCCCATGCCGCGCATGCGGCGCTGGCGCGCCACGGTGCGCATGATGGCGCGCACGAACACGCCTTCATTCTCGCCATACTCGATGAGACGCGCGCCCGTCACGGCATTGTCCACCGTGACCAGGCCGCGCGCTCCATCTTCAAAGAGGAGTTCGGTTGTCGCAATCGGTACGCCTTCGGGGGCATAACGCGCCCCGCCGCCGGTGAATTGCGTGACCGCCGCCAGAATGACCGTCAGCACGACAAGGACACCCATGCCCTGCACGGCGCGGCGGTGGATGACTTCCTGACGGTTCTCTTTCATGGGCTCGGTTTCCATCGGTTTCTAGCTGTTCACCGCCGCCGCGCCACGGTCAGGCATGGACTGGCGGCGGGGCTTTTCAGTCGCCGGAACCGCGATGCGCGGCGCCGGCTGACCCGCCTTCTCCGCGAGCGCCACGGCCAGCACGCGGGCGGCTTCGGCCGCGTCGGGCAGGCCGCGCAGCATGGGCTGGGCGTTGTTGAGGTGCCAGGGCCGCACGTGCGGCCACAGCGACAGATAGGCCACGCGGTCCGGTCCGGTCAACTTGAGCGGAATATCGCCATTGCCGCTGGCGCGGGCCTTGAGCGAGGCCGAGCCGATCACCTTGAACGGGATGTTGACCGCCTTGGGCAGCGCCACCCCGGCGCGGATCACGACCCGCTCATTGGTCACCGTGTAGACCGTCGAGCGGGCGATCAGCCAGGCAAAGAGCGACAACAGGCCAATGGCTGCGGCGGCGAGCAGGACCTGCAGGACCGCCGTCGTGGCCGCCTCGCCGGCGGCGACGCCGGCCGACAGGCCGGAGCTGGCCTCCCAGGTGACGAGGATGGCGAAATAGATCGCCACCGCACGCACATGGAAGACATGCAGGGCCAGCGATTTCCAGTCCGGCGCGCCGCTCCAGAGGACACGCTCGCCTTCTGGAAGCTTGTCGGGCAGGCCGGGGATGGGCTCAGGTTTGATTTTATCGGGATCACACATCTTACAACCAGGGCTCCGATCTGTCGGGCGTGGCGTAGAGCGTGCCAGCTCCGTAATATGCGCTGATGCGATCCTCTTCGAGGCGCGTGACCTGGGCTGACGATCCGTGGGCGGGCACGCCGTCGAACTGGCTGGCCAGAATTGACGACACGATGACCTTGCCGGACTTGCCCTTCACGTTGGCGAAGGCGTACGGCAGCAGCACCTTGCGTCCTCCAGCAGACAACTCGATCTCATAGTAGCGGACGAGGGCTTCGGCGCGGTCGACCCAGATATCGGTCACCTTGCCGGCAGAGTTGCCGTCCGCGCCCACCACGTCCATCCCCCGCGGATCGGAATCCTGCTCGGCGACCGAGAAGGCCGGCAGGATCGACATCGGCACGATCTTCGGCAGGTTTTCATGGGTCAGGTCCGGCACATCCTCGCGCATCGCATAGGCACCCGGTCCGATGCCCGACTGCATGGGATCGCCGACAGGCTGGATGGGCGCGCCGGCCCAGGGGGCAAGCCGCTTGAACCGGTCAGCGAGGCTCGCATCGCGTTGACCGTCCGGCTTCACCACCGAGCGCCCGTCGGCGAGCTTGTAGGTCTTGGCAGCCGGCATCCAGGTGACGCCGATGCTTTCCAGTTTCCCGGTTTCATCGGACTCCAGCGGAAAGCCTTCGCGGCGCCCTTCCTTCTGAAGATGAAAAACCAGACCAATAAAGAACACGACAAACAGTATGAACAGGAGTGTTGCGAAGTCTAAAGATCCGATGATCTGTACGCCTTCCATGTGTGGCCTCCTTCAAGCCCCTAGCCGGGAAACTCGGCCAAGCCGAATTTACCCCGAGCACGCTCCGGTCCGCTGACCCTGTACCGGGCCAGCGGCCCGATCGCCGCGAGCGCGGCGAACAAGAGCGCAATTTCAATGTGATAGACGACCGAATACCCGACAGCGGGCCCGGTCATGCCCGGACCCAGCGCGCCAGCCTGACCCAGCGCATCGGCAACGTCCCGCACGCCACCGCCGAGGGCGATGGCCGCGCCGGCGCAGGTTGCCTGCACCGCGCCCCAGGCACCCAGCGCCATGCCCGACCCGCTGCTCTCGCCCAGCTCCATCGCCGCGGTGAGCGTACCCACGGCGAACAGGCCGCCGCCAAGGCCGATCAGGACGGTGCCGGCGCGAAACAGCAAGGGCGACCCCAGCGGATCGGACAGGATCACGAACGCAAAGGCGAAGACGCCCACGACCATGCCATAGGCAGCCAGGCGATGAGGATCGACCCCGGCGCTGAGACCCTTCGCCGCCACGGCAAAGCCGGCCAGCGCGCCGAACGCCCACAGCGCGGTCAGCACCGTGGTTCCGGCGACGGAAAGGCCCAGCACTTCCCCGCCATACGGCTCCAGCAGCACATCCTGCATGGAAAAGGCCGCAGCGCCCAGGCCAATGGCGACGAGCAGGCGCGTCTGGCGACCACCCTGGGAAAAGGCCTCCCAGGCCTCTGCAAAGGTCTGGCGCGGACGATCGGCGCCGGTCTTCTGGGGCGCGCGCGCTTCCTGTCGCCAAAGGGCGACCATGTTCAGCACGAGGGTCAGCGCCGCGGCCCCCTGGACCACCCGGATCAGTTGCGTGGGCGAAAAATCATTCAGCGCCAGCCCGATTATGAGCGCGCTGATCAACATCCCCAAGAGCAGCATGACGTAGAGCAGCGCCACCACACGGGGGCGGTTCTCGTCGCTGGACAGGTCGGTGGCCAGCGCCAGGCCGGCGGTCTGGGTGGTGTGCATGCCTGCCCCGACCAGCAGAAACGCCAGCGCTGACGCCGCCATTCCGAACCAGAGCGGCCCGGCATTCTCAACCGTCAGCAGGATCAGCGCGAACGGCATGATGGCCAGCCCGCCAAACTGAAGCAGTGTTCCGAACCAGATGAACGGCACGCGCCGCCAGCCGATGGCGGAGACATATGTGTCCGACCGGAACCCGATCAGGGCGCGCAGCGGCGCGAACACCAGCGGCAGGGCCACCATCAGCGCCACAAGCGCCGCTGGAACGCCCAGCTCGGCGATCATCACCCGGTTGAGCGTGCCGGTGAGCAGGACCGCGGCCATGCCCACAGACACCTGGAACAGGGACAGGCGCAGAATACGGCTGAGCGGCAGCTCTTTGGTGGCCACGTCCGCAAAGGGGAGCATGGACATTCCAAACTCCGCCCAGCGCCGCGCCAGAGATGCCGATTCGCGCTTCATGCCTGAACCAGCTCCATCGCCTGAGAGATGTAGAAGAAGCTGTCGATGCGCTTGGTCCGCCCGATCCGCCAGCCCCTGAGGTCCGGGCAGGCTTCGATGCGGCGGCGCAGGCCGCTTTCCGAGATCGGGACGATTGCCGGGGCGCGGTCTGATTTGGGAAACAGCTTGCCGGCCGCGTGCATCACGGTGAGCAGAGGCGTGCGCGGCGCAAAGCTGAACATGACCGAGGTTCTCGCCCGGCTGGCCAGGCCCTTGATCATGTTGACCATGTCTTCGGGGCCGTAATGGATCACCGAATCCATCGCCACGACGCGGTCGACCATGCCGCCCGACACATCAAGCATATCGCCCGCGCGGAAGGTCACCGAGCCCGGCAGGTCGGTCGGGGCACGCTGGGCGGCGATCTCCAGCAGGGTCGCCGACAGATCGACGGCCTCCACATGAGCGCCGCGCCCGGCCATGGCGAAGGAGAGCTGGCCCGGGCCGCAGCCCGCGTCCAGCACGGCCTCGCCGGTCATGGATTCGGGCAGCCAGGACAGGAAGGTGTCGCGCAAGGAATCGCGGCCCGCACGCACCGTGGCGCGCACGCCGCTGACCGGCGCTTCGGACGTCAGCCTGGCCCAGGCATCGGCCGCCGTGCGGTCGAAATAGGTCTCCAGCGCGTCGCGCGTGTGGGTGTAGGTGGCGTTGGCCATCATTCAAATCCCAGGAAGTCGAAGATCTCGCGATCCTTCATCGGTGTGGCCATGCACGGCTCGATCCCGGCCAGCAGCGAGGCGGCCAGACGCAGATACTCGGTCTTCACCGCCTCCAGTTCCGGCGTGGAATCCATCTCGAACAGGGTGCGCTTTTTCAGGCGCGACAGGCGGATTTCGTCCAGGTCCGGGAAATGCGCCAGCCGGTTGAGCCCGGTCTGGGCCGCAAAGCGGTCAATCTGGTCGGTGGCCGCCGAACGGTTGGCGATCACGCCGCCCAGGCGCACTTCGTAATTCTTCGACTTGGCCCCGATGGCCGCCATGATCCGGTTCATGGCGAAGATGGAGTCAAAATCATTGGCCGCCACGATCAGCCCGCGATGGGCATGCTGCAGCGGCGAGGCGAAGCCGCCGCACACCACATCGCCCAGCACGTCGAAAATCACCACGTCGGCGTCGTCCAGAAGATGGTGTTCTTTCAGAAGCTTGACTGTCTGGCCGACCACATAGCCGCCGCAGCCCGTGCCCGCCGGCGGGCCGCCCGCCTCCACGCACATCACCCCGTTATAGCCCTCGAACACGAAGTCTTCGGTGCGCAGCTCCTCGGTGTGGAAGTCGACGCTTTCCAGCACGTCGATCACCGTCGGGGCGAGGCGCTTGGTCAGGGTGAAGGTGGAATCATGCTTCGGGTCGCAGCCGATCTGAAGCACTTTCTTGCCCAGCTTGGAAAACGCGACCGACAGGTTCGACGAGGTCGTCGACTTGCCGATGCCACCCTTGCCATAGACCGCGAACACTTTCGCAGAATCAATGGCCAGCGTGGGGTCCAGATGGACCTGAAGACTGCCCTCTCCGTCAGGGCGCTTGGGCGCGGGTCGATTGAGGTTCAGCGTGGTCATTGGGCCATCCTTGTGCGCGAGGGTGGGATGCGCGCGGTCATGCGATTTTCACTGCGGCGGGGGCGATTCCCTCCAGCCGGTCTTCAATGGCTTCACCGGCGCGCCGCAACGCCTCCAGCGTGGCGGCGTCGGGCCGCCAATAGCTGCGCTCATGTGCTTCGATCAGGCGTTCGGACAGGCGCGCCGAGGCCTTCGGGTTGAGCTCGGCGAGGCGGTCGCGCATCGCTTCGTCCAGCACATAAGTCTCGGTGATTTTCTGATAGACCCAGGGGTCAACCTGGCCGGTGGTGGCCGACCAGCCCATCGTGTTGGTGACGTGGGCCTCGATATTGCGCACGCCCTCATGGCCGTGACGC
The DNA here is from genome assembly GCA_027627685.1 of Hyphomonadaceae bacterium ML37. Taxonomy (NCBI): domain Bacteria; kingdom Pseudomonadati; phylum Pseudomonadota; class Alphaproteobacteria; order Hyphomonadales; family Hyphomonadaceae; species Hyphomonadaceae bacterium ML37. The sequence continues at coordinate 2,687,300 of CP091241.1, forward strand.
AGCATGGATTCGTACCAGCGCGGATTGAGCACCCGGGTGCGGGTCTCCAGCGCCACCTGTTCGGACAGGGAGCGCACCTTGCCCTCGCCCGAGGTCTGATCGCCGATATAGACCGGGGATTCCTTGCCGCGGGCGCGGTGCACTGCGCGGCCAATGCCGCCCAGCGTATCGAAGTAGTGATCGATGGTGGTGACGCCGAGCTCTACCGAGTCAAGATTCTGATAGGCCAGATCCACTTCGCTCAGGATCGAACCCAGAAGCTCGCCCTGTTTGGCCGGCATGCCATTGCGGCCGAACGCATAGCATTTGCGGGTCTGATAGGCGTCGGCCAGCTCGTTCTCGTCATCCCACATGCCGCTGTCGATCAGCTGATTGACGTTGGCGCCATAGGCCCCGTCGGCATTGGAGAAGACGCGCAAGGATGCCGTGTCCATGTCCACGCCATGCTCGGCGGCATAGGCCAGGGCGTGGCGCCGGACCGGGTTCAGCTCGGCGGGTTCGTCGGCTGTGGCGGCGAGATACGCGGCCTCGGCCAGCATTTTCGTCTGCAGCGGCAGAAGATCGCGGAAAATGCCCGACAGCGTCATCAACACGTCGATGCGCGCACGGCCCAGCTCTTCCAGCGGGATCAGCTCGGCGCCAGCCAGGCGCCCGAAGGAGTCCTGCCGGGGCCGGGCGCCGATCAGCGCGAGGGCCTGGGCGATGGGCCCGCCTTCGGTTTTGAGGTTATCGGTGCCCCACAGCACCAGCGCGACGGTTTCAGGCATCGCGCCGGTGTCGGCGATATGGCGGTCGATCAGGCGCTGCGCCTGCGCCGCGCCGTCCCGGACCGCCCAGGGGCTCGGCAGACGGAACGGGTCGAAGCCGTGCAGATTGCGGCCCGTGGGCAGAATGTCCGGATTGCGTACCAGATCACCGCCGGCCACCGGCGCGACGAAGCCGCCGCCAATGGCGTGTAGGGTGGAGTCCAGTTCTCGATTGGCGCTGAGACCGTTCTGGGTTTTTTCCAGACGGTCGAACACCGGCGCCCAGGTCTCGCGCTGGGCGGCGGGCAGCAGGGCCAGCGCCGACGCGGCCTCGCCGGTTTCCATCAGCCGGTCCAGCGCATTGTCGGGCGGCGGGGTTCCGCGCTCGATCTCGGCGATGGCCGAGAGCAGTTCGCGCCGGGCTGCGGTATCGGGCACTTCGCCCAGAATATGCAGGCCGTTGGGGATGAGCGTGCTTTCCAGCTCGGTCAGAGTGTCGCGCAGCTTGTCGATGTGAGCGGCGTCCGCGCCGGTCCACAGCGGCTCGGGCTTGGCCAGATCCAGAACAGAGGCCTGGGTCTGGATCAGCTCGGCCAGCGCGTCGCGGCGATTGGCCGGCGTGTCGGGCGGCAGGAGGCGCCAGTCGCTCAGCGTGGCTTTCAGCTCGGTCATGCCGCGATACAGGCCCGCCTTGGAGATGGGCGGCGTCAGATAGCTGATCAGCGTGGCCGCGCTGCGCCGCTTGGCTATCAGGCCTTCGGACGGGTTGTCTGCGCAGTAGAGATAGAAATTGGGCACGTCGCCGATGAGACGGTCCGACCAGCACTCGCTGGACATGCCGGTCTGCTTGCCGGGCATGAATTCCAGCGCGCCATGGGTGCCAAAATGCAGCACTGCGTCGGCCGCGAAATCCTCGCGCACATAGCGGTAGAAGGCCGAGAAAGAGTGGGTCGGCGCGAACGAGCCTTCAAACAGAAGGCGCATCGGGTCGCCCTCATACCCGAACGAGGGCTGCAGGCCGATCATCACATTGCCGAACTTGGCGCCCAGCACGAAGATCGAGCGTCCGTCCGTGTCCTTGCGGCCCGGCGCCGGACCCCACTGGGCCTCGATCTCTTTAAGGTGCGGCTCGCGCATCACGTGATCATTGATGGCGATGCGGTCGAGGATATTGGCGTCGGTGCCGAACCGGACCGAGTCGCCCTCCAGCACCGCCGCGCGCAACTCGTCCACCGTGGCAGGCGGCTCCACCGAATAGCCTTCGGCCTTCATGGCGTGCAGGAGGTTATGGAGCGAGGCGAAGACCGAGAGATTGGCCGCCGTGCCCGCCGCGCCGGCATTGGGCGGGAAGTTGAACAGCACCACCGCCACCTTGCGGTCTTTCAGCTTGGCGCGGCGCAGGCGCACCAGCTTGGCCACACGGGCCGACAGCGCTTCGGCGCGCTCGGCGCACACCTGCATGGCGCGCGGCTGGCCTTCGGGGAAGGCGCATTCGCGCTTGCAGCCGTGGCACACACGCCCGTCCGCGCAGCGCCCGCCGAACACCATCGGATTGGTCGCGCCATCGAGCTCGGGCAGGGTCACCATCATGGAGGCTTCCACCGGGGTCAGACCGGCGGTGGAGGCGCGCCAGTCTTCCAGCGACTGGAACTCCAGCGGGTGGGCGGCCAGATACGGCACGTCGAGCTTGGCCAGCAGCGCCTCGGCGGCCCGCGCATCGTTATAGGCCGGGCCACCCACCAGCGAGAAGCCGGTGAGCGAGAGCACCACATCCACCTTCGGGCGGCCATGCTCGATGAAGAAATGCTCCACCGCCGGGCGGGCGTCGAGCCCGCTGGCAAACGCCGGGACGACGTCAAGGCCATGGGCCTCAAGCGCGCGAATCACGCCGTCATAATGGGCGGTGTCGCCTGCCAGAAGGTAAGAGCGCATGACCAGCAGGCCGACGGTGCCCTTGCCCTGACCGCGACCGGCCGGCAGAGCCGAGACGCTATCCGCGATCCGGCCCGGGAAATCAGGGTGGTATAGCCCCTCTTCGGGGTATTCCACCGGCGGGTCGACCTTGGCGCGGCCGCGCAGCACGGCGCGCGGGCCTGCAGCGTAGCGGTCGACCAGATTGCGGATCATGTTGGTGAAATTGGATTCCGACCCGGCCAGCCAGTACTGCATGGTCAGGAAATAGGCGCGTAAATCCTGGGCCTTGCCGGGCAGGAAGCGCAGAAGCTTGGGCAGCCGGCGCAGCATGGCCAGCTGGCTCTTGCCGCCCGCCTTGGGCGCGCCATTGTTCGACCCGCCGCGCAGTTTCTTCAGCGCCATCATGAGCCCGCTCTGGGGCGCACTCATGTCCAGCCCGCCCAGGCGCGTCAGGCGCACCACTTCGGGCGCCGACATGGAGCCGACCATCGCGTCGCACTCGGGCGCGCGCGCTTTGAGCGCAGGCAGCACGGCCTGGATGTGGTCTTCGAGGAACAGCATGTTGGCGGCGATGATGTCGCCACGCGCGATGTCATTGAGGCAGCGCGCCAGCGAGTCCGGGCTCGCAGCAAAATCAGCCGCGGCATGAAACGCCAGCTCCAGTCCGGGATAGTCCGCCCGCAAGCTGCGCTGCGCACGCTCCGCCGCCCCCGCCAGATGATTGTCCAGCGTGACGATGACGACCCGGATGGGGGCCGCCTCAGCGGCCGAAATGGGCTTTTGCATCATAGAGCGTCTCCAGCGTAATCACCTCCGCACCGCTCTGGGCAGCGAAGGTCTCGGCGTTCCGGCGAGCCTTGCCGCGCACGAAGAAGGGGATCTTCTTCAGCTCGGCCAGAGCGTCGTCGCGCCAGACCGCGGCGGCGTCAGCTGTTTCAGGGGTGTCGTCAGCCTGCACCGCAGGCATGGGGGCGGGCGCCGGAGCCGGCGCCTGCTTGTGCGAACCCAGATGGGAGGGTCCGGCGTCGTTGCTGAACTCGAAGTCCTCGCGGAACATGCCCAGCAAATGTTCTTCAAGACCCATCACCAGCGGATGGACCCAGGTGTCGAACAATACGTTCGCGCCCTCATAGCCCATTTGCGGGGCGTAGCGGGCGGGGAAGTCCTCCACATGGACCGGCGCGGAAATGACCGCGCAGCCAATCCCGAGGCGCTTGGCGATATGGCGCTCCATCTGCGTGCCCAGCACCAGTTCCGGCGCCGCCGCTTCGATGGCCGCTTCCACTTCCAGATAATCGTCGCTGATCAGCGGCTCCACGCCGTAGCGCGCCGCCGTTTCGCGCACGCTGCGCGCAAACTCGCGGTTATAGGCGCCCAGGCCCACCAGCTCGAAACCCATCTCTTCCACCGCGACGCGCGCCGCAGCGACGGCATGGGTGGCGTCGCCGAACACGAAAACGCGCTTTCCGGTAAGGTAATTGCTGTCCACAGACCGTGACCACCAGGGCTGGCGCAGGTCTTCGTCATCCAGCGCCGGGGCGGGATCGACACCGGCGATCTCGGCCACTTCGCGCACAAAGTCGCGCGTGGCGCCCACGCCAATGGGGACGATTTTGGTGCGCGGCTGGCCAAAGGTTTTCTCCAGCCAGCGCGCGGCCTCTTCGCCGATCTCGGGATAGAGGACCACGTTGAAGTCCGCCTCGCCCATGCGGGCGATGTCGGCGGCGCTGGCGCCCAGCGGGGCGCAGACCGCGACTTCAATGCCGAGCCGGCCCAGAAGCTTCTTGATTTCCTTGATGTCGTCGCGGTGGCGGAAGCCCAGCGCCGTGCCGCCCAGAATATTGCAGCGCGGCGGTCCCGGCGCCCGCTCGGCCCGGGTCTCGCCCGGCGCCGGCGCATGGGCGCCCGCCAGGCCCCGCACCAGGCGGTAGAAGGTCTCCGACGCGCCCCAGTTTTCGCGGCGCATATAGGACGGCAGCTCCAGCGGCAGCACCGGGCACGGCAGGCCCAGCGTCAGGGCGAGGCCGCCCGGATCGTCCTGGATCAGTTCGGCGGTGCAGGACGAGCCCACCAGCATCGCCGCCGGCTTGAAGCGCTCGTAGGCGTCGCGGGCGGCGGTCATGAACAGCTCGGCGGTGTCCGAGCCCAGATCGCGCGCCTGGAAGGTGGTGTAGGTTACGGGCGGGCGGTGATTGCGCCGCTCGATCATCGTGAACAGGAGATCGGCATAGGTGTCGCCCTGGGGCGCGTGCAGCAGGTAGTGCACGTCCGTCATGCCCGTGGCGACCCGCATGGCGCCGACATGGGGCGGTCCCTCATATGTCCAGACCGTCAGCTTCATCCAACCCTCAACAGATCGCGGCGCCGCAGCGGGCGCGTAAACAATTCGGCCAGGTCACCGGCCTGCTCAAAGCCGTGGATCGGGGTGAAAACGAGCTCGATCGCCCATTTGGTCGACAGGCCTTCGGCCTCCAGCGGATTGGCCAGGCCCAGCCCGCACACCGTCAGGTCCGGGCGCGCCGCGCGGCAGCGATCAAGCTGGGAATCCACATGCTGGCCTTCGCTCAGCTGCACGCCGGCCGGCAGGCGCGGCAGTTCGCAGTCGAGATGGCCGCGGTGCAGATAGGGCGTGCCGACCTCGATCAGCCGGGCGCCCAGCTCCTCATGGAGGAAGCGGGCCAGCGGAATTTCCAGCTGGGAATCAGGGAAGAAGAAAACGCTGCGGCCGGTGAAGTCGGCGCGATGGGTCGCCAGGGCGCGCTCGGCGCGGGCGCGCGGCGCGGCGACCACGGTCTCGAACCGGTCGGCATCAATATTCCAGACATCGGCGGCGGCGCGCAGCCAGGCTTCGGTGCCCTTGGCGCCCAGCGGGAAGGGCGCGGAAATGCGCTTGGCGCCGCGATCATCCAGCGCTGCGCCGGTCCGCCCGAGGAAAGGCTGAGCCAGCAGATAGCGCGTATTGGGCCCTACCGGGGGCAGATCGCTGGACGTGCGCGCGGGCAGGAAACGGACCGGGCCGATTCCCATCGCCTCGAACAGGCGGGTGAACTGATCCTCCACCACATCAGCCAGCGCGCCGACCACCAGAAGCGAGGCTTCAGAAGACGTGTCCTGCGGCAGCTCGGGAACCAGCGCCTCCAGGCACGCATCCTCGCCCTCGGTGAAAGTGGTCTCGATGCCGCTGCCCGAATAGGCGAGCACGCGCACGCCGGAATGGGCTGAGTCCAGGCGCGCCGCCGCGCGCGACAGATCCATCTTGATCACTTCGCTGGGGCAGGAGCCCACCAGGAACAGCGTCTTGATGTCGGGACGGCGGGCCAGAACCTGCGCCGCCACCCGGTCCAGTTCCTCATTCGCGTCGGCCATGCCGGCCAGATCGCGCTCTTCAATGATGGCGGTGGCGAAGCGGGGCTCGGCGAAGATCATCACGCCGGCGGCCGACTGCATCAGGTGGGCGCAGGTGCGCGAGCCGACGATCAGGAAGAAGGCGTCCTGGATCTTGCGGTGCAGCCACATGATCCCGGTGAGGCCGCAGAACACTTCGCGTTGACCGCGTTCACGCAGGACAACACTATCACGCATCCCGTCGAGCGGCGCAGGCGCAGAGGCGGAAGCCGCGGTCAAGAGACTGCTCCCTCCAGGCGCGCCGCCCGCAGTTTCCACAGAAACTGACCTGCGTTGATGAGGTAGGTGAAATAGGCCGCCAGCGCGATCATCATCTGCTGATCGGGCGTGCCGATATTGAACAGCACCGCGCCGATATAGGCGGTGTGCAGCGCCAGCACGACCATGGAGAAGACGTCTTCCCAGAAGAAGGCCGGGGCGAAGAGATAGCGGCCGAACACCACTTTCTCCCAGACCGCGCCGGTCACCATGATGAGATAGAGCACCAGCGTCTTGATGATCACCGAGGCGGTGGCCAGCGCATAACCCTCGCCGGTGGCCAGATAGCGCACTACCAGAAACACGCTGACCGCGAACACCAGAAACTGAAGCGGCGCGAGAATCCCCTGAACCAGCGTCCACGGCGTTTCGTCGCGCTTGATGCGCTGCTCGGGCGTGTAAAGCGGGGTTTGAGGCTTGGAGGCGGCGCGGTGGGCGCGGCGGCGATAGTGCGCGGCGCTGCCCGAATGCGCCGTCCAGGGACAGGGCGCGACCGTGTCGATCCAGCCCTGCAGCATGCGATCAACCGTGAAACCTATGCCGGTCGAGGCGCCGGGCGTTCGCCCTTGTGCGGTTGAAAACTGGCGATTGCGGCTATCAGCTTCGGCCTGCATGACTCGCCCTCCCTTGGTCTCTTGTTGGGATGAAGGTACGGCAGCGGCTGACGAAGTGTCAATATTGTTTGACGTTCTGCCGATTGGACACTCGGGCCCGCTCCCTGGCGCGGGCGCCCGCAAAAACCGGCGGTACGAATTTTCTGGCCCTCGGCAAAATTACCTGTCAGGCTTTGGTACAATTTCGGGGCGGACCAAACCCCGGCGCCCTCGTCCGGGGACGGTCCGTCACCGCCGCTGCCGCCACAAACAGGCAGCGGTGTAAAAAAAATCGTGGCGAACCTGGCGGCCTGTCCGCCCGTTACGACCACCCGGGGAGAGAAGGCACCCAACATGGCGCAGGCGGAATTCGACCGGTTCGGATTGGCGGGGCTGGCCCGCACGACTCAGGCATCGCTAAACTGGAAAAATTGGGGCCGCGGCGCCAAGCCCTGCGACCTCGACAAGGCCGGACCGCCCAAAGAGGTCCTCGACAAGCTGATCGAGGCCGAGATCATTCCCCGGCTGATGCTGATCAACCGCGAAGCCGCCAATGCCGAAGGACCGGCTCGACCGCCGGCGGCGAAAACCGCCGCGTTCGAGACCGCCCAGATCAACAGCTTTGCGCTGCGCACGGTGACCAGCGACCCCCAGGAACTGGTCGACGAGGTCAATGGCCTGCTGTTTGACGGTGCATCCCATGAGGACGTGCTGCTCAAGCTGCTCGCGCCGGCGGCGCGCCATCTCGGGAAGCTGTGGGAAGAGGATGTGTGCGATTTCGCCGATGTCACCATCGGGCTGATGAAGCTGCACCGCGTCCTGGAGCGCATCAACGCCGACACGCCCTGCAGCATGGGCTCGGGCAAGGTCTCGCCGCGCGTCCTGCTCGCGCCGGCGCCCGGCGAGCAGCACGTGTTCGGCATTGTCATGGTCGGTGAGTTCTTCGCCCGTTCAGGCTGGCGCGTTCGTTGCGAGTCCACTCCGGAGATCGACCATATTGTCGCCGCAGTGGTCGAGACACATTTCGATGTCGTCGGCCTGTCGGCGAGCTCGGACGTGAACATGAAAGATCTCAAATCGATGATCAAACTGATCCGCGCGAGGTCGCAAAACCCTGACATCATCATCCTTGTCGGGGGTCAGTTGTTTAATGAGGACATGGGTCTGGCGCGCCGCATCGGCGCTGACGCGACCGCAACCGATGGCGTACGGGCGGTTGTCACGGCCGAAAGGCTGGTCCATAGGCTGGCGCAGGCGAGTTGATTGAGTTGATCATTATCACAAGGCGATTCCATGGACACCAAGGCCTCTGAAGGCCCGAATGCGAGGTTCCAATCCCGTGAGGTCGCCCGGTCGGCGTTCTCCGACGAGACGGCAGCCGACCTCGCCGCCAACGCGGCGGACCTCGCCTTGTTGATCGACAGCCGCGGCGTTGTGCGCGACGCGGCCTTCTCCGGTGACGAGTTCTCCGAAGATGACGACGAGTTCGACAGCTGGATCGGGCGCAAGTGGATCGATCTGGTTCAGGTCGATTCGCGCGACAAGGTCGCGGCCTTGCTGGCGCCCCAGACGACGCCGGGCCAGCGGCGCTGGCGTCATGTGAATCACGCCCAGCCCAGCGGCTCGGACCTGCCGGTGCGCTATTTCACCCTGCCCGCCGGGCGTGAAGGCTGGACGCTGGCCATCGGGCGCGATCTGCGCGCGGCCTCGCGCATGCAAAAGCGCCTGATCGAAGCCCAGCGCTCCATGGAGCGCGACTATGCGCGGGTGCGCGAAGCCGAAACCCGCTTCCGCCTCCTGTTCCAGCTGGCGTCCGAAGGCGTCATCATCATCGACGGCAACACGTTCCGGATCACTGACGTCAACGCCGCAGCCTCGCGCCTGCTCGGACGCTCCTCGCAGCGCCTTGAGGGCCGCTCGCTGGAAGGCGCGTTCGGGACCGCGGCGGCAGACATCGTGCGCGAGACGCTGGCCGTTGCGCGCCGCACCGGCCGCACCGAAAAGATCGAAGTGACGCCGGACGGCGCCAAGAAGCCCTGCCAGCTGCTGGCCTCGGTCTACCGCCAGGGCCGTGAAGTCTATTTCCTCGCGCGGGTCTCGGCCCAGGACGCGCTGGGCTCGGCGGAAGCCGACGCCTCCATGGCGCGCCTCGCCGCAATCCTGCCCGACGCGCTGGTGCTCACCGGCGAGGACGGCAAGATCCTGTCGGTGAACGAGGCCTTCGTGGATATCGCCCAGCTCAGCGATATTGACGCCGCCGTGGGCGTGCCCATCGAATCCTATCTCGGCCGCACCGAGACCGAAGTGAACGTGCTGATGGCCAATTTGCGCGAGCATGGCGTCATCCACAACTTCGCCACCCTGGTGCGCAGCCAGCATGATCTGCGTGAAGCGGTGGAAGTATCCGCCGTCTCCGCCCCCGGCCCCACGGGCAGCGTGTTCGGCTTCTCCATCCGCCCGGTCGGCCGCCGGCTGGTCGCCGGACGCCAGCGCGCCGGCGGCGCCATGCCCGGCACCGTCGATCAATTGTCCGATCTGGTCGGGCGGGTCGCGCTGAAAGACATCGTGCGCGAAAGCACCGACATGATCGAGCAAAGCTGCATCGAGGCGGCGCTGGCCCTGACCAACGATAATCGCGCCTCGGCGGCGGAGATTCTCGGCCTCAGCCGCCAGAGCCTGTACGCCAAGATGCACCGCCACAAGATCGGCGAGCTCCAGCCCAAATCCGAGCACTGACAGACCGTCAAGTTTAGTTGACGGTCTGTCTTGTCCGCCTTAGCGTACAGGGATGGAGCGCTCAGCCCCCTTGCCGTCGCCAGACCTTCGAACGTCCTTGCTGGCGGTCGTGGAGCTGTCCAAACCGGTCACCTGGTTCCCGCCCATGTGGGCGTTCGGGTGCGGCGTGGTCTCGTCCGGCCAATTCAGCCTCGACAATATCGGCCTGTTGATTTTCGGCGTCCTGTTGGCCGGCCCGCTGCTGTGCGCGGGCAGCCAGGCTGTCAATGACTGGTTCGACCGCGAGGTCGACGCCATCAATGAACCTGGCCGCCCAATTCCCTCGGGCCGGATCCCCGGCCGCTGGGGTTTGTGGATCGCGATTTTCTGGTCCGTCGCCGGCCTGGTCTGGGCCGCCTTTCTGGGCGTCTGGGTGCTGGTGGCGGCCGCCGTGGGCGTCGCCCTGTCCTGGGCCTATAGCGCGCCGCCGGTGCGGCTGAAGCGCAGCGGCGTCTGGGGACCGCTTTCGGTCGGCATTTCCTATGAAGGCCTTGCCTGGTTCACCGGCGCCGCCGTGATGGCCCAGGCCCTGCCCGACGGGCGGACCATACTGCTGGCCGTCCTCTACAGCCTGGGGGCCTACGGCATCATGGTGCTCAACGACTTCAAGGCGATCGAGGGCGACATCAAGATGGGGCTCAAATCCCTGCCCGCCGCCCTGGGGCCGCGCAAGGCCGCCTGGATCGCCTGCATCACCATGGCTGCGCCACAGTTTGTCGTCGTCGCTTTGCTGGCATTCTGGGGCCAGCCCATCCATGCCGGCATTGTCGGCCTGTCCCTGCTGGTCCAGCTCCTCCTGATGGTGCGCCTGATGCGCGACCCCAAGGCGCTGGCGCCCTGGTATAACGGGACCGGGGTGACGCTCTATGTCCTGGGCATGCTGGCGAGCGCCTTTGCACTGGCAGGTCTCAATCAGGGGGCGGTTTCGTGACGCGCCGGGCGCGCCATGTCCCCTCAGGACCGTTTGACGACCCCGTCACAGGCTGTGTTGTCACGCAAATCAGGGATAAGGGCGGGCGCAATCGGCCCGTTTGAGGACTCGTACTAACCCAAGTGGGAGGTGGATAGTGACCGACGCTGTGAAGAGTTATGACGCCGTCGTTGTGGGCGGCGGACCGGCCGGCGCCACCGCCGCCCAGAAGATCGCCGAGACCGGCGCCTCGGTCCTGCTGATCGACAAGCCCGGTCGCATCAAGCCGTGCGGCGGCGCCGTGCCGCCCAAACTTATCCGCACCTATAACATCCCCGATTCCCAGATCGTCGCGCGCACTCAGGGCGCGCGTATCCTCGCCCCTTCAGGCCTCGAAGTGGATATGCCCATCGGCGAGGGTTACGTCGGCATGGTCGACCGCGAGCACTTTGACGAGTTCCTGCGCGAGCGCGCCGCGGCCGCAGGGGCCGAGCGCCGCGACGGCACGGTCGAAGCGATGGAGCGCGACGACCAGGGCGCTGCCATCATTGTGTTTTCACCCGCGCAGGCGCCCGACGAGACCGTGCGCGTTCGCGCCCGTGTCGTCATCGCGGCCGATGGAGCGCGCTCCAAACTCGCCCAGCAAACGGTGAAGGGCGCCGAGAAGGTCAAGAGCGTGTTCGCCTATCATGAAATCGTGCGCGCGCCCGAAGCCGGCAGCAAAAGCCATTACGATCCCCAGCGCTGCGACGTGTATTATGACGGCAAGATATCCCCGGACTTCTATGGCTGGGTCTTCCCCCACGGCGCGGTGGCCAGCGTGGGGACAGGCAGCCAGGTCAAGGGCTTCTCGCTGCGCGGCGCGGTCAAATCCTTGCGCGAATCGGCCGGGCTCGCCGACTGCGAAGTGGTCCGGCGCGAAGGCGCCCCCCTGCCCTACAAACCCGCGCCCCGCTGGGACAATGGCCGCGACCTGGTCCTCGCCGGCGACGCCGCCGGAGCGGTCGCGCCCTCATCCGGCGAAGGTATTTTCTACGCCATGACGTCGGGGGAAATGGCGGCTGAAGGCGCGCTGGAATTCCTCGCCACCGGCGATTCCCGGGCGCTGGCCAATGTGCGCAAGCGCTTCATGAAAGCGCACGGACGGGTCTTCTTTATCCTCGGGATCATGCAGCATTTCTGGTACCGCAATGACAAACGGCGCGAGCGCTTTGTGAAGATCTGCGCCGATGAAGATGTCCAGCGCCTGACCTGGCAAGGCTATATGGAGAAAGAGCTGGTGCGCCGCGATCCCGCCGCCCACGCCAAGATTTTCTTCAAGGATATGGCCCACTTGCTGGGCCTCTCCCCGCGCTGATGCAGATCTGATGCGGCTGTGATGACAGAGCTTTGGTCGGACCTGTTCACGTCAGGACGGGTGGTCGACCTCATCCTGCTTGTGGTCGTCGTGGAGGTTATAGTGCTGGCGGCTTTCCCCCGACTGCGCGGGGCCATGAGTTTCGCCGATATCGCTCTGCTGATCGCCCCCGGGGTCATGCTGATGCTGGCGCTGCGCGCCGCCCTCACGGACGCGCCCCATACGATAACGGCGGCCATATTGGCCGCCGCTTTCGTATTTCATCTGTGGGACGTTATCCGCCGGCGCCGGGGCGCCGCGTGAGGTCAGCGCCTTACTCGGCGACGCCGCCATTGTCCTTGATATAGGCGATCACGTCGGCCCGCTCCTGCTCGCTGCGGATGCCGGGGAACGCCATGATCGTGCCGGGAATGAAGGCGCGCGGATTTTCGAGATACTCGAACATGTTCTCCGCATCCCAGACCACACCCGACTCAGCGTTGGCGGTGGAGTAGCGGAAGCCATCCACGGTGCCCGCAGTGCGGCCGAAAATCCCGTAAAGGGACGGGCCGACGCGGTTCACGCCTTCTTCGATCACGTGGCAGGTCTGGCAGCGAACGAACACGCGGCGGCCAGCCGCCGGATCGCCGGTCAGGCCCGCAATCAGGTATTCGCCGTCACCCGCACCGCCGGAACCGGCGGGAGGCGTTTCGGTCGCCGGCTCTTCCGCGGCCGGCTCTTCCGCGGCCGGCTCTTCAGCGGCGGGTTCTTCAGCGGCGGGTTCTTCCGCGGCGGGCTCCTCAGCGGCCGGCTCTTCAGCGGGCTCAGGCGCAGACGTCTGCGTACCCGCGGGTTCCGGCTGGGCCGGTTGCGCGCCGCTGGCGGGCTGTTCGCCGCTGTCGCCGCAAGCGGCCAGGGCCGTGGACGCGATCAGCGCGGCAAAGAAACTGGTGGTTCTCATTAAGCCTGCTCCTCCGAAATTGGCAGATGGGGATAATAGCGCTCATTGCGCGAGGCGCCAGCCTTGTTATGAAAAATCACATATACCTCAATCCGGTTCCCCGGGCGGGTGTGATTTTGTCAGTGGAAGGCCGCAAACCGGTCATGCATTGTCCTGTCAGATCCTATGCCACCATGCGTGGCGTCAGAGCGGCGCCCAGTGCGCCCGCGACAATCCACACCATGACCGCCGCAATGATCGCAACGATCACGTAGATCACCGCCTTGTCCTGCGGCGCCTTCATCAACCGGGGCAGGCCGAGATAGATCAGGTAGAGGCTGTACAGCCCCACTATGCTCAGCGCGGACAGGGCCGGCACAAGCTGGAAAATCCCGGCAAGCCAGGCGGCTGTGGAGCCGTAGATCGCCACCTTGAACGCCTGGGCCTGGCTGGGCGCGCCGCCAAACTGCCGGGCGAAGGCATGGATGATAAGGGCCAGCACGGCGACGCCCAGAATCGCGAACACATACTGGATCACGGCCGAAGACAGCGCATTCAGGAAGGACGGCCGGTAGACCGTGCCCAGAACACCTACCCCGCGCCCGAAAATCTGCCCGCCCAGAAATCCGGCGACCGGACCGATAGCCGCCAGCGGAAGGACATAATAGATGAACAGATTGCGGATGGGCGTGGTCTCGCCGTCAATCACGGCCCACGTGGATTTGGGCTTCAGGATGATGGCCTGGGCCCGCTCCACCAGATGCCGCTGCCAGGCCGGGGGTGGGGCGGGCGATAGGGGTTCGGTCATGCTCGCTCCTGTGCGGCGGCGTCCCGCAACGGGCGGGCCTGGTTCGATCACGGCGCCGGACCGGCCGATTGGCCGGCGACATCGCGTCACGCAAACGTAACGTATTGCGCCGCCCGCGAACTGCCTTGCCTCAGCATGGCGGCAGGCCTCCGGGGCGGCAAGGATTGAGGTATCAACGCCCGAACACGGCTTTGGCTCCCCGAATCCCTGATCAGCACCAGGCGTGAACGCTCTTGGTGACGTGGCGGCCGTCCTCCGGCTGCTCGATGCTGTCGCTCCGCCCCAATTCAGATCGGGCCATCGCCTCGGCGCGGGCGGCTATGCGCCTCCCGCCGGACGCACGATGAATCGGGCGCCGGGGCGGGCGGCGCCCGGCCGGGCGTCCTCCACCTCGATGGCCAGTGCGTGACGCCGCGCGACGGCATGAACAAAGGACAGGCCCAGCCCGTGCCCGCGCGGGCCGCCATGGCTGATCCGGGCAAAGCGCATGAACACCCGCTCGCGCCAGTCGGCCGGCACGCCGGGGCCGTTGTCTTCAACGATCAGGACCGGGCCGTCGCGTACGATCACCGTCACCTCTCCACCATCGGGCAGAAACTTGACGGCGTTGTCGAGCAAATTGGCGATCAGGCGGCCCAGCTGGGCGGGGCTGCCGCGCATCATCACCGGCCGGGGGGCATCGAGTTTCACCCGCGCGCCCTTTTCCGCGGCGACATCATCGTAAAGCGGCGTGACCGACCGCGCGAGCGCGGCCAGATCCAGAATCTCCAGTCCGCGCGTATCGCCGATTTCGGCGCTGATCGCGGAGATATCCATCAGGGAGTTGATGAGCTCGCCCAGCTCGGCGAGTTGCTCGCGCGCATCCTCAACCCGGGCCGGGTCGTCGAGGGCGTCGGCCAGCGTGCGGTCAATGCGGATCAGGGGCGTGCGCAGTTCGTGCGCCGTCAGGTCGGACACGTCGCGCTGGGCGCTGATAAGCCGCTCGATCCGGTCGAGCATGGCGTTGACATTGCGAGACAGCAGGCCGAACTCGTCCACCCCGTCCGCCCCGGGCGCGCGCTGGTCGATGGCGCCGTCGCGCACCGCCTGGCAGGTGCGGTTCAGCCGTTCGACCCGGGTCATGATCCACCCCGCCGCGACCAGTCCCGCCGCGATCCCCAGCGTCAGCGTGATGAAGAACCCAGCGATGAAGATGGTGCGCAGACGCGCCTGCGCCTGCGCCTGGCTGGTGGTCGATCGCCCGACGAACAGGCGGTAGTCCTGTGGCATCAGGAACGCCCGGCCCAGAACCGGCAGCGGCTCATCATCAACGGTGAAGTCGCCGCGCACCCAGCTGGCGTCCAGCGCGAAAGCCTCGGGCCAACGGGTGAGATTGCCCGCCAGCGGTTCGCCGTCCGGGTCGGTCAGCAGATAGACCGGCCCCTCCCCCTCCAGCGGACGCAGGGCCAGCCTGTCCTGGATCGACCGGCGCAGGCCCGGCTCGCCTTCCAGCGTGTAGATATCCACCAGCCCCGCCGCGTCGGTGTCCACCAGCTGGCGCAGGGTCTGGTCAGAGACATAGGCGAAGGCGACATAGGCGATCACGAAGACCACGGTGGAGGCCAGGCTGACCAGCACGGCGATCAGCGCGGCCAGGCGCGCAAAGGTGGACCGCAGCATCGCGAAACGAAAGGGTTTTCGCCCGGCGGCCTCTGGCGGTAAACTCTCCACAGAGGTCATGGACGAGGGGCTCCCCAATGCGTCATCGGTGCAGCACGCTGGCCGCCAGCCTGGCCGTGTCGGCCAGTCTCGCCGCCTGCGCCGGGCACGCCCCGGCCCCGATGGCCGAGGCCGCATCCGGACCGGAGGCCCGGATTGTCCTGGCGCTCGAAACCGGCCTGCAGGCCGAATTGGCGCGTGACGGCGCCGCCATGCTGACCGCCGCCACGCTGCTGGACTCCAGCGGCGCACGGCCTGCCGAGGGCGAAGCAAACCTGGCGGCGCGCTGGCGGAATATGGCCCGTGATCTGGGTCATTCTGCGCCGCCCGTACGCGGACGAATCGCCGGGCCGGCCTACCGCATCGGCAGCGTGGGTCCAGGCGAGGCGGCGGTGCTGCGCGACAGCTTCCACTCGGGCCGCGCGGCGAGGGTCTCGCTGCAGGCCCGCAGCGCCGGGGTGCTGCGCCTGTCGGTCCAGCGCACAGATGGCGAAGCGGTTTGCGACGTGCTGGCGGCCGACGCACCGGGAAACTGCCAGTGGATTCCGGTGTGGTCGGAGCCGTTCACCATAGAGATCGCCCATCTCACCGGCGGCCCGGTTGAATATTATCTGATCACCAACTGACATCTGACGGGCTGACATCGCCAGGTCACTGTCCGATCAGGGCGAAGGGCCCCCAGACGCCGGGATGGCTGCTACCGTCAATCGTGTCATCCTGCATCAGCCCCAACACCGCATTGCGGAACGCCTGCGCGCGCGGCTCGCCGGCCAGCGACCGGCGCGCGGTCTGCGCCGTAATCGCCGCCGCCGCATCGTCCCGCACCGTCCAGTGCGACACCAGAAGGCTGCGGGCGCCCGCATAAAGAAAGGCCTGGGCCAGCCTGTCGGGCGAGCGCGCCGCGCCGTCCGCGGCGAAGGTATTGCACGCCGACAGCACCACCCAGTCGGCATTGAGCGGCAGGCGGGCGATCTCGGACGCGGTCAGCAGACCGTCATCCAGCGGGCCGGATTCATCCGGCGGCGTGAAGGCCAGCGCTGGCTCCAGCACCGTCTCCAGTTCTCCGCTCAACAGCCCGTGGGTGGCGAAGACCAGCGTGCTCGCGCGGCTGAGATCGGCGGTCTTCACCGCCGCTTCGGTGGCGTCAGCGCCAAGGCGGATGTCAGAGCGGTCCGCGCCAAACACCAGCGCCAGCTCCTCCAGCTCGGCGCGCGCGCCGGGCAATGGCGCCAGCGATGAAAGGGACCGTGTGGCGCTCTCTCCACCCCCGCTGCGCACCAGCGCCGCCATCGTGACCGGGCCGCCATCCCCCTCGCCGGCAAAGTCCGGCGCGCCAAAACCCATCAGGAAGGGATCCCGTACGCCGCCCCCGTGGGCGTGGCGGGCTGTGAGGCTCGAAAAGTCCGGCAGGGCCGCCGTGGCGTGCCGCCGGATCAACCAGGGCGCGGCCCGCAAGCCGGCGCCGTCTGTCAGCGGCGCGTCAAATTCATCGGTAAGCAGCACCGTGAAAGGAATGGACCGGTAGGGCCCGTCGGCCACGATCAGCAGCGTCGTCTCCGCCTCCAGCCCCTGCGTCAGGCGCGGCGTGAACACCCCGGCGTAAAGCTGATGGGCCTGCTCGGCCGGGAACGGCCGCACATCGCCGCCTGACGGACCGGCTTCCAGCGCGGACCGCAGCGTGGTGACGGCCTCCAGCGCCGTATCCGCGTCGATCGCCAAACGGTCCATATGCACCTCGTCCGGCGTGATGCGAAGGCTCACCCCGCCTGCGGGCGTGAAGGCGAAGGCGACAATCGTTTCTTGGGGCTGAAGTGCGTCGCGGACCGTTTGCAGGCTGACGCCCGCCAGACCGCCAGGCGTGGCGCCCGCATCCGTAAGCTGACCCAGCCCGGCGCGCGCCGCATCATAGGCGTCACGCGCATTCGCAAGCGCCTGCGGGTCCGGCGTTCCGGCAGCCGAGCGCACGCGGATATAACTTTCTTCGGCCAGGCGCACGGCCCGCCAGCCATCCTGCCGCGCGCGGATCAGATTGGCCGCGTCCACGCCTTCGGCCCGCGCCCGCAGGGCTGTCGCCTCGGCGGCCAGCGCCAGTCCCGTCATCTGGACATGCTGCATATAGCGAAAGGCGGCCTCGGCGTCGCTGGCGGCGAAGGCGACGTCCAGCGCGCGGCGGAACGCGCGCTGGCGCCGGCGGGCCATGTCCCTCGCGCTGTCGACATCCACCAGGCTGAGATCGGCGGCCAGCGCCGTGACGGCATTGTTGGCCGCGCGCGGGACAAAGCGCATGGCGTCGCCGCTCATCGCCGATATCCAGGCCTCGTCAATGGCCAGCTCGAGCCGCCGCTCATGGCCTTCGGGCAGGTAGGACGCGGCCAGCGCCCGCGCATCGCCGAGATATTGCCGGCCCATGTCAAAATCGCCCGACAGGGTCTCCAGAGCCGCCAGTTCAGTCAGAACCCGCAAACGGTCCGGCCCTCCGGTCCCGGCTGCATCAAAAACGGCCAATGAATTGAGATATTCAGAGCGCGCAGCGTCCATCTCTCCCGCCGCGAGCGCGGCGTCGGCGGCGTTCATCTGCATGCGCGCCGCTTCGACCGAGTCCGCACCGGCGGCGTTTCGGTAGATGTCGCGCGCGGCGAGAAACAGCGGGCGCGCTTCGGCGGCGCGGCCCTGCGCAAACAGCGCCACGCCCAGATTGTTCAGCGTGTCGGCCACCTGGGGATGGGCTTCGCCCAGGCTTGCCCGGCGATCTTCCAGAATCCGGCGCAGCAGGGGTTCAGCCGCTTCATACCGGCCCCACGCATTGAGCGCGCCGGCATAGCTTGATTGCGCAAAACCAATGAAGGGATGTCCGGGCGGCAGATTGGCTTCGAGCTGTTCGGCGGCGCTGCGCGACAGCTCCGCCGCATCGCCATAGCGGTGGGCGCGGATCAGGATCGCGGCCAGGCTGACCTGCGTCATCGCGATGTGAGGGTGGCCGTCCTCCAGCACGGCGCGGCGGATATCCAGCGAGCGTTCGACCAGCGCAATCGCATTGTCCAGATCACCGCGCGCGTTCAGCACCGAGCCGAGCTCGAAATAGGACCGGGCGATTTGCGGGTGGTTTTCGGGGTAGAGCGCACGGCGGATATCCAGCACCTGCCGCTGCACAGCCTCGGCCTCTTCCAGACGGCCCAGCGTCGCCAGGATGGACGCGACATTGCCCAGCGACTGCTCAAGCGCTTCGCGGTGCTCCGGGCCTGCGGACGCGAAAATGTCCGCCGCTTCCTGGAAATTGGCGAGCGCAGCTTCACGGCCGCCATCATAGAAAATGGCCGAGCCCAGCTGGTTGATGATGGCCGCGCGATCATGCGCCGCCACCCCGTCCAGCGCCTGCGCCGCGTCATGGGCGGCTTGCCAGGCGGCGCGCGCGCCGGCCGGGTCCTGCTCCATATCAATGGCTTCGGCGGCGGCGATCAGGGCGCGGGCAGAGGCGTCGGTGATGCTCGGCGCCAGTGGCGGCGGCGCGTCCTGGGACAATGCGGCGGGCGAGATCATCAATGCCAGCGCAAGCGCGAGCGCCCACACGGTGAACACGATACGGTTCATGAACCCAACCTCCCCCGCAGACTTTGTCCCGGACGCATGATTACCGGTCCCGCACCGTCTGGCAAACGCCGCGCTCGCCGCAAAAAGTCTGACTTTCACGGTCAGACGGGCTGAAACACTCCGCCCGGTCGCCGCGCCAGCTTGCCCCCATGGTGGGCGTGTCCCAATATCGAGACGTCAGAATAAGGCTCTGGCGCAAGGGTGGGGAGATCGGGCATGGGTTTCAGGCACACTATGGCGTTCGCGCTTGCTCTGGCGGGGCTCGCGGCTTTGCCCGCCGCACCCGTTCAGGCGCAGGCCTGCAATGTGGCGCAGAGCGAGATCGCTGCACTGGACCTGTCCGGGCTGGAGCTCAGCCAGGCTGAACAGATTGCGTTCCATTTCGATGTGGGCGAGTGGCGCGCAGGGTGCGGCGACATCGCCGCGGCGCGCAGCGCTTATGCGCAGGCGCGCGCCCTGATCGCGGCCACACAAGACGTCGACGGCGCCTGGGCGCTCGGGCTTCTGACCGAAGCGCGCATGGAGGCTGCGCAGGGCCAATTTGATCGCGCGCGCGGGATCATTGACGAAGCGGACGCGATGCTGGTGGACGCCGGCGCCGCGCGGGCGCGTGATTTTCTGTTCCTGATGGAGACCGCGCTGATCGTCGAGGCCGCCGCGTCCGCCGCTGATCAGTCCCATAGCCGTGAAGCGGTGCAGGCGGAACTGGCCGCCTTGCGGGCCCAGGCCGCGAGCGAGGATGAAGCGGCGCTGACGCGTGATCCCGAAGCGGGGGCGGACGCCGACCACGTGGTCGTGCCGGTCTTCTATGGCGTCAACAGGCTGCGCACGGGCTCAGACGATCCCAATGCCTTCTATGGCGCGTCGGCCGGCCCTCTGGATCTGGGCGTCGTCACGGTGTCGGTGCCGCGCAATCGCGAAGTCGGGTCGATCCCGCGGCGCGGCGATTATCCCGGCGATATCGACCAGTATCGCGGAGACTATTTCATCCTGGAGCGGGTGGAGCCGTTCGCCGATGATTACGCGTTCACCGGCGCGCTGGGCGAGGCCATGGACGCGTCGGAGCGGCGCGAGCTGCTGGTCTTCATTCACGGGTTCAATTCCGATTTCCGCGGGGCCGCCGAGCGCGCCGCCCAGCTGGCGGTGGATCTGGAGATTGATGGCGTCCCGGCGCTCTATTCCTGGCCGTCGCGAGGCTCCCTCCTGGGCTATTTCGCCGATGGGCGCGAGGTCAATGACCAGAATGTCGGAGATCTGGTGGACTATCTCTACCTCCTCATGAGCGGCGCCAACGCGGATCGCATCCACATCGTCGCGCACTCCATGGGCAACCGCTTCCTCGCCCGCGCGCTGGAGCGTCTGGCCGAAACCTATCCCAACCCGCCCGAACCGCTGTTTGACCAGGTGGTGTGGGCGTCGCCCGATGTCGACGCACAGGAATTCATGGCGCTGGTTCCGCAGGTGGGCCATCTTGCGGCGGACATGACGCTCTACACCTCCAGCCGCGACCGCGCCTTGCGCCTGTCACGGCGGATCAATGGCGGCGCGCCGCGCGCGGGTGATTCCAGCCCGCCCTATCCGGTGGTGCTGGCGGGATTGAGCACGGTGGACACCACGGCGGCGGGCGGGCGCGGGCTGGGGCACTCCGACTATGCCGGCCCGGCCATGGACGATTTCCGGGCGCTGATCTGGCTGTCGCTGAGCCCGCAGGAGCGCTGCATCCTGCATACGGACACCGGCCAGCTCGGCCAGTTCTACGCTGTCGATCCCCAGACCGGGGCGAATTGCGAACTGGATGTGTTCAAATACTCTATCACGGCCATGCGCCGCGGCGGCGAGGATGGCGATCCGATGGCGCTGCTGCAGAGCGCCGTGGCCACGCCGGGCGCGGCGATCACGGACAGGCTGGATGAGGTGCGCATCCTGATCACCCGGCTGATGGCGGGGCGCCAATAGCGCGGGGCGCGGGCCCCGCGCTGGCGCTGTGCGTCCTACTGCGCCGGGCGGTTCTGGCCGACCAGCACGAACGGCGCCCACATGGCCGGGTGGGCGAACTCCGGATCATCCATCATCGACATCATGGACTGGCGCAGCGCTTCCGCGCGGCCCGCTGACGGGTTGGCGTTCATGGACAGCGTGCCGGTGGTGATCCGGCGCGCGGCCGCATCATCGACGACCCAGTGGCTCACCAGAAGCGCGCGGGCGCCGGCATAGAAAAAGGCGCTGGCCAGACCCGACAGGCTTTCGGCGCCGGCGCCGCCGGGCGCCGCGGTGTTGCAGGCCGACAGGATCACCCAGTCAGCATCCAGCGTCAGATCGCGTGCAATCTCGGACGCGGTCAGCAGCCCGTCATCGCCATCGCTGGCCTGGGCCGGCGGGGTCAGCACCAGGGCCGGCTCGGTCAGGCCTGGCAGTTCATCGGCGATCAGGCCGTGGGTGGCGAAGGCGATCACCTGACGGTTCTGCAGATTGGCCGTGGTGCGCAGATTGCTCTCGGTGGCGCCGTCGCCGATCAGCAGATCACGCTGCGGCTCGCCGCCAAAGGCCTGGGCCAGGGCGATCAATTCGGGCCGGGTGTTGGGCAGGGCGCTCAGGGCGCGCACCGCCTCAACATCGGCCAGGAACACCCCGTCGCGCGACGCGCTGGCGTTGAAGACGCCGCGCGTTTGACCGCCGCGATTCTGACCGCCGCCCGAGCTGGCCGGCGCCCGCTCGCACCCGGCGCCCGACCGGGCGCCGATGCACGGATCGCCGACCCCGAGGAACGGGCCCGTCGCCCGGCTCGCCCCGAAGCGCGACAGCGATTGCAGCGATGCGGGCGTGGGCAGCACGGTCATGGCGAAACGGCGCCCGAGCCATGCGGTCTCGCGTAACGCCTGAACATCCTCGTCCGCGCCGCTGGGCAATTCGGTCACAAGCAACGCCAGCGGCAGGCTGGAGAGCGCGCCGGACGGGACGGCATAGACGTGGGTCTTGCCCTCTGTCCGTCGTCAGAACATTTGGCACAGATGGCATCGTAGATTAGTGGAGCATCGGCCTCGTCTGGTTGGTTGATATTAGGCGGCGTGCTTTCGGTGTTGCAAGCGTCGATGTTCGATGGTCTGTCGCTTGATCTTTTCACGCTCTTTGATGATGGCTGGGGCCCTGCCGAAGTAGGCGTCGGCGGGCGTCACGTTGTTCAGGCTCTCGTGGTAGCGTTGGTGATTGTAATGTTCGACGAACGCTTCGATCTGGGTCTCAAGATCGCCGGGCAGGAAGTAGTTTTCCAGCAGGATGCGGTTCTTCATGGTCTGGTGCCAGCGCTCGATCTTGCCCTGCGTCTGGGGATGGAACGGCGCACCGCGCACATGGCTCATACGCTGGGCCTCGATGTATTCGGCGAGCTCGCCGGCGATGTAACAAGGGCCATTATCCGACAGCAGGCGCGGCTTGTGATGGACGTTCACCTGGTCGCAGCCGGAAGCCGCGAGAGCGAGGTCCAGCGTGTCGGTCACGTCCTCGGCCCGCATATTGGTGCAAAGCTTCCAGGCGATGATGTAGCGCGAGAAGTCGTCGAGCACGGTTGACAGATACATCCAGCCCCAGCCGATGATCTTGAAGTAGGTAAAGTCGGTCTGCCACATCTCGTTCGGCCGGGTGGTCTTGGTGTGGAACTGGTCGGCGGCCTTGATCACGACATAGGCCGGGCTGGTGATCAGATCATGGGCCTTCAGAAGGCGATAGACCGTCGCCTCCGACACGAAGTAACGCGTCTCGTCGGTGAACCGCACAGCCAGCTCGCGCGGGCTCAGCTCGGACTGCTCCAGCGCCAGTTCGATAATCTGGTCATGCACCTCGGCGGGGATGCGGTTCCACACCCTGCTTGGCGCTGATGGCCGGTCCTCTAGCGCTTCAGGTCCGCCTTCCAGATACCGGTCATACCAGCGATAAAAGGTCCGACGGGCTATACCCAGCTTGTCGAGCGTGACCTTGGCAGGCAGGTGCGACTGCTCGACGATCCTGATGATCTCGAGCTTCTCGGATGCGGGGTGCCTCATGCGTCGTCCTCCCCATCCGCGATCATGCTTTTTTTGAGCAGACGGTTCTCCAAGGTCAGATCAGCCACGCATTCTTTCAGGTCACGCGCCTGATGGCGCAGGTTCTTGACCTCGTCACTGGTGGCAGCACGTGCCGTGTCGCCCGCCAGTCGGCGCTTGCCAGCCTCCATGAACTCCTTCGACCAAGTATAATAAAGGCTCTGGGCTATGCCTTCCTTGCGGCACAGCTCGGCGATGCTGTCGTCACCGCGCAGGCCTTCCAGAACAATGCGGATCTTGTCTTCAGCCGAGAAGTGTCGCCGGGTCGCTCGGCGAATGTCCTTCACAACGGTTGCAGCAGGGGCTTTGGGCTTTGTGGATTTGGATCTCATCTTCGTTCCTTCGTCACTGCGACGAGACCCAAATCCTCCTTAAATCACAACCCCAAACCTGTGCCATAGGTGCTGACGGGGGACAGCAACAAGAATACGAGGCCGTTGCTGAGCATCCGCAACCGAAGCAGACGCTCCTGCTCCTAAAAGGCAAAGCGTAAGAGCAATTCGCAGGAACATTTGGGTCTCCTAAAAATCAGCCAAGAGCGCTGCAGCCTCGTCCTGTGTGGGAAGAGAAAGGTTATTGGCCTGAAGATATTCACGGCTTGCCCTGAAAATATTTGTCGCAAGTCGTGCATTCTGAGGCAGTGTTGTAGTAACGGCAGTCACAAGCGACATAGTGCGTCGATTCCCCACGGCGTTGGCTGCAGAGCGGAGCCCCCCGAGCCCTCCGCCAATCCCACGAGCGCTACTGCTCGTATTTTCTGCGATTTCACGCGCCTGCTGGATAGCAATAGCATGATAGACAGAGCTCAGCCCGGAATGGAGGGTCGCATTTCGAATGTGTTGCTGCGCCTCTTCGCCTGCAACGCCGGCGAGGGCGCTAAGATCTATATTGCTTTTGCTAGAGATTTCTTCGTTGACTGCATTTATTTCATTACGTCCATAATCGCCAGCAAGCGCCGCCGGGAGCGCCATCAGCTGTTCGGCGGAAAGGCGATTATCAAGCGCAAGATAAACCTCGGCCAGCCCAGTGATCAAAGACGTCGTGCCCGCCGATAGCGTCGTCTCGAATGGTGCATCGCCAAAAAGGGTCGGGGATACGAATTCTGGCAGCTGGCCATTATCAGCCATTACCTGCAGTACGCGACTTGCATTAACTTGGGCGAATGCTGAACCGCTACTGACAAATGCACCTGCTGTTGCGGCGCCTGCGATAAACATACGTCGTGAAAACATAGCACTTCTCCTCTTGAAGGGGTTTCTATTGCGGACGTCGCGCAACCGCACCAATTTCGATCGCGTTAGCATCGCCGCTTATGATTTCAGCAACACTAAACCTGGCCGCCACCCGAGTAACGCGTACAGTCGCCACCCGAGTTTCAACGCTCGAACCAAAACCGCCCAACGGTTCACCGGTAGCAGGATCTATCAGCTGCGGCCCTTGATTGAAAACAATGAATTGATCGCCGATTTCAAGACCGCCTTCTCCACGATTCAGATAGACCTCACTATTTTGGACCTGCGCCACCATCACCGGGAAGCGAAACTCGATTATATCCGCACCGAGCTTTCGGCCAATCCTCTGGGCGAGGCTCTCCATTACGCTAATGCTAGGCCCACCAGTGCGGCCTTGAACCAGCTCCACAGTGCGAGAGAAGGTCGCGTCATCATCCGACGAGTACAAGAGCGCCCCCGTCGTTGAACTCAGCACTCGAACGGTCGCCGAAAGACGCGCACTGTCACGTCTATTATACATTCCAGGAAGAACGTCCACAGCTTCGAATCTCGCTCCCGCGCTGAAATGTGTAATTCTCGGCACTACTACATAACCCGCCACCTCAAGGGCGCCAGAGCGAGCATTTGCGCTGTTCGAAAGCTCACTATCAGCTAGCTCCTGCTCTGCAAACGCCATGTCGAGATTAACTAGGTTGCGCTCAAGCATCGTGAACTGCCTTGAACCTCTCAAAGCATTCTCAATCTCTAGCCTCAGCGTTTCAGCGATACCCACAGCATTCTGGGCCGCGCGCGCATCTGCTGAGATCTGTGTATCCATCACCGCCGCAGTCGGACGGTTACTTTGAGCATGCGCCGCCGGAGTGAGGGCGAGCGACACGGCAAACAGGGACGTAACGAGTTTCATTGGAAGCTTACCTCATATTCTTCCCCACCAAAGTAGTCAGCATAGAATGCTGGCTCAGTGGAGAAAGCATCATAAAGCGCGTCGATAAGGTTTTGGGGAGAGCTGGTACTTGGAGCGGTGAACCGAATGATCGTCTCGATATCGGTGCTTGCGGCAAAGTCCGTGTCAACATCAGCTATTCCATCCATCGACTCTAACCGCTCACGCAAGCTGCGAAGGCGATTGCGGTCTGCGACATCACGGCGATTGACGTTCAAGACCCGAATTGAAAAAACGGTGCGCCCAAGAGCAGCAAGCGTTTCCGCGGTGGCGATACCAGCTCGGCGCGAACCATATTCGGCTGTCTCAGCATTCACGACGCGAGCTATCTGGCGCGCGGCGTTATTGCTCAAATCAGCAACAAGAAGAGACTCAAGGGCGGAGCGATTGTCACCAGTCACCCAGCCCGAAACAGCCACGGGAGTCACAGCTAGAACTTCCTCTGCCCTTAAGTCATTCAATCGAAAACGCACAGTAAGAGCACCCGTGCTGCGACCGAGATTGGGGTCAAATTGAAAATCTGAGAACGAGACCTCATGGATAGCCAAACTGAAGTCAGCTTGACCACTTCGCGCCGCAGCAACCCCTGCGGAACCTGAAAGAATCCGATGATTATAGCTCGCGAACTCACCACTCAGCCGGTCAACCACAAAACTGGCGCGGTGATCACTTGCCTCTGCAGCACTGGCCACAAATACATATGATGCGCCGCCTGCAGCCGAAATTAGATCGGCAGCGTCAACTTGAAGCGCAGCCCGATTGAACCCCCCTTGGATCTCACAAAGGAAGGCCGCCCCTTGTGGAACGCAGCGCTCTAAAGTGTCGCCACCGAAATAACGGCGTTTGAAGCTGGCAATATCACGCTCAGCGGCGCGCCTAAACCGATCGCCAGCGGTCCTAACTGCTGCTTGCCCCAATACACCAAGGAGCTCCGCGTCGAACGCGTTGAGGTAGGCCTCCACAGTTGCCTCCTCAATGGATGAACCGGACCCCACTCCGACCACCGGCGATATATCCTGAGCCTGTGACTGGCCTATCAAGATATAAGCCAGCAAAGCCAATGCAAAAAATCGCAGCATTGTCTGTCGTCACTCCATGCTTTCATTCGCTACTGATATGTGCACACCAACCTCTGGAGACAGCTGACGGGTCGCCGCTGAGAAGCCTTCACGCCACGCTCCCCTAACGGCTGACGGCGGCACGCCCGCAATCGCCAAATACGAGCCGCCACCGCGGGCGATTGCCACCGTCTCCTCCGCACCGACACGTATGCCCTCACGTTCCAGCCAGCCAGCAATGCGCGTAGCGGCTACGCGTTGCTCGCCTAGCTGGTTTGACTCGCCTGTGACGACACCCGCTCGCTGCAGCTCGACCTGAACCGACAAAGCCAGACGCCCCAGATCTTCTGATGCTGAAATCAGCGCTGTCCCGGGAGGAAGCCGGTCCTCAAGTAGGCGAGCAATCGAGCCAGTAGCCCAGCCAAGGCTTGGGGGAAGGAGGGCGACCTGATCGAAACCGTTCTCGATCAGGTATCCTTGAAGGCTCAGATGGAACGTGTATGCCAGCTCTCCCGCCAGGAGTTGGGCAGAGTTAGCGTCAGTTATCCAGCCGATTTCTTCCAGAAATTCACGCGCCTCGCTCGAAAGCAGGACTGGCTCGACTCGAAACACGCGGAATGCGCGACGCCGGAAGCCAACCTCATCCGCCTCAATTGCCAATCTTATTTCATTGAGCGCCCCTTCAAAAGCTAGGCTGTACCAAGCTGTCAGATCCGCAACTGACGGCGGCCGTCGTGAGACAGACCCAGCCGGAAAGACGGATACGTGAGCAACGCCTCTCGAGTAGACGCTTTCCAGCCGTCGCGACGTTGAGAAGGCGCCGCGATCAGCAAAAACATCCAGAACGACGGTAGTATAGACCCTGGTTGCATATGCACTAGACCCGTCCATCAGACGCATCTCGACGACGTCGTGTTCAAAGCGAGGCACAAAAATTCCGTAGCCAGCGCCGCCTCTGATCGATGCAATTTGATCCAAAGATCCGCCATTCCCAGCGATGTCACTAAATGACCTACTTACGACTACCGAAAGCTCCGTGCCTGGACCCGCCTCCGGCATGGCCGCACCAAAACTTTCCGAATATGCTCTATAGGCAGGGTTGCTCCGAAGGCTCTCCGGAGAAACTGCGCCAAGGAAATTCAATTGAGCAGAAGCTGGCTGTTCGGCAAGAAGCACGCAACCGACCGCAAACAATTGTAAAAATTTCAACAACGCCCCTCCACCCGACTTTTTGAAAGCTACGCCAGCCGGGCGTTACAAGCAAACGAAACCGGCGGGGCATAGAGTTTGAGCACCTCCGGAGACGCCTGATTTACGGGCTGTCGTCCCCTGAAAGCCGTTTCTTGCCGACCGAGCGGATTTTTATCGCAGTTCTGGGTTCGCGGCGGGCGCTTTCGGCCCCCTCGGGGCGTCTATTTCGCTCGCGCAGGTGCATTTTGCCTAGCGAGCCAGCACCATCGCCCATGTTGTAGGCCATGTTGGCCAGCGTCAGCGACGCCTCGGCGCGCACCAGCCCCACATCCAAATAGGCGCACGGCCACCTACGCAATCACAGCCATCTCCACGCGCCACTACGCGCACCTCGGGTTCCTCTGGCCACATGCCAGGCGAGAGGACCGTGCGTAAAAGTGCGGTTGGCGCAAATCGGTAAGTGACTGGATTAATTTGCTCTTGTTCAAGCGAACCAATTCCGGCGAGGTTCGCTCGGTTTGAGACCAGGGCGATTCAGAGACCGAAAAACGGGCGCTCGCCAGTCTCCGAGGTTCGGATGGCTGCCGCAAACCCCTTTGAAACAAAAAGAAAAAAGGCCCCATCAGGAGCCTCGAGTCCGTTTCGCGACTGGAAACTGGCGGAGGGAACGGCACTGACACCCAACTCTCTCTGGGATATCTACCGGAACCGCATCGTCTCGTGGCTCACATCGACGCCGCGCTCGTGCAGCAGATCCTCGACATTGCAAAGCAATGCGGGAACCGGACATGCATCATCACCTCAAGGCGGATCACCTCAGGCGAAGTCTTGAAATAGTGGGGCGGATTTCTCATCCGAAAAGGCCGCGAAGCCGTCCTGCCCGGCTCAAGTCGGATTCCTCTGACAATACCCTGTCGTGTATTGGGCTATCGTCGCGTCGATTTTTGCGATCACATGCTTCAGTGACCTAGTCGGGCCGGACAAGGCTATTCCCGATCAGATCCGCGCCTCTTGCATCTAGCTACGCCAACGGTCATGAGGCCGCGGTGGCGCTCAAGAGCGAATGTTCGCTTTTGATCCGCCCAATGCGTGCCTGATGAACGATTAAGCCTCCCGTCCGGCTCACTCCTTGCGCTCAACACGATGGCGGGGCCGATTGATGGACCCGGCGCCAGAGGTGGATGGGCAAATCCAGTCGCCTGGAGCCGATGGCTCGGACGGGTGAGCAGGCTCACAGGCATTGCGCCCGGCGGCGTTGAAAAGTGAAGGGCCGGCGAAGTCCAGCAGTGGCGCGCAACCGGCCACCATCACAGCCATTGCTCCTGACACGGTCAGTTTTGATAAAAGTCTCATGACGTGGCTCCTGTGCAACAGGCTCAGCCTCGCCATCAATCCGGGCCAAACCGTGACCGCTTTACAGTAATTTCTGGTCTCGCTCTCACCTTTGCCGCACTGAGTAAGCGCTATCTGAAAGAAGACCCTCTTTCTCCATCTTGCACTCGGCTGCTCTGTGCCGATGATATCTGATCTGTGGGGAATGAGCACTCGGGGTGGGGCAATGGGGTTTTTACGCGCATTATTCCGGACTAACCGCCTGGCGGCCGAGGCTCCGACGGTCGTTCCGCTCCCATACCATCGAAAATCGCTTGCCGAACATCTGGACCCTGAGGGCCCCAAGCGCATTCTGGCGCTGGACGGTGGCGGTGTGCGCGGCGCGATGGAGATCGCGATCCTGCAACGTATCGAAGACCTCCTGCGGGCCCGGCACGGCAATCATCCCGACTTCCGCCTCGCTGACTACTTCGACCTCATCGGCGGCACATCGACGGGCTCCATCATCGCGGCAGGCCTTGCCGCCAAGCGCATGACCGTGAGCGAAATCTGGGACCTCTATCAGGAGATGGCCGGCAAGGTGTTCAAGCGGCGCTTTCTCGCTCGCGGGGCGATCAGGGCGCGATTTGACGCGGGCAATCTGCATCGTCAGCTTGATAATGTATTTGGCGAGCTTGAACTCGGTTCCCAAGAGTTCGCAACCGGCTTTGCCGCCGTGGCCAAGCGGATCGACACGGTGAGCCCGTGGGTGCTGCACAATAATCCGAGGTCACCTTATTTTGAGGACCCCGAACACGGCGGGTATCTCGGAAACCGGCGATACCGGCTGACCCAGATCGTGCGCGCCTCAGCGGCGGCCCCCATGTATTTCGATCCCGAGCGCATAGAAATCGGCCCGGGCCAGTTTGGCGAGTTCATTGATGGCGGCCTCACTCCGCATAACAATCCGGCGTTTCAGCTGCTCATGCTGGCAGGCCTCAAGAACCACAGCTATGGCTGGACCCTGAACGCGCGCAATCTGTTGATGATCTCCATCGGCACAGGCTCGCTGATTGATAAAACACCCAAGCGGCCGGGTCTGCTCTCCGGAACATCCGCCGCACGCGCCCTGAACGCCCTGACATCCATGATCTCAAGCTCGGAGGCATTTATCGAACTGCTTATGCAATGGGCCTCCAACGCGCCGGACCCGCTGGTGCTGAACAGTGAGATCGGAGATCTGCGCGAGGACCTCATCGCCGACAAACCATTGCTGAGCTATCAGCGTTACCAGTCACAGCTGACGCGGGCGTACCTGGTGTCGGAACTCGGGTTTGGGTTCAGCGACCGGGACATCAAGACACTGCGCGACATGACCGATCCCAAGGCCATGCCCCTCGCCCACGCGGTCGGCGCAGCGATGGCCCGACGATATGTCAGGGATACGCATTTCCCGGTCAGCTTTGATCTGAACGTCGAAGCCAACCGCTGACTGATCGCCCGGCGCGGGCCGCCGGTCCGGGCAGATTGCAGACATCATCGCCCGGTTCATAGAGCGACCTCAGTAGGGGTGCGGCCCTTAAATCATTCTCGGTGAGCATTCTGAGTTGACCGCGGAGCAAGCCCGTCTCGGGATCGCACATCGCCTCGCGCCGCGGGAGAGTTAGTTGTCCACCACAGCCAAGGGAGCCCATTGCGCGATCGACGCTCCAGACTCTCACTGTACCATCCTCAGCCGTAGCAACGACGCTCCGGCCGTCTGGGGAGAAAGCGGCATCTAAGACTGCAGTATTATATGTTATTGGCTGCATAATGGGCTCATTCGTTACAATATCCGAGATCACAATGGCACCGCGATTGCTCAGAAGGGAGCCGCTAGTGGAAACAATGCACGTGCCATTTATTGAACGGTCAGTGGAGTTTGTAGCGGCACCATTACGCAGATAACGCACTGGATCGTGGATAACCTCGCCAGAGGCAGCGTCCCATATTCGGACCTGACGGTCAAAGCTTTGCGTCAAAATAAGCGTCCCGTCCGGGGAGAAAGCGGCGGACCTGACCGATTCCTCATGGCGGAGGGGCTCAGTGAGGGGTACGCCGATTGCGGCGTCCCACACTAGGGCTGTACCATCCCGGCCAGCAGTAACGATGCGCGCGCCATCAGGAGAAAACGTGGCGGAGGTGACCTCTCCCGGATGGCGCAAGGGACCTGAAATCGACGCGCCTGAGCTAGCGTCCCAAATATAGGCTGCATCACTGGTGCGAGTAACGATGTGCGCCCCGTCCGGTGAAAAGGCTACCGATCGTACCGCTTCCTGATGGCGTATGGGCTCAGTAACAGGGGTGCCCGTGGCGGCGTCCCAAATGCGCGCCGTGCCATCCATGCTCGCGGTGACGACCTGCGCCCCGTCCGGGGATAGAGCCGCAGAGCTGAACATTGCCTCATGGCGCTGGGGGACGATAAGGGGCGTTCCTGTCCCAGCATTCCAGACTCGCCATTCGCCCCGAGCGAAATCTGAACCGGTCGCTGTCACAATACGTGCGCCATTTTGGGAAAATGCGGCGGAGTATACCCACCCTTCGTGACGCATGGGCTGGGTGGTGGGGGAGCCTGTGGCACCATCCCAAACACGAGCCGTGCGATCATAGCTGGCAGTGAGAATACGCATCCCGTCCGGGGAGAAAGCGGCTGAACTGACCCAGTCCTCATGTCGCAGGGGTTCGGTATTGAGCGCACCAGTGGAAGTGTCCCACACCCGCGCTGTGTTATCCCTGCTTGCCGTAACGAGGCGCATCCCATCCAAGGAAAAAGCAACCGACTCGACCCCATCATCATGGAGCATTGGCGCACCGATAGGTTCGCCAGTTATGACGCTCCACATCTGGACTCTGCTATTGCGCGACCCAATTTGTTCGCTTGCTGTGACAACGCTACTACTATCGGGGGAGAAAAGGGCAAAAGTTATTCTTCCTTGACGATGTATTCCCTCGGATACGGGCAAGCCAGTTGTCGAATCCCACACCTGCAATACAGCATTACGAGCGAGCAGAATGTCGTCATGGGAAACTGTTAAAATATACGCCCCATCAGGAGAAAACAAAGCAGAAGTAAAGGCCCAACCATTTTGCAAAATACGTATGACTGGTGCGCCTCCATTCGTTTCCCATACCTGCGCCACACCATCCTTGCCTGCGGTAACAATATGCAACCCATCTGGAGAGAATCTTGCAGAGTACACCACGTCTCCATGGCGCAAAGGATCAATTACTAAAGCGCCTGTACCAACATCCCACACCCGAGCTGTGCGATCCGCGCCAGCCGTGATGATGCGCTCTCCATCAGGAGAAAAGGTGGCTGAGAAGATCTCACCCTCGTCGTGGAGTAGGGGACCTGAAATCGACGCGCCTGAGCTAGCGTCCCAAATATAGGCTGCATCACTGGTGCGAGTAACGATGTGCGCCCCGTCCGGTGAAAAGGCTACCGATCGTACCGCTTCCTGATGGCGTATGGGCTCAGTAACAGGGGTGCCCGTGGCGGCGTCCCAAATGCGCGCCGTGCCATCCATGCTCGCGGTGACGAAGCGTATCCCATCTGGGGAGAAAGCCGAAAATATGATTCCTTCATCTTGCCGAACTAAAGCTATAGTCCGCGTTACGCCACCAGCCCTTACCAAAGCTGGCTTCGCGGCATCCGAAGCTGGACTCCAGGGGCGTTCATCGGCTGCCACTATGGCCAGTCGCAAGGCTCGTTCGATCTCAGTTGCAGTGCGTTGCGGTCGCTCAAGTATATCCTGCGTTAAGGTCGCCAGCATCAGCGATCGCTGCTCGCCCGTCTCACGCAATTGCACCCAAGTCCAGGATGTGCCCGCCATGGCCGTCAGTACCAGCACCATGGCGACGATCTGGAGCCGCGAGCCGAGCTTGCGGGCCTGTTGGCCCAGGATCAGGGTCTTTGACGCCAGCGCCTCACGCTCTGTAATCAGCGCCTCGCGCTCGGCGATTTCGGATTTGAGCAGAGCCTGCCGCCGGTCTTCGGCGTCCCTGCTGGCGGTAATGAAGGCGCGCACACGATCATTTACGGTTTCACCGGGCGGTGCAGCGCGCAGCCAGTTTTCAGCCTCGTCCAGCACGCTGCCGCGCAAAAGTAGGTCGTCAGGCCGGTCGCGTTGCTCCCATTCAAACGCCAGCTCACCGAACCGGGTATGAAGGCGGGTCCAGCCAAGATTCCGGCTCAACGCCGCTTCGAGCTTGATCAGCCCGTCATAAAACCCCGAGCCCGGCATGTTGGGATCGGGATAAAAGAAAAGAAAGTTGAGTTCCGAAAGCGCGGCCGGGGCCGGCGCAGTCAGAGGGGTTGGCAGCACCGGTATGCAGCGCTTGCCCTGGCGCAGCGCCTCCTCGACTTCCCAGGCGCATATCGCGGACACAGCCGAATGGTCGCTCAGGACGAACACGACCACGTCGCAGGACCGGATTAGCGTAGCCAGACGCGGCCGCCATGCTTCGGCGCCCTCGATCGCGTGGCGGTCGATCAGAGCCTCGAAGCCGCGATCATTGAGCATCAGAACAAGCTGATCGGCGAATGCCACATCGGCGCGCGAATAGGACACGAAGACCTTGAGCTTCGAGCCCGCTATCTCGCCTGACGAAGCCCCCGTCATGCCCCCGCTCCCCAAACCCCTCACAGACGCAGTTTAACCAACCTGCCTCGAAAGGTTAACGCAAAATCAGATAGGGCGTGTCAGCGCCTCGACCACAGCCGCGAAAAGGGCGTCCTTGCGCCGTTCATGCACTTGCAGGTCCTCGAACGGAACCATCATGGGGTGGGTCCTTGCGTCGGCGTCTTTAACCTCGCCATAGCGCCATCCGTTTCTGGCCTTCTGCGCCATCCACTGATCGTGCTGGGCGCCAGGGCTGGCATCGCGATGGCTTAGCCTGAACCGGACGCCCTCAAATGTGGCGTCACGCATCCAGTCCGGCGCCTCCTCCCAGGAGGGCATTTGGTCTCCGTATCGCGATGCGAAGGCGCGCATGGTTTCGTGAACAACCATCGCCACAGTTTCGACTGGCTCAGCGTCAGGGCAGTCAATCATGGCCACACCCTAGTTGGGGACTGCATATCCGGCGATCTGCTCAAAACTCGCTCAATGACCTTTTGATGACAGGTTGTTTTTGACTCGCCATCGGTCCGAAGCCTTGCTTAAATGTTAACGCTACTGGGAGGGGCTGGGAATGGGGTTTCGATTTTCTGCGCGTTCCGAGCAGCGCCTGCGAGGCGTTCACCCTCATCTGGAGAGGGTAATCCGGCGTGCTCTGGAAATCTCGCCACTGGACTTCACGATAGTTGAGGGCCTCCGGACGATCGAACAGCAACAGGAATATGTTGCCCGGGGCGCGTCCACGACGATGAACTCAAGGCATCTTACTGGGCACGCGGTAGATATCGCACCCTTTGTCGACGGGTCGCTTCGATGGGACTGGCCCCTGTTTCACATTCTCGCCCCCGTCGTCAAACAGGCAGCCGAGGAGTGCGGCGTTCCGGTGGAGTGGGGCGGCGACTGGCAAAGCTTCCCCGACGGGCCGCACTGGCAGTTGCCGTGGGCGCAATATCCCAAATCTGAGTATGACGCATCCGCAGCCCAGAGAGCGGGCGGCGCGGCCGTCATTGACCCTGACACGGGGCGCGTTGATGCCGATGAAGCTCAGGAAAGCGACCAGGAGCGGACGGCATTGGCGGCCGTTGGCGTAACGGCTGGCGGCGCAGCAGTGACAGCTGTCGCGGGCGCGGAGCTGAGCGCTTCAGGCGAGGGTCCGGCCGACCCACCGGCCACAGTTCCGGAGCCGGCCGTTCCTGAAGCAGCCTTGACCGACAGGCCTGACGCTCCGCAAGCCCCAGAGGCCATTGCCCCAGTCGCGAGCGATCCGCCATCCGCGCCCCAGGAGGACCTGGGCGCCGCTGGGAGCATGATTGACTCGGTTTTTGCATTCTTGAGCCGGATATGGACCGAAGGTTCTGTCTGGGCGCAGATCGCCCTCGTTCTTGGCCTGATCATCTTTGCGCTGGGGCTCTACCTCTTGCTGAGACGCATTGTGCGGTGGCGCCGTGCGCGCCGCCAGGCCCGCAAGCTTGCCCGCAAGTCTGCGTAACCGGGGGTATGGAGATGGCAGAGGGGCTCTCCATCACGCGCGCCGCGATCAACGCGATCGGCATGCATACAGCGTCGCCCGACTGGCGACTTGAGCCGCAAGCCCATGCCGCCCGGCTGCCAGCGGAAGCCGGAGCTCTGAAACGCATCCTGATGCGGTCTGACCTGCAGGGGCTGATGGATCAGTTCTCGGCCGCGGACAGCAGGGCCGGGGCCGCCCAGTCGCGCTACAAGCGCTTTGGCCGGTTGGCCATCATGCTGAATGCCGGGGCTGTAATCCTTGGCGCGCTGAGCCTCGCAGGCGCTGACATATTGTCCACGTTCGGCGTCGAGCCCGGTGACATAACGCGCTCGGTAGCGCTGAGCGTGCAGTACGGGCTGATCGCCGCGGCCCTGATCAGCGCCCAGCTCGTCATCCGCCTTCGGCCATTCGAAACCTGGATGAAGGCCAGAGCGGCAGCGGAAATGTGCCGGCTGGAGCTGTTCGAGACCGTGATACGGCTGAAAGAGCCTCAAAAGGACGGAGAGCTGGCGCTGCTGCCGCTGCAGCTCGAGTATTTCCGGCGATATCAGCTGGGCGTCCAGCTGGACTACTATTCCGGCCGGGGAGCGCAGCACGACCGAGCGGCGCGCGGCCGGGCCACAAGGCGCGATATGTACAGTCTGCTCGGCGCGCTGTCTGTGGCGCCGGCCAGTGCCGGCGCCCTTTCATTTGTCAGTGACGACTGGAGATCACGCATTGGCGGACTTCTGGAGACCGCGGACGCCCGGCTCCTGTCAGAGCCCGTCATCGCCAGCCTTCTGATGGTTTCCGGCGTCATCGCGGCTACCCTTATGGCAGCCCAGAACGCGCTCTCTCTTCTGTCCCAGGACCGCCGCAACGCCAGCCGCTACGCGACGGCGTTTGATAATCTGTCGTATCTCTATCGCACCTATATCGATACCGCCCGTCAGGCGGCTGTGCAGGGTGACAAGGACGCCGTGCTTGAGTTCGTCGGCGCGGTTCACGCGCAGATATCGTCCGAGCATCAGGAATGGGTCCGTATCCAGGAAGAGTCTGTGCGCCCGGGCTTTGACACCATAGCCGCAGCGCGCCTGCCGCGGCTCACCGGAGTGTCCAGATCGGCTCAAGAGGGTTCAACATGAGCCCTCGAGCTACCGGCGCAAAGCGGTATCGCGCCTTCATCAGCTACAGCCAGCGCGACAAGCGCTGGGCGAAAGCATTGCACAAGGCGCTGGAGACGTATCGCGTGCCAAAGGGTGTTGATGCGGCAAGCCTGGACGTCCGCACACGCCGTCTGGGCCGCTTCTTCCGCGATGATGAGGAACTCGGCGCGGCCCATTCGCTCAGCGCCACGCTGGAGAGCGCCATTGACGGTTCTGAGCACCTCATCGTGGTGTGTTCGCCGCGTTCGGCCCGCTCGAAATGGGTCGATCTGGAAGTGCGCCGGTTCAAGGCCCGCGCTCAGGGCAAGGTGTTTGCCGTCATTGTCGCGGGCCAGCCCAATACCGGCGATCCTGATACCGAGTGTTTCTGCCCGGCGCTGCGCGAGAAAGTGGCCGGCGACCGCTCGCTGACCGGCGAGCCTGACGAGCCGCTGGCGCCGGACTGGCGCAAGGACGGCATAAAGCGCCTGCGCGCCCGTCTGGCCGCCGGGCTTCTCGACGTGTCATTTGACAGCCTCTGGCAACGCGACAGGCGCAGGGCGAGAGGGCGGCAGAGACTTGCCGGAGCCACAGCGATGGGCGCGCTCCTCATCGCCGCGGGGATGGCTTATCAGGTGCGCGAAGTGGGCGCACAACGATCTCAAGCACTGGCGAGAACAGCCAATGATCTGTTGGATGCTCCGGAACGGACCGTATCCCAGTCAGAGAGAGCTTTGCGTCTGGCCGTCGCGGCGACTTACGAAAGTCCGTGGAGCCCCACGTCTAATCGTGCGGAGCCAGCTTTGGCGCGGGCGGGCACAGCGGCGCGAACGCTTATCCTGGCTCAGCACAGAGAGGGCATGACCTTCGCCGCCCACTCGGCAGACGGCACTCTCATCATGACGGTTGGCAAGAATGCAGCATGGGTTTGGGACACCGCCACCGGTACTCTGATCACCGACCCGCTGCGCCATGGGGAAATTATCACGTCCGCCGCCTTCTCTCCTTATGGCGAACGCATAGTTACGGCCAGCTCAGATGGCACAGCACTGATTTGGGACACTGCCACTGGTGCTCCCATCGCCGGACCCTTGCGCCATGGGGAGGGGCTCACCTCGGCCAGCTTCTCTCCGGAGGGGACTCGTATAGTCACGGCAAGCCGGGATAGAACCGCCCGGATCTGGGATGCAGGCACAGGCGCGCCTCTCACCGAGCCACTCCGCCATCAGGACTGGGTCAACTCCGCTTCCTTTTCTCCAGATGGTGAGAGCATCCTCACGGTAAGCGGCCCGCCATTGAACAGTGGCGTTGCGCTGATTTGGAACGCGAGGACGGGTGAGCCCATCGCTGGTCCACTGCGTCATGAGGGTGAAGTCTTCGCCGCTTCTTTTTCGCCAGACGGTGAGAGCATCCTCACGGCAACCGGCTCGTCTCACCTGACTGCTGGTGGCTCTCTTTTGAATAATGGTGCAGCGCTAATTTGGAACGCCGCTACGGGCGTGCCTTTAGCAGGACCCCTGCGCCATGAGGGTTGGGTCAGTTCCGCCGCCTTCTCCGCTGACGGGGGGCGCATTGTTACTGCGAGCCAGGATGGCACGGCGAGGGTTTGGGACCTCCTCACGAGCACGCCCGTAGCAGAGCCGATGCGACATGAGGGTTGGGTCACTTCCGCCGCCTTCTCTCTGGATGGTGAGCGTATCATCACCGCGAGCTCTGATCGCACAGCCCGGGTATGGGACGCCGTCACAGGAGCTGCCATCGCCGAACAATTGCGCCATGAGGAATGGGTCACCTCCGCCTCCTTTTTCCGGGACCGTGGCGACAGCTCTGCGTACAGCCGACAAATACTCACAGCATGCGATGATGGTACAGTCCGAGTGTGGGCTGCTAACAGCGGCGCGTCCAAAATCCAAAATTTTCGCCATGATGATAGAGTTACCTCTGCAGTTCTCTCACCGGACAGCACGCGTATAGTCACGGCCAGCTGGGACCATACAGCTCGGGTGTGGGACGCCGTTACGGGTGAGCCTGCTTTCATGGAACCCCTGCGCCATGAAGGGCCAGTCACTTCCGCCGCCTTCTCTCCGAACGGCGGACGTATTGTCACGGCGAGCTGGGACGGCACAGCCCGGTTGTGGGATGCCGCCACGGGGGAGCTTGTGAGCGGGCTCCTGGGCCACCTAGACAGAGTCACCTCCGCTGCTTTCTCCCCGGACGGGGGGCGCATTGTCACGGCGAGCTGGGACGGCACAGCCCGGGTGTGGGATGCCGCCTCGGGGGAGCTTGTAGCCGGGCCTTTGCGCCATGAGGAGGGAGTTAACTCCGCCGCGTTCTCTGCGGACGGAGCGCTAATTGTCACGGCGAGCCAGGACCGCACCTCCAGGGTATGGGACGCCGGCACTGGCGCGCCTGTGACTGGGCCCCTGCGCCATGAGGCGGATATCAACTCCGCCGCCTTTTCTCCGATTGGGACGCGCATCACACAGGATAGGGTGCGCATTGTCACAGCGAGCAGGGATGGCACAGCCCGGGTGTGGGATGCCACGACAGGCGAACCTGTCACCCAACCATTGCGCCATGATAGGCCAGTGACCTCAGCCGCTTTCTCCCCGGATGGGGCGCGCATCGTGACAGCGAGCTGGGATGGAACAGCGCGGGTGTGGGATTCCGCCACGGGCTTACTGGTCACGGATCCTCTGCACCATGATTCCTCAGTATATTCTGTGACCTTCTCCCCGGGTGGTTCCCGTATAGTCACAGCCAGCGGAGCTGGTAGCGCCCAGATATGGAATGTCGAACGCTCCATGGGCCCGGTTGATCGAGCCCAGCTTGGACTGCCGCCCCTGCGCGAAGCGGTATGCGATCCTGAGGCCGGTTGGCTGCGTGGCGCATTGCGCCGGATCACGCAGGAGGATCTGGACGCCGCGCCCGCACTGGCCTCCCTCTACCGGCCAGGCGACGATGTTTGTGTCGACCCGGGCCTGCAGCGTCAGATAATCCGGTTTGTGCAGGCCCCGCTTGAGCGCCTCGGATCGGCGCGCAGTAACAACGCCATACAATGAAATTAGCAATGAGGGCAGTCATGAAATTCTCGGCTACGGTTTTGGCGAGCGTCAGCGCTCTCATGCTCAGCGCCTGTGCAGGCCAGCTGGCCCCGCGCCTTTCCGGGCCGAGCGCACCGGTTGAAATCGCGCCCGGTCACAGCGTGCTTTTCACAGACAGCGGCCATCGCGGGCTTCATGTGTTTCGAGGCGCGCCAGATCCAACGAGCTACCGGGTGTGCATTGAACCCTCGCCCGACACCGCTGCGGGGATGACCGAAAACTTTGTCGTTGGCGGCTTCGACACCACCACTCGCCGTGATCGCGGTCAGTATGGCGGTGTGGAGATTGGTGGAGGAGGCCAAGCTATGTCACTAACCAGCGGCCGCACTCAAACTACCATCACTCGCGATCTTGCTGTGGAACTCTTTCGCGACACGCTGGCTCAGGCCTGCATCGCCCATGCTCAAGGCGTTATCAGCGCATCAGAATATGCGAGCTTTCTCAGAGCGGCGACAGGCGGCGCGCTCTCGATGGTGGCGATGGGGGAAATCGCCAGCAGAGCCGGCTCCACCCAGCACGACGAAGCCATCGCCGAGAAAGTCAGCAACCTGGCGCAGATGGCCCTGTTCGGGCTGCTCATCACCGATGATGGCCAGCAGGAAAACGTGAGCAGCCTGATCTCCAGGATAGCCGATCTCAAGGCAGAGGCCCTTGAGGTCCAGATCGAATTGATGCGCGGCAGGGCTGGAGAGGATCGTTGACTGGCATCTGTTCAGTCCCGGCATGTGGTGGGTTGGATCATGGATGAAGCGGTTTGGCTCATCGGTCCAGCATTTGACGATGTGTTCGTACGGCGTGAGGCCGCGAAGCGCTTTCAGTCGTTTGGCGTAGTTGTAGGCCATGACCGCTGGCGCCAGATTGCCCCGGCTTTGTACAGGCCGTTGATCGTCTCGGGCGGGGTAGTATCTCTCTGTTATCGAAGAAGCTTGCCGCCACACGCCCGCGCCTGCTCCCGCATGACGGCGTAGTCGGCGAGCATCTCGGCGATCGCCGAGCCTTGCGGCAACGAAACGAGCTCGTCGGCCGCGCGCGCCTGGAACGCGCGGCTGTACTCCACCACCGGCGGACAGACGGTGACGACGCGCGGCTCAGAACTCGCCGTCGCGCAGGCGCTCAGCAAGCTCGTCGCGATCGCGAGGACGGCGAGTCGCGGCATCCAGCATCTGGCGTTGGACATCATGGGTTTTCTCCATAGTTTCGAGGCGTTCGGCGATGCGGCCAGCGCGCTCGCCGGAGCGCCGCAGTGCGAGCAGGAACAGAAGGATGGTGAGCGCGAGTGCGCCGTAACGCAGGGCCCCCTGGCCCCAAGAGCTCGCGGCGATCGCGTTGAACAGCGCAGAGATCATCGCTGCCCCCGCTTCCAGTCATCAAGGCGGG
This sequence comes from Hyphomonadaceae bacterium ML37, assembly GCA_027627685.1. Taxonomy (NCBI): domain Bacteria; kingdom Pseudomonadati; phylum Pseudomonadota; class Alphaproteobacteria; order Hyphomonadales; family Hyphomonadaceae; species Hyphomonadaceae bacterium ML37. Next base: position 2,727,855 of record CP091241.1, read on the forward strand.
CGTAGATCGTGATGGCAACGCCTGCGAGCGCCACGACGATCAGCACCCAGCGCAGCGTGTCGAGATAGGGCACGAGCGGCAGGATGGCGGCCTCGGTCTCGGCCAGAACGGTTTGTGCGACCTCCACGCCCGCTGCCCCCAGCGTCGCCACACCGGCCGCCCCGCTACCTTTCATGGTGCGGCTGTCAGCCAGGGTCTCTCGCGCGGGCGGCGTATCCGCGGCGAATGGCGTCGGCCGCACCTCGAACCGCTCGCCCCACGTGCGCGCTGGTCCCAGATCGATGTGCATGAACCCCGAGCGCGGATAGAACCCGAACCCGGCGAAACCGGCCTCCCGCGCCGCCGCCTCGAACTCTGACGGATCATGGTTGGCCATGGCGATATCGAACGCGGCGCCGTCCATGTGCTTTGAGCGGGGCGAGCCGCCGATGGCGCGGTTGTGGGCCGCACTGCGATAGGCCGAGCGGATGATGAGCGGCTTGCCCAGCTGGTCGCGCAGCGCCTGGAGCCTGTCGAGCGCATCTTCATGGATGCGCAACGCGCCCGTGCCGCGGCAGGCGATCTCGGCGGGGCTGAAGTTCGGCCAGCGCCAGAGGCTGGCTGGCACGTCGCGCCAGTGTGCAAAGCAGGTCGTGGTCATGGATGATCTCCGGATATGAAAAAGCCCGCCGTGAGGGCGGGCTGATGGGCGATGGCGTGGGCGTCAGCGGTTCAGGAGCCGTTGCCGAACAGACCGAGCCTGATGGCGATACCAGTCATCAGGGCGAGCAGCATGGCGGTGGTGATGATGCGCACGCTGGTCTGGACCGCGGTGCGGCTGGCCATCCGGAGCCCTGCGAGCAGTGAGCGCAGATGGCGTATGTCCTCGGCAGCGTCCTGGCCGTCGAGACCGGCCTCACGCAGCGCCCGGCGCGCGCCGGTTTGCGCGGCGCGTTCGAGCAGGCGTTCAAGATCGCCCGCCGTCATGGATTCCAGCCTTTCTGGCGGCTGCTCTGTATGGGTCATGTCATGTGCCCTGCTGTGCCGGGATGGATGGAGGCGGCAGGCTTAGGCGATGGCGTAGCGCGCGATGAGCCAGTCCTCGATGGCGAAGGTCGCCGCGTCATCAAGCGTGCCTACATAGAAAAGGAACTCGTAGAGCCGCCCGTGGAAGAGGCCGCCGGTGGACAAGCCGGTCGAGCGCAGGAACTGGGTGGAGGCGATGGCGGTGCTGACGATGTTGGAAGTCTGGGAGGCCGCCTCCCAGAGCCCTGCCCGGTTCTGGCGCACCCAGAAACGCACATGGCCAGAGGATGTGGTTCCATCCGCATTGCGTCCCGCAGCCGCCATGATGAGCTGGGGACTGGCCACATTGCCGACGCGGATCTGGGACTTGATCCAGTGGATCTGGCCGCCTTCGGGATCGCGGAAGTGAAAGCCCATCTTGCCGCCGTTGGTGGCGGGCGAGCCGAGGATCGCCGGGAACTGATCGAGCTCCCCCACGGCGTCCGTCACCACAAAGACCGTGAACGGATTGAAGCTGGAGAACCCGGAGGGCTGGGCGAACGCCAGATCCTCAAAATACTGCTCGAGGGCGCGGTCACACGCGATGTAGGGCCGTCCATTGAGCCCGCCCGTGCGATAGACGGGCCGGCGCGCCGGCGTGGTCTGGACTGCGTCCTCGGCTGAACCAAGATTTAGCCAGCGGGCAACCGGGTCGCCATCGCTGGCGGGCGAGCCCTCATCATCGCTCGCGGCGCCTTCACTGGCGCTGAACCGGTAGAGGAGGTTCGTGGTCCAGACGAAGGGCGGTTCGGGCGGGAGCGGCGGGGCCGCCATCGCCCCGGACGAGAACAGCGATGTGAACAGGAGCGTCATGGGATGCGCCTCGCTGCGATGGTCAGGGATATCCCTGCGATCGACCCATCCGCGGCGGCGGGCGCCAGGAAGCGGATGATGTCGCCGGGTGCGATCGTGACGGGCGCGCCGCCGGCGGTGGAGAGATCCACGCTGGCGTCCGGGTTGATCGTCACGGAGCCGACGGCGGTTCCATTGCGGGTCACGGTAATCTCGAACGCGTCATCGGGCGGCATGTCTACATGGGCGAGCGAGCCTGCCAGCAAGGCCGGGATGACAAGCGCGCGGGTCATGACCACCTTGCCCAGCACAGCGCCCGCCGCAGGTGTCTCATTGGCCACCATCCCGAAATCATAGACCGGCGCCCCGGAGCCAGCGCGGAACAGGCCGTTGGCTGAGCCATCACAGATCAGCACGGCGCTTTCGCCCGGAACCAGCAGGACGCTTGCTGTCCCGCGCTGCACAGTGAGCGCATGCACCGCGTCCGTGTTCAGAACCGCGAACACCCGGCGCAGCGCAGGCACGGTGATCGTGGCTGGCCCTGACAGCGCCCCGTCTGGGCGCAGCGCCATGGCAGAGCGAAACTGCGCGGCGGTGAGCGTCAGCGCGCCGGTCGACAGATCGAGCGCCAGCGTGTCAGTCAGGGCGCGATCAAGAGCGTCGATGGCGTCATTGATCGTGACCTCCTTCTGGTTCTGGGCGGCCGCCACATGGGTCACGGCGAGGTTCGGGCTCGGCATCAGGAGATCTCCGCTATTCAATGTCCAATGTGACGGCGCGCGCGAAACTACGCCCCGCAACGGCGCTCAGCTGGTAAACGGCGACAGACAGAACGGCTGGCGCCGCGCCGAAATCGGCCAGGATGTCGGCATGGGCATAGACAACGCTCGGGCTCGAAGCCGTCAGCGTGCGTTTCACCGCGCCGCCGGGAGCATCCAGGATATCGACCTCATAGGCCTCGCTCGCCTCGCCGAGCGGGACGAGCCCGGTCCCGTCCTTCAGCTCGCCGCCAATGCGCGTGCGACGGATCCAGCTGAGCGTGATGTCTGCCGGGCTGCCGCTCTTCACCGCGCGCACGTCCCACGGTGCATAGGGCTTGAGGTCTCGGCCCGTCTGGCTCTGGACCAGCGTCTCGGCGTCCTCGAACAGCGTGCCGAACCCCACCGCGCGCCAGGACCGCACAAGGCCCAGATCGCCAAGTGCGGCAACCAGCGTCTCGATATCGTCGGGGTCGAGCAGGACAAAGAGCTCCCCGGCCGCATGGCCCTCAACAAACACGTCGGTGCCGCGCCGCCCGCGCAGGAGGCCGGTGAGCGTGTAGGACCCATCCGGGTTCAGGGTGACATCGCGGAACTGGATGATTTCCGGCCCGCCATTGGCTTTGAGCAACAGGGCGCCATTGGCGCCATTGACCAGAGCCTCCTGCGTGACGCTTTCGAGCCGCTCGCCGCCTGTGGTCATGAACACCTGCAGGGCGTTGTCTTCATCGGTGCAGAACGCCGATCGCGGACTGCCGAGGGCATTGGCCGCAGCGCCCCAGGCCGCCTCGCTCAACGCCCGCCCGGCCTGCGCCCATGCGGAACCGTCCGCGCTGGCATAGAGCGCAGCGCCGGGCCAGCCCGGACCGCCGAACCCGCCCATCAGATAATAGACCCGCGAGCCGGCCCCGCCGGCGTCATCCACATCACGCAGGAGCGGCAGATCAGGCAGGATAAGGCGCGTGGCGGCGTCAGCGCCGATCGTCTGGACAGGGGCGCCCGAGCCGCCATCGGCGATGACCGAGGACACATAGCTGGCGGCGTCCTGCGAGACGCCCTTCATCGCCAGAGTAAAATCTGCGCCCACATCGATCCGCGCAATCCGTATACGGAAGATGGAGCCCGAAGCGAGCACCACATCCACGACGTCAGTGGGATCAAGCCGCAGCCAGTCGGGCGCCAGCTCAGCCTCGCAGGCGCTGCGTTCGACCCATGCGCTGAAGAGCGTCCTGGCGGCGATACGCTTGGCGGTCGTGGCGTCGATCGCGAGCGCCAGCTCGAGGCTTGTCTGGTTGCGCGAGTGCATGGCGGCCAGCGGCAGGGAGGCGCGCTTCTCGCTCTGCACGCCCTGAGCATAGTCGCGATCGCGGTCCATATAGGCGACCGACACGCGCTCTGGCAGCTCGACCTCCTGGGTGCGCCGCTCGCGCCAGCTCTCCCCCGTGCGGGTATCGAGCGCCAGGAGGTGGTGAGCCTCGATCGCGGCGACCGGCGCGCGCCCCCGGGTGCGAAAGCGCAGCGTGTCATCGCTCTCGGCAGCGTCGAAGAAGAAGGCCTGCGCCAGCGGCTCTATGGCACCGCGCACGCTGGTCTGGCGCGCGATCACATAACCGGGCACGGACATGGTGAGCTCGCCCACATCGATGTCAGCCAGCCCCAGCCCTGCGCGCGCGCACAGATCGGCGACGATGGAGGAGAGCGCCTCTCCCTCTCCGCCGCCGCGATTGAGGAAGAGGCGCGCCCAGCCATTGCTGGCGCGCACCAGAAGCGTGTCGGTGACCGCGTCATAGACCTGCGCGCCGAGCTCGCTGACCTGCGACGGCCAGATCTCGTCGAGCACGAGTTCGCCTGTGGCCGTGTCGAGCTGGGTGACGCGCGCCGAGCGCATCAGCGTCCAGCGCTGGCCCCGCAGGCGGGCCTGAGCGAAAAACGAGCCGTCCTGATTGATCTCGACGGGGACAGCGGTCTTCCAGACGATCCCCGCATCGGCGCGCCACTTGACCACGTAGATCGTCCCGGCAGAACCGGCGTTCGACATGCGGACCTGGAAGATGACGCTGTCGTCGGTGGCGTCATAGCTCAGCGCGCCGGCGCTCGTAAAAAACCCCGTCGCGCCTGGCTCGATATCACTGGCGCTGAAGTTGGCCATTTTCTCGAAGGTCACGCCGAGTGTCTGGCCGGTCAGAGCGTCATGGCGCGCCAGCGCCGAGACCTGCAGGCGGTAAAGGCCGATGCTCTCATGATCGCCGCTGGTGGCGCTGGCGAGGATCCAGCCCTGGCCGAAACCTTGCGCGACCAGACCGCCCACCACGCCGCACACACGCGGCTCATCCACGCTCTCCCCTGCGCCCCAGACATAGCTCATCGTGTCGGCGCGCAGGAGGCCCACATCATCAAAGAGCCCGCCCGTCAGAAGGAAGTCGGACCGCCCTGACGCGCCATAGGCCGAGATCATCGCCATCCACCGCACCGCCGCAAAGCTGGTGGTGGTGTTGGAGAGCCCGGTTCCCCCGGAGCCAAACCGGGCCACCTCCTTTAGCGCATTGGGCTCGATGCGAAGGATCGGCCGGGTATTGCCCGAGCCGACGGTCAGATAGAGATGGCCATCCTCGCCGCAGAACAGTGTGGAGGGCGAACCGGCAGGCTCGGTGCTGGCGATATCGGCCATGCGTGCCTGGCGGTCCTCGGCCATAGTGCGCAGACTGAACCGGCGCACGCCCGCCTCCAGCGGGTCCAGGCTGGTGGTCAGGAAATAGCCATGCCCGCGCCGCCAGTCGACAGCGAGCTCGCCGGTCTGGTAACCGTCAAGGACGCCGCCTTCACCGCCCGTGATGAAGTCGATCAGCTGCCAGGGCTTCTGGTCTGCGCGCCTGTACGTGATCTCGGCGGTGATGTTGGGGATGCGGTTGCCGAAATCGGCCAGCGCCAGATCCTCGAACACGATGACGCACAGCCCGCGATGGGCGGGCGCGCGGCCCTGACCCACATGGGCCTCGATCAGGGGATCGGGCAGCTGGGTCTCGCCGCCGCCATGGAAACGAAAGCGCAGGCTCGCTCTGGCGACATCCGGGCCTGATCCCGTCTTGTCGTAGATCAGCTTGCCATCGGCCCAGAGGCGCAGCACGTCCGCAGCCGGGCCCTCGCCAAAGCTCAGCGCGAACGAAGCGAAATACGCGTAGCTCACGGAGGTCTGGGTCGCGGTGGCCGCGCCCTTGCCGCCAGATCGCGCGCGCGTGACGTTCTGCTGCTCACGGATCCCGGACGACCAGATCATGTTGCCGGCCATGCGCACCGTGCCGTAACCGATCGGGATCGCTGCGCCATAGGCCGAGGACGAGACCGTCAGATCGCCAAGGCGCGGGCCTTCGGTGGTGATGTTCTGGCCTCTGGCCGGAAACAGCAGGCTGCCAATGGCCGAGCCTGCAAGCCAGCCTGCCTGCCAGCCAAGACCGACAGCGGAGCCGAGCGCGGCGCCGCCTGCTGCAACGAGAATGGCCATGGATCAGCCTCGGGTGGAGCGGAACCTGAACGCGAACCTGACCCTTGCCGGCCATTCACCCGCATAGGGCTCCTCGATCACCTTGCGGCGCGTGGCATGGGCGTGGAGGAGATGGGGATGGCCGAGCCGTTCAGTGAGCTGAGAGGCCGGCTAGAGGTCAAAGACTCAACCGTCCCGGCGTGAACCCGCCGATATTGATGGAGTCGAAAAGAGCCAGGCTGTTTGACAGGAGGCCGATCTGGGCGCTCATGATGCCGGTCTGTGTCTGCATCATCGCCTGTGCAAGCTGGATGCGGACGTCTGCGGCCGCTTGGACGGCGCCCACCCGGTCAATGTCGCGATCAACCAGCCGCGCCACGCCTGCATCGATGATGTCGGTCATGCGCTGCTGCATACTCATTTTGGCCGCGATGGAGCGCGATGCGCTGCCATATTGCTGTGCGACCTGGCGGACATTGCCCAGCGACTGATCAAGGGCCGACATCTTTGAGCCCCAGTCCGCCGTGGTGATCTCGGGGCGCCAGTTATGCACGCCCCGCTTCATGGCGCTTGTCGCCTGCGCCACTTCCTGCCCAGATAGAACCCGATCCCAAAGAGCCAGATCACTATATCGGCCTTCATTGATCCTTATTTTACCAGCGCTAAGAAGCGGGCTATTATCTGTGAAGCTACCGACGAGTTTACCGTCGTGATACAGCCTTATATCGCCGACGTTATTGGCTTGATTGATGCCTTCCGTAACAGTTATATTCGACCACTCTCCAGGTTTTAAATATATTTGAGTTCCTATTGGACCAATTCCGTATCTGATGAATATTTTTCCATCACTTTTATTCATGTCGAAACGAATTCTAATACCACCACTTTCATTTACATTCACATGGTAATTAAACAATTCCAACACGCCCTGAGAACCATCAATATCATTGGTGTCGACCATAACGTTAAAGGAAATCGTCCTATCTCGAAAAAATGGTATTTCACCCACCGTTGTCACACGTGTGGACCCTTGTGTATTGATACTCTGGTCAGCGTCTGGACCGTTGGAGCCATACAGGTCTCCGCTTACGAATTCAGCGGAGAATAGCGCTGCGCCAAGCCCCCCCGTCCAGGCAAGATTGGCAAGCGATCCCTCGAACGCAAAGGCCCCGCGCAGGCTTTCAACCGCCGGCGGGACCAACATGTCCAAACTTCCGGTGACGCCGTAGGGCCCCGGGCGCAGATCTGCAGCGGCCAGATTCGTCGCGCCTGGCAGGATGACATCGCCTGACTGGCTGGCCGCTTGCGGGTTGAGGAGATTGCGCCCGCCGAATGTCGCCATTTCGGTGATCTGGTTGATGCGCGGGATGAGCGCGCCATACTCCTGTGCCAGCTTGGCGCGATGATCTTCTGGCAGGCTTGCGTCCTGCAGGCGCGCCGACAGCGCCCTCATCTCCATGAGCGTGTCCTCGATGGCCTCCACGGCGGCAAGGGTTACGTTGACGAGCCCATCGGCCCGTTCCAGCGCACGGATCTGGTTGAGATGGTTGAGGCGCTGGCTGAGCGCATTGGTCACCTGGATGGCCGAAACGGCATCCATGGACCTGGCCGGGCGCTGGCCATGGGACGTCGCGCTCGCAACCGCCGACGATTGCGAGGCTTGTGCACTCGACACGGCACCTTGAGGCGCGGCATAGGCCGACACCGATGTCATGACCGCTCCCTTCTAGAGCCATTTCACCAAGGCGCACTCATTTTAAATTGCGGTATTTACCAGCACTTTCTGAATCCAAAGTGAATCGAAATTTTCTCCACTACTGGAAATAGCGCGCGCATCCCACCCATCAATCGAATCTGAACGCGAACCTCACCCTGGCCAGCCATTCGCCGGCATAGGGCTCCTCGATCACTTTGCGGCGCGTCGCATGGGCGTGGAGGAGATGGGGATGGCCGAGCCACTCGGTCAGGAAGCCGCAATGGCAGGGATAGGCGTGATCAGCAAAGACGAGCACGTCGCCGGGCCGGGCGTCGGGGATCGCGACGGCGTCCATGTTGTCCCGGAAATGCGCTACGAACCCTTGCCCCTGCGCGCGGCGGCCATAACCGGTGGCGTCATAGTCAGAGAGATCAAGCGCATGGGCGACACACACCACCAGCCCCACGCAATCGATCCCCGCCCGTGTGCGCCCCTGATGGCGCCAGGGTACGCCCAGCCAGCCGCGCGCCTCGGCGACTATCGCCTCGGGTGTGACGGTCTTGGACGTGATGGCCTCAGCGGGCATCGGGATAGCTCATCATTGCGTCCTGCCCGGGCACGTAGGGCTCGCCGCGGAAGTTGAGGACGTTGGCGAAGCGGGTGATGCAGGTATCGAGGCGCTTGTCGCAGCCGGGGTGGATGGCGAACGCGTCGCCAGCCTCTATGGCGTACGGCATGGGCAGGAAGAGCTCGATCTCGCCGCTCGCCTGGTTCCAGGCCTTCACCTCGATGGAGCGACCGGCATTTGAGCCGGTCTGCCAGGTGAGAACCCCGCCCGCAAACCAGCCATCCACGGCGTCCGGCGCGTCCACATCAGCGGTGAACTGCGCGCGCGAGGTGACGGCGAGCACGGTTCCAGGCCGGGTCCAGGCCGGGTCGGTGATCGCCACCTTGCAGCGATGGTCGCCAAGGTCTGCGCGGCATTCGGGGCTGTAGAGCTCGCCAATGCGCTGGGAGAGCGCCTGGCTCAGCCCACGCAACTCGGTGCGGAACACGCCCTGTTCGCTCAGCACCACCTCGCCGAACCAGCCCCGGCGCATGCGAAGGGCGCCCATGGATGGATCGGCCCAGTTGATGAGGAAGATGCGCGCCTCGGCCTGATCAAACAGACCCGCGCGCAGTTCCTCCTCGGTAATTGCCTCGTCATCGAACACGCCTTCCACATCGAGATTGTCGACGCTGAGGCTTGCATCATTGGAGATGGCCGTACGCGAATAGCCAGAACTTGCCTTGTAAGTCTCACCTTCGAAGGGCAGATCGCGGTCATGGTCGGTGAAGAAGAACTCGCGGCCATCCACGCGCGTGATGCGCCAGCAGGTGGCAAGCGTGGTGACAGGCCCTGCCAGGTGGGCGGCGAGCGCAGGTGAGGTGGACTTCATGGGAGAACCCGTGCGTTTCGTGGGAGCCCTTGAAAAGCACGCTCCAGATGCGATATCATGATATCCAATATGGAGGCGCCAATGGCCCAGCTTGTGGTCCGCAATCTCGATGATGACGTGAAGGCGAAGCTTCAGCGGCGCGCGCGCCGCCATGGCCGCAGCACCGAGGAAGAGGTGCGCGACATCCTGCGCGGCGCCGTGCGCGGCGAGGACGCGCCCCTGCCCCCGCTCGGCTCGCGGCTGAGTGCGCGGTTTGCGGGGATCGGTCTTGACGAGGATATTCGCGAGCTGCGCGGTCAGCCCGCCCGGCCTGCCGAGTTCAACACTTGATCCTCATCGATACCAATGTGCTGTCCGCCCTGATGCGGCGCGAGCCGGATCAGGCGGTCTCGGCGTGGCTGGACGCCCAGCCCCCAGAATCCATCTGGACCACCGCCATCACCGTTTTCGAGATCCGCTATGGACTTGAGATCCTGCCCGAGGGGCGCCGGCGCAAGGCCCTCGAAGAGGCGTTCGCCCTGGCGCTTGGCGAGGATTTCGACGGACGGGTTCTTGCGTTCGATCAGGCCGCCGCAGATGCGGCTGCGCTCATTGCCGCTCGCCAGCGTGAGGCTGGCAGGCCTGTCGAGATCCGCGATGTCCAGATCGCGGGCATCGCCGCATCGCGCAAGGCGGCGCTCGCCACAGGCAATACCCGTCACTTTCAGGACACCGGCATCACGCTCATCGACCCGTGGGCCGCTTAGGGCCGGATCTCCAACACCTGGATCTGTCCCCAGCTGCCGAGCTGATAGGTCTCGATGGTGATATCCATCTGGTCGCTGTCGAACCGGACCGGCACATCGAACTCGAAATCCGCTGTCACCTGAACGCCCGATGCCGGTGCGGTCGTAAAGGTCACGAGTCCCGTCGACGTATTCACGCTCCAACCCGACACCACCTCGACGCCATCGCGGTAGATCTTCACCGTGCCAGGGACAGGCTTGGCGATGATGCGGGCCTCGATCTCACCGCCGCTGGCGTAGCGCTTGATGAGCTGGAAGGTCTTGGTCGCCCCATCGCCAACGCCGATGAGCTGGGCGAGCGCCTGATAATCGGTCCAGTCCCTGAACCGGAAGCCATAAGCCCGGCCCCTGCGGGCGCGGAAGAACGCGATCAGCGCCGCGACCTGTTCACGCTTCTTCAGGCCATGGGCCACGTTCCATCTGCCGCGTGCAGCGGCCCAGTTGGCGTTGCGGCGCTCGTGCCCCGACACGGTGGTCACCACCGTCGTCGAATAGCCCGGCCCGCCCGACGCCCCGTAGGAGATGTCAGGCGGGAACTGCACCTCGTGAAATCCGCTCATGGCCCATCTCCGTCAGAGATTGCGCCGCGCCCGTTCCATGGCGCGGGCGGCGTCGGCGGCGATCTGGCCTTGCGCGTAGCGGAAGCTGTTCGCGTCCGGCGTCGAGATGTTCATCACGACATTGACCGGCGATTGCCTGCCGGCGCCTGAGCCGATCGCCGCGAGTTGAGAGCGCGACAGCACCATCTCGCCGCGCTGGAGGATGGCGGGCACCTCGTCGGCACGCAGTCCCGCCATGCCGCCGCCATGCAGACGCGGCGCGCCAGCAAAGGCCAGCGCTGGCACGAGCCGCTGCGGCGCGGGCGCGCCGACGATACCGCCCGAATGGAAGATGCCCGACAGGATGCCGCTGCCTCCGCCGAACAGATTGCCAAAGATCCCGCCACTGCCACCCATGCCGCCGAGCGCGTTGGCGAGCGGCCCGAGGATCGCAGAGCGAACTGCGATCCTTGTGATGTCAGCCAGGATGCTGTCGGCGAGCGCCTTGAAGTCGAACCTGCCGCCGGTCACAAAGCTGGCAACGGCGTCCTCGGCGCGGCGGAATGCGCTCGAGAGTGCGCTGCCCAGATCCCTGCCCCAGTCCATTGCCTCACTGGCGTAACGCGACAGCTCCTCGCGCACCGCGGCCCAGCCGGTCACCGCCTGTGCAGCGGCAGTGACTGCTGCCTCACCGGCGGCCCGGCTGGCCTCAGCGGCCCGTACTGCGGAACCGGCTGCGGTTTCACCATCTCCTGCAGCGCCACCCCCGGCACCGCCGATGGCTGCGAAGGCTTCGTCGAGCCGCTCGGTTGCCTCGGCTGCGTTATCGATCTCGGTATTGGCACCTGCCATCGCCTCACGCAGCGCCGCGATGGACGCCAGCGGCGCACCAGCAAGCTCACCGAGCGCCGCTGCCGTCTCTCGCGCACGGGTGCCAGCAGCGCGCGCATCCTCGGCGAATGCCGAGAACCCGAAATCCGGCGTGGCGAAGGTGTCTGTCTCGAAAGCGGCGGCAAACGCGTCGCGCGCGGCATTGCCAGCCCGGCTCGCGGCGCCGGCAAACTCGTTCTCGATCCGGCCGAGATCAACGTCCGGCACAAGCTCGATCGCCCGCTCGACGCCGATCGCCGTCAGACCCGCATTGACGCTTTCGAGGAGGCCGTTGATACCGTCGACCGCGCCGTTCAGCATCGCCTCGAGCCCAGTGATCAGCGCATTCGCCGCCTGGATCGTCAGATCGCCGATCGCCGTGGGCAGATTGCTCCAGATGACGACCATCGCATCGAAAGCGCCCTGAAACGTCCCGATGGTGCGATTGCCGAGGGCGACGACAGCCTCGAGCGAGGCCTGCAGTGCATCAGCGATGCTTGCCTGAATGCCGCTCCAGGATGCACTGACACGCGCTTGAAGGATAGCGGCCAGAAGCCCGATCCGGTCCCAGACCTCGCGCGCCACATCGCCCAGAAGGCCGAGCGCGGCGCCGAAGCCGCCGGTCGCCTGCATGAGGCGCGAGAACTGGTAGATCAGCTCGCCTGCGGCCACCACGATCGCGCCAATGCCGGTGCGGATGAGCGCCCCGCGCAGGAACACGAGCGCCGTGGCGAGACCTCGCACCGAGGCGGCGGCCACGACCATGCCGGCCACGAAGCGGCCCGCCATGAAGGCGGCGAAAGCCGCCGCGATCGAGGCCAGACGCCCCAGATTGTCGAACAGGAGTGAGATCGCCTGCGCCAGAGGACCGGTCGTGCGCGAGACCGACGCAAGCGCGTCGGCGACCGCTTCGAGCGCCGGTGCGGCCGCGACAGCCAGCTGGTTGGACAGTCCCCGCCAGATCAGACCGAGGCGGGAGATGGCATCGTTCGTCCGCTCGATCTGATCAGCGTCCTGCTCGGACACGACCACGCCGAAGTCGCGAACGTCCTGCGTCGCGTGCCGCAGCGTGGCCGTGTCGATGCGCGAGATGGCGATGCTGCCTTCCTCGCCGAACAGCTGACCGGCGACCGCTGCACGCTCGGCGGCGGGCACAAAGTCCTCGATTGCCTGATTGATGCGGGCCACGCGCTCATCAAGCGGCAGGGCGATGAGGGCGGTGGCCGAGAGCCCCAGGCGTTCGAGCGCCGCGACGGCAGGACCGGTCCCGGCGGCTGCCTGGCTGAGGCGGCGCGTGAGGTCCTTGGTGGCCTGCTCGATGCCCGACATCGAGACGCCGGCCAGCTCGCCGGCGCGTTCGAGCACCTGAATGCTCTCCACGGTGGTGCCAAGCGACTGGGCGAGCTTGGCCTGCGCATCGACGACCTGCAGCCCTGAGCGGATCATGGCCGCTGCGCCCGCTGCAAAGGCGGCAGCCGCCGCAGCGGCGGCGATCTGGACCCGGCGATAGAAGGCAGCGACGCGCGAATTGGCCGCATCCATCTCGCGCGACAGACGGCGCATGCCCTGTTCGCCCGCATCGCCGATGCCGTGCAGTTCGGCGCGCACTTCGCGGCCGCCGACGACCGCCAGGCGCACGGACACCCTTTTCTCAGCCATCGTATTCAGCCTTTATTTGCGCATTGAGACCGCGCACCATCACCGCCTCGATATCCGGCAGGAGCTCGGCGCAGATGAGCGTGTCGAGCCCAAGCGCCCCGGCGATCGCGAGTGCCGCATTCATGTCGAGCCCCAGCACCGCACCGGGGATGACGCGGATCTGGCCGGTGAGCCGCAAGGCCAGATCCCAGACCTGCCAGCCTTCAAGCGTATGGGGGCGGTTCAGGACGGCTGGGCACTCGCCGCAGGTGGCGCGACAGGATCGGCAATACTGGTCGCCCCCGCTGAAATGCCATTCGGCAAGGGCGCGGAGCCGTTTTTTTCTTCATCCAGCATGAGCCCCTTCGAGACGTAGCGCAGCTGGAAGGCCTCGAAGAGCGGTAGGATATCAAGCAGCGCGTCGATCCCTTCCGGATTGACCGGAACGGGATTGCCGTCTGCATCGCCGACGCCCTCCCAGTCTTCGACTACGAGCCGCGCGAGCGCCTTGGCCATCGTGACCGCAATGGTCTCGTTGGAGGCTCCTTCGGGCAGGCTGGCGACGGACGCATCACTGCGCGCGGCCGCCATCAGGGATGTGGTCAGCGGCCCCACGCGCACGCGCACGCCGTGGCCGAGATCGAGCCAGACAGGCTCGCGGGAGAGATCAAGACGGATCATGGATGCATCCTCATGCGTAGCTGGTGACATCGTTCAGGAGATGGGCGCGCAGCATCGTGTCCTCGTTGTCGTCGAAGGCGGCGCGCCAGTCGAAGCTCGCCTCGACCCCGCCGGGGCCGGAGACGGCGTATTTGGGTTTGGGCAGGAAGACGCGCGGCAGTTCGAACCGCAGCGCGTATCCGTCGGGAAAGCTGAACCCGTATTCGAGCGCGACAGGATCACCATTGGCGGCCTCGGCCACCAGCGTCGCGCCATCAAAGCGCACGGTCATCGAGCCTTCGGCAGACGCGAAAGTGGGATCGGCCGCCTCGATCCTGCCGTCCTCCCGGATCACCCGCACCCGTTCGAGATTGTTGGAGAAAGTGAGGCTGCCGCCAGTGACGCCTGCCAGCGGCTGGCCGGCGCGCCGGATGAACCCGCGACCTTGGGCAAACCGGCGCAGCGAGAAGGCATCAGGACTGGCGTCGACCGTCGCGGCGAAGGGCTCCTCGCCCTGCGCCACGAGCTGCAGGCGGGCGTTTGCCGGCCCCTCCTGGCCCATCTCGAAATTGAGGCTCTCCATCACCGTGCCGAGATGGCGGAAGAACACCGGCGTCATGAGCCTGGGGTGCCCGACCTCGATGGTGTAGCTCGGGATGTCGTCGGCGCCGCTCTCCCAGACATGCGCATAGCCGCCCCCGGTCAGCGTGGGACCCGATACGGCGCCGGCGGACGCAGCAAGCGTGAAGCTGTTGCCGGTCGGGCCTGCCGTATCGAACACGATCACCAGCGTCTGTGTACTGGTCGGCCGGGAATACGTGCATTTTGCGATCTCGCCATCGGCGGACGCATTGAGGTCGCTGACCAGCTGATCGAGGGTCTGGGTGATGGTCGCCTGGATCCCGGTCTCGTCGCCCGATGGCGTCCCGGAGACGAACGTCCAGGCCACCCCGTTCAGCGTGAGGGTCGCCCCGGGCGCCGGATTGGTGGCGAAGGCGATCGCGCCTGACGCCTTGACCGGCGTCGTCACGGGATCGCCGAACAGGCCGGTCAGCCAGAACCCGGTTCCGCGCAGATCGAGCGGTATCTCCAGCTGGCCCTCATCGGTGATCAGGCCGCGATAGGGATCCTGCGCGTTGCGCCCGCGCCCCAGGAGCGGGTCGTCTCCCAGCGGCTGGGCCGAGGACAGATCGGTGGATTTGAAGTCGAGGCTTCGATAGCCCGACACCGGCGCCGCGCCATAGCTTGTCTCGCGGCAAGCCTTCAGCGTGGCATCCGCGCCGTAAGCGCGCACCTTGGACATGGGATCACTCCTGTATGGGTTTATGAGCGCGTCCGATCTGGTCAGCCGCAGATGCGGCGTCGGCGGGGCGCTGATGTGGGATGTGGGCGACGTGGACGAAATCTATTTCGGCAGGGCGCGCAAGGGGAAGCGCGGTCGCGGCGCAACCGATAGCGCTCTTCCCAATGATACAACCTGTAACCTTTGATTAGTGCTGAACGTCGATACTGGCGGGAGTTCAACAGTGCGGAGGAATGTCCCATGCCGTTTCAGTTCATCACTGCCGGATTGATTGCGGCCGCCATGCTCGCCAGCCAGGCTGACGCCCACGGTTCAGATGAGGCCGGCACCCAAGCCATGAGGGCATATTCCGCTGCGAACTTGGGTGTTATTTCGTCCGCACGCGATGAGCGAGAAGAGCGTTTTGAGCGCGCGTTTCCATGGTTGCGCTCCATCATGGAAGAGTACACCGAACAGCGCCGCGCCGTTGGAATTTATGGAAAATGTTATCGCTTTGACTACAGCACGCTGGTTATTGTCGCTGTATCCGATCCGCAGTTTGTGACTGAATCCATGATCCTTTTTGGAGCCGCATACACACAATACATGAGTGACGTCACACAGGCCGTTTCTGACGTGCTGGCGGCGGGAGACTACAGCCAGCTCGAAATGGATTTGCTGCATCATCATATTCATTGGGTAGGGTTCGTGTACGGAATGGAGTTTGGGTCAAGCCGACAGCCCGCCCCGGATCAGTGCGCTTCGGCTGAACAGGTGCTGAGCGATTATGTAAGGGTGAACGACTAACCGAGGTTTGGGCGCGGCAGGCGAAAGGCCATCCTTGACCATGCGGCGGAGCCGGCCCTCAGCGCCGCCCGGGTCGCTGCCTCCTGCATCGCCATATCATCCATAAGCCCGGATGCATTGAGTTAAGCTATTTGCTGACTTCACTTTTTATTAGATCGCTGCAGGCTTATAGGGGTCAGGGCGAGAGCGGATCGCTCACCAGGTATTCGGCCATCACGCTCACGCGGGCGCTGAGAAAGGGCGCTGCCCCTTCAATCGCCAGCACGTTTGTCTCCGGCGCCGAAAGGTTGAGCATCTCGCACAGCCCGCCAAGCGAAGGATCGGGGCGCAGCGCGCTCGCGATGGCCGCTATGAGCTCGTCGAGCCCGGCCTCGCCTCCGCCCGTGGGCGGGCGCGGCACATAGGCTTCGATCTCCACACGGTGAGCATAATATTCCGTGCGCGGATTGAGGGTCACGTCCGGCTCGCCCGGCTCGCCATCGCGCACGATGACAAGACCTTGAGACGCGACCTTCTCGGGCAGCACCTCATTGCGCACCACCCTCGCCTCAAGCGTGACCAAGAGGGTCTGATACAGGGCGCTGAGGACGGATTCGCGGCGGCTGGTCATCCCGTGTCTCATGATCTGCAGCGAATGAAGCGATTTTCTCCGCACGTCATGCGGCAAAAATCTTGTCTTTATCCGCAGGAGGGCATAGCTTTCCCGGCAAATCCTGCGGAGAAATCATGTATATCTGGGAGCACACCACCTGGCCGGCATTCACGTGGGACGGCGCGCAACTGCTCGCCCGGCTGGGCGATGCCCGTCACAGGCAGGGCCGTTTCCTCGGCCAGATGAAGCGTCTCGGCTTTGATCTGCAGCTCGAGGCGGAGTTTCGTGCAACGGTCGAGGACGTGCTCAGGAGCAGCCAGATCGAAGGCGAGCTGCTTGACCTTTCCAGCGTCAGGTCCTCCGTTGCGCGCCGGCTTGGCCTTCCGCAAGGTGGCTCAGGGCCATCAGACCGGCGTGTTGAAGGCGTGGTCGAGATGATGCTCGACGCCATGCATAATCACCGCGCGCCTCTGACCAGCGAGCGCCTGTTTGGCTGGCATGGCGCTCTGTTCCCGACGGGCTATTCGGGGCTTCACAAGATTGTGGTCGGCGCGTGGCGCACCGATCATGACGGACCGATGCAGGTCGTCTCCGGCCCGCTCGGGCGCCAGAAGGTCCATTTTCAGGCGCCGCCTGCTGATCAGGTGGCGCAAGAGATGGAGCGCTTCCTGGCCTGGTTAAACGATACGCCGCCGATGGACGCACTGGTGCGCAGCGCCATTGCCCATCTGTGGTTCGTGACCATCCATCCCTTCGAGGATGGCAATGGCCGCATGGCCCGCGCCGTCGCCGATCTGGCCATCGCGCAGATGGAAGGATCCGGCCAGCGCTTCTACAGCATGTCAGCGCGCATCCAGCGTGAACGCGCGCGTTATTACGAGATGCTCGAGCGCACCCAGAAAGGCTCGCTGGACGTCACGCTCTGGCTGGCATGGTTTCTTGAGTGCTTTGGCAGAGCCATCGATGACGCCGAAGCCGACAGCACGGGGGTCCTGCGCAAGGCGGACTTCTGGCGGCGCGCCGCGCATGAGCCCCTTTCGGCCCGGCAGAAGGATGTCCTCAACCGCTTTCTTGACGGGTTTGAGGGCAATCTGACAGCCAGGAAATGGGCGTCCCTGGCAGGATGTTCGGTCGACACCGCACAGCGCGACATCAACGACCTTCTTGCCCGCAGCCTTCTCATCCGCAATCGCGGCGGCAGCAGGCGAACCAGCTATCGTCTGGCGGGGTTCGAGCCAGACGGCGCCGCCTGAAGGCCATCGCCCCAGCGGCGCACGGCAAGCTCGGCCAGACGGTCGCGCCAGCGCAGGGAAGCGCCGGCCACGTCCAGTCGCTTTCTCATGGTGACCTGGGGCACGAGGATGAAGATGGGCACGCTCACAAGACCGCGCCCGGATCGAAGTGCGCTAGCGCTGGCGGGCGCGAACCCGCCGCGCTGCCCCGTGCGTGCGCGCATCTGCGCCACCAGCAGCGAGGCGGCGGCGCGCCGGTAGACAAACCGCAGGCGCTGGCCGTGCCGGCGCTCCCACAGGCCCGGCGTGATCCGGCGCCCGCCATCGCCATAACGCCCCGCCGCCGCGGTGGGGATGGCCAGGAACACGCCTGACCGCGAGCGGATGACCACGCCGCGATCGTGCATCTGTATGATGCCCGGCGCCTTGGACCAGACCAGCCCCGCCGCGGTGATGCTGTCGCGCCCGTCGGGGAAGACGCGCGAGCGCCAGGTGCGAGCAAGGCGCGCGCCCAGACCAGCCTGAGTGATCTGGCTGCGCAGCTCGCCCTTGAGCCCCTCGCTCGCCTCGCTCACCGCCCGGCTCATGGCGGCCTCGGCCGCCGCGACCTCCTGCGCCATGACCCCGGCGACCGAGCCGATCGTGGAGAGCTCCAGCCTCATGGCGCACGCAAGGTCAGCGTCCAGGTCAGACGCTCACGGTCGCGCACCGGCTCGCCCTCGATGACATGGGACGCTCCATCAAGCACCACCATGTCGCCGGGGCGCGGGTTTGAAATCTCAGCCGCAAGTACGTCTATGCGGACACTCTCGGACCAGAGCCTGGCGTCCTCGAAATCCATGACAGCGTCCGCTCGCCGAGCGACAATTCTCACCGGCAAAGGCCCGCCGCCATCTGCGACATAGACGGCGTCATGCCCGATGCTCGGGTCGTCGAATAGCGCGCGCAGCGCTGAAGCGAAGACATCGGCCATTACGTCTTTCCTGAGAAAGCAATCAGTGTTATGTTTTCACGCAACGGGAGAGAGCCATGACACTTTCAGATCAGATCATTCACCAGTCCAAGGCTGGCGTCGTGCTCACCAAGGCGACCTGCCGAGCGGCAGACCGGCTCGGCCTATCAGGCCGCCAGCTGGCTGAGATAGTCGGCGTGTCAGAGGCGACCGTATCACGCTGGAAAAGGGGCGAAAGCGTGCTCGAGCCGGGAACGAAGCCCTTCGAGCTTTCAGCCCTTCTCGTCAGGGTCTTTCGGTCTCTCGACGCGATCACCGGAGGGGACGAGGCTGTCGCACGTCAATGGCTTGCAGCCCCTAATTCAGCGCTTGCGGCTCCTCCGGTCGAGCGCATGTTTCAGGTACAGGGGCTTGTCGATGTCACAACGTATCTGGACTCACGACGCGCTCCGCTCTGATGCCCAGCCCTACGAGGGCAAAGCATGGAGATTTGTTGAGGCTCAGCATCAGGTTTCGACCCTGAAGCTCGTTGATAGCCTCGATGAACAGAGAACGCTTGAGGACGTCCTCGAAGCGACCAAGCCTCCGCTGCCGGAAGAGTGCCGCCACCTCGACTACCTGCTTGCCACCCCGTTCCGCTACCGCCCCTACCCGGTCGGTTCGAGATTCCGTCGAGCAGGATTGACGCCGGGCGTCTGGTATGGAGCCGAGCACCCAGAGACCGCGGCAGCTGAGATGGTCTTCTACCGCTTCTTATTCTACGCAGAGAGCCCGCAGACCCCGTTCCCCGATGATGCGGCCGAGTACACTGCGTTCTCGGCAAAAGTGGCGACGGGCGTTGCGCTGGACCTGACGACTGGAGACCTTGGCGCAAACCATTACGCCTGGACCCATCTCACAGATTACGAGCCTTGTCAGGCACTGGCAGATGGCGCGCGAGAAATTGACGCCGGACTCATACGTTATGCCTCCGTGCGCGACCCTGCGGGCAGGGCAAACCTTGCGGTGCTCACCTGCCGCGCCTTCACCGCTCCACAGCCGCTTGAACGGCAGACCTGGCGCATCCGGATTGGCCAGACAGGCTCACAGGCCGTGCGTGAGCACCCAAAACTTGGTCTTGAGTTCGCCAAAGATGGCTTTGCGCCCGACCCACGTCTTCAAGGCATGATCTGGAAGCGTCCCCGCGCACGGTGACGCACCGATATTAAGTGCGCCTTGCGCTGCGCAGGACCTGCGGGCGCGTGCAGATGGGCAGAGGATTGCTCTCGATCTCGAGGCGCACCCACTCGTCGCGGTCACGGTCAGGGATCATGCGCGCATAGAGAGGCAGACCCAGCGTGTTGACCGTCTCGAACGTGTCGGCGGGCGCATAATAGATCTCGAACAGGCCCTCGACGCCTTCGGGATAGATGTAGGCCTTGTCGGTGGGCACGCCGAACCCCAGCCCGCCGCGATAGCGCCGGAACGAGATGCCCCCGAAGCTGACCTCCTCGCCCACACGGCCCCTGAGATCGGCGGCCGCGGCCGTGTTGAGATAGGTCTCGCGCACCTCCTTGTGAGCGACCAGATCGGCAAAGAAGGCCGAGCCGCACTCGGCCCGCAGCTGGACCTGTCCCGACGCAAGGCCGCCAAGCGTGTCCTCGACGCTCTCGATCATCGCCTGACAGCGCTTGCGCAGGGCGCCCGAGGCGGGCGTCGCATTATCGAGATCGAAGTCGACCTCGGCTGCCGGGGTGATGGCGAACTCGGTGTAGTAGTTGATTACCGTGGCGCCGTCGCGCGGATCCTTGACGACGCCCTGGATGCCGTTGAACAGGTGGAACTCGAACGTGGCCTCGGCGTCGTTGCGCAGCCGGCCGAGCTTGCGCGCCACTTCCGTCTGCACCTGCTGGACCGCGCTCTCGGAGCCGAACTCGCGGATCGCCTGGATCTCGGAGGCCCACAGCACGTCCTGCTTCTTGAACTGGCGGCACACGAACGCGCGCATCTCGCGCCGTTCGGGGATCTGGCTCTCATAGGCCGAGCCGCGCTCGGAGAACGGGATCAGCGAGAGCGTGCCGTCGCGGCTCTCGATCATGACGGTGCGCGTGCGCACCCCGCGCGATCCGAACAGGCCAGAGCCTGACAGGATGGCGGGCTTGAACGGGATGTTCTCGAGCGCGCGGGTGAGCTCGATGATGGAGAAGGCATCGCCTTCGAAGATGTCCATGGTGGCCATGCGCCAACCTCCTGTATGTCAGAAAAATCGATGCGCCGCGGCTCAGCGCACAAGGATGCCAATGGCTGCGAGCGCCGTGGTGGCGGTGGTGGTCTGGCCTTCGGTGATGGCGTCGGGCCAGATGATCTCGTGGCGGTTGACGATCGCGGGGCCGCGCACCAGCACCACCCCAGGAGCGTCGCTGTCTGTGGCGTCGGCATCACCCCACAGGATCGCGGCCGCGT
Organism: Hyphomonadaceae bacterium ML37; assembly: GCA_027627685.1. Taxonomy (NCBI): domain Bacteria; kingdom Pseudomonadati; phylum Pseudomonadota; class Alphaproteobacteria; order Hyphomonadales; family Hyphomonadaceae; species Hyphomonadaceae bacterium ML37. The sequence goes on from CP091241.1 coordinate 2,748,861, forward strand.
TCTGGCTGCCGTTGGACGCGGCCGGAGCCAGAATGGTGTATTTGCCGCCGGAGGTGATCCTGCCGAGCACCGTGCCCGGCTCGAGCCTGCCTGCGCCCGAGGCGATGGTGACGGTCTCGCGCGTGTAGTCGCGCAGCACCTCCCAGACAAGAAAACCGCCGGTATGGCGTCCTTCAGTGAGGGTAGTCATGGGGTCATCCTTTCAGCTTGAAAGTGGAGGCGAGGATCTCGCTCCAGGGGCGCGCGGACGGGGATGGTCCAGGCTGGGGGTGATGGGCGGTGATCTCGGGCGAGGCCTCTGCCTTGAGGGCCAGGAGCCGGGCGCGCACCGCCTCGAGGCTGACATCCTCTTCGAGGAACCGCCCCGCCATCTGCGGCTGGCCGGCGAGCTGGCACAGATCGATCACCGCGCGCGCATGGGCCACGCCCTGCGCGCGGATGGCGCCAGTGTCCGGCCCGGTGTCGGGAGCCGGATCGGGGTCGGGAGCAGGACCCGACTCAGGGCCACTCCCAGTGTCAGCGCCTTCGGCCTCGGCGCCAGGGTCTTGATGGTCCTGATCGGCCTGCGCAGCGGGCGGCTCCTCAGCCTCTGGCGCAGTGACCGCCTCGACCAGCTCTGGCGGCGCGTTGCGGAATCTTGCGATATCGAACCTCGCGGCCATGCGCACCGGGTCAGCAAGGCGCGTGGCAAGCCCGGCGGCGAGCGCCTCGCCCGCATCAAACCAGGTCTCGGCCGACATCAGCGCCGCCATCTCGTCCTCAGGCCGGCCCGTGCGGCCCGCATAGCCGCGCACCAGGGTCGTCTTGATCCTGTCGAGCGCCTCGGCCATGGCGCGCATGTCGCCCGCCGTGCCCGCCACCAGACCGGACGGATCATGGATCATGAGAAAGGCATTCGCGGGCATGACGATCTCGTCGCCCGCCATCGCCACATAGGAGGCCGCCGAGGCCGCGATGCCATCGATCCAGACCGTCACCGCCCCGGTATGGCGGCGCAGGGCGTTATGGATCGCGACCGCGTCGAACACCGAGCCGCCCGGGCTGTTGAGCCGCAGATCGATCGGCGCGCCTTCGGGCGCCGCGCCAAGCTCGGCGAGGAAGCCCTTGGCAGACACCCCGAAGGCGCCGATCTCGTCATAGATGGTGATCTGCACGCCGGTCGCCCGGGCGCATATCTCATACCAGCCTGGCATGGTGTTACTCCTGATCGCTGCTGGAAGCCGGCTGGGGACGCCCGGCCGGGGTGGCGCGCGCGCCCTGGGTCTCGCCGGGACTTGCGCGATAGCTCAGCCCGAGAGCCTGAGCGCGTGCGGCGTCGGCCGCGTTCTCGCGGTCGACCTCCTCGATGTCGTAGCCGGTACCCTCCACCACCTTGCGCCGTGAGGTGATGCCCGCCTCCATGGCGAGCACCTGAGCCTGAATGTCCTTGAGCGGATCGACCCAGTCCCATCGCGGCGCGATCCACTGGACGGCGCGAGCGCCCACCGGATCATCAAGCTCGAGCGCGCCTGCAAGCTGCGCGCTCTCCAGCCAGCGCAGCCACACAGGCCGGCACAGCTGATAGGCGATGACGCCATGCTGGAGCTGCTGGACGCGCCGGCGGAACTCCACGAGCTCGGCGCGCAGGGATGAGTAGTTGGCCTGGCGCACATCGCCGGTGACCAGATGATAGGGCAGGCCCAGCGATGCCGAGACCGCCAGAAGCGTTCGGTACTGGAACGCCTCATAGCCCCCGCCCACATCGGCGGGACTTGAGAACTTCACGTCCTCGCCCGGCAGGAGGACCTGCATGGTGCCAGGCTCGAGGCTCGCGATCGCGCCGCCATCAGGATCGGCCTGACCTTCCCCCATGATCGCTTCTTCAGGCGCGGTCTTGGTGATGAACCCCGCAAACATCGCCGCGGTCTTCTTGCGATCGAGTTCGGCGTCGTCGTACTGGTCGAGCAGGAACAGGCGCACCATGGCCGGCGCCACATGGGGCAGACCCCTGATCTGACCCGCATCGATGGGCCGGTAGATGTGCAGCACCTCTTCAGCAGGAACCCGCACCGTCTCGGGTATGGCCACACGCTGATCGGTGCTGTCGCCGGGATGGCGCCGGCGGAAGTGATAGGCCACGCGCCTGCCGATCGCATCGAACTCGATCCCGCACCGGATGCGGTTGCCGTTGGGCGCCGTTTGCGTCTTCTCGAACGGCAACATCTCCGACTGCAGAAGCTGGAGCTGAAGCGGCACGAGCAGCCCATCCCCGGCCCGGCGCGGGCGCAGGCGCACAAAGCACTCGCCCGCCACGAACATCTCGCGCGCGACCAAGGCCTGCAGGCCATAGAAATCGGTCAGCCCGTCAGCGTCAGCCTCATCGGTCCAGGCCAGCCACAGCTTCTGGACCTGCTCGCGCACGCGCGCATCCGCGATCAGCGAGGAGGGCTTGATGCCATCCCCGATGAGGTTGGAGGCGAACGCCTCGCAGGCATTGGCGGCATAGCCGCTGGTGACCGACAGCTCGCGCGCCCGCGCCAGAAGCCGCGGGCCCCCTGACGCGACGAGAGCGTTGATGTTCTCAAGCGGCGGGTTCCAGCCGCGCAGGCGCCGCCTCGCCATCGCGCCCTCGAGCCGCGCGCGCACGCCCGCCGGCCCGCCAGAGCCCCGGCGGGTGAACCGTTCCAGCAGTCCCATGGATCACAGACCCTTCGAGGTGGTCACACGCACCTGGCGCACGATGGCGCGGCCCTCGCCAGCGGCGATCTCGCGCTCAAGCGCCTCGATGGCCCGATCGATCTCGGCAAGGCTTCGATAGTCCACCGTGCGCCCGTCATAGCTCACCCGCGCCACGCCAGAGGAACGCTGCGCCAGCAGCGCCTCACGCCGCGCGCGAAGTTCGGATAGCGCGGTCAAGGCGGTCTCCTATATGTCATTGACTTATGCGTCAGAGGCGCACATAACGGCGCATGCCTATCGTCACAGTGGTCGAAACGCCCGAATTCACGCGCCGTGCGCGCTCTGTCATGAGCGAACACGAGCGCGCGGCGCTGATCGACTACGTTGCCCGCAATCCCAATGCTGGCGTTGCGATAGGCGGAGGCGTTCGCAAGTTCCGGTTTGCCCGGGAGGGAGGCGGAAAGAGCAACGGGTATCGCGTGATCCACTTCTACAGGCAGGATCCGCACTTGCCGATTTTCCTGATCACGGTCTTTGCTAAAAACGAGAAAGCCAACCTGACCCGTGGCGAGGCGGCCAAAGTCACAGCGCTCGGCGAGATGCTTGCAGCCACATACAGGAGACGACCATGAACGAGGCATTCAGGAGTATCGAGCAGGGGCTCAACCAGGCGATCGCCCACGCAAAGGGAGAGGGCGCGGCCAGCATCCATGAGATCGAACTGGACCGGCCCGACGTCAAAGCGATCCGGGCGCGCACCGGTCTGTCCCAGGCAGACTTTGCAAGGAGCATAGGCGTCAAGAAAGCCACGCTCCTCAACTGGGAGCATCGGCGGCGCAGCCCCGATGGTCCAGCCCGCGTTCTGCTGGCGCTTATCGAGCGGGACCCGAGGATCGTGCAGCGCATGCTGGCCAGCTAACGCTCTTTAACAGAGCTACCAGGGACGTCGCACCATGAGCCAGATCGCGCGCATCCTGATCGAACTTCAAGACATCGAGCCCCTGATCTGGCGGCGCATCCAGGCGCCCGTCACCATGAACCTGCGCGCCCTGCATCAGGTCATACAGGCGCTGATGGGCTGGGAGGACAGGCATCTTTACGAGTATCGCATCGGCGAGAAGATTTATGGCGAACCGCCGCCCCCAGACCTGAGCTGGGGGCGCTCGGTCATGCAGGCCAAGGGCTTGCGGCTATCGGCGTTGATCGATCGAGGCATCTCGACCCTCACCTATGTCTATGATTTCGGCGATGACTGGCGCCACACACTGACGATCGAGGACGTCCTGCCAGCCGAGCCGGGTGTCGATTATCCGCGCCTCGTCGATGGTGAGCGCGCCGCGCCGCCCGAAGACTGCGGCGGCATGCCGGGGTATTTCGAGTTCGTGCACGCCATCAATGATCGCTCCCACCCTCAACACAAGGAGCTCAAGGCCTGGTATGGCGAGCCCTATGACCCGGCCGACATGGGATTGGAGATCATTAACGATCGCTTGAAATCCATCATAGAGCGTCGCAAAGTCTCTCTCGAGGCGTTCCACAAGAGCCAGCGCACGCGCTGAGCCATAAAACACGCAACGCCTCCGGTGGTGGGAGACGTTCATGTGGAAACGAATATCGGCTGCCCTTCTAAGGGTCCTGGCCCATGCCAGATGTGACGACGCGGCGCTGCACGAGATGATGCTGGCACCTGCACGCGACAACCAGCTGGCTGGAGCACCTGCACAAGCGAGCCTGAACGCCATGCGCAGGGCGGCCTAGTCCATATAGCTCGACCGCACAGTTCTGCGCCGAGCGCTCGATCGCGCCGCCAGCGCCTGCGTCCCCGGCGCGCCCGCATCGAGGCTGGCGGGCGTCTTCACACCGAGCAGATCCTCCATCTCGCGCCAGCGCGCCTCGGGCCAGCGGTCCGCGCCGGCGATCCAGGCTGCCGCGCGCGCATAGACCCGGCAGTCGAGCGCCTCGTTGCGCTCGCGCAGCTTCTGCCATTCGAGCCTGGAGAACCCGCGCCTTGTGCGTACCGTGACCAGCTGCTCGGCGGTGAACTGCTTGAGCCATTCGCCGTCCGCCCATGCTGGCAGATGCACCGTTCCCGCCGGGAACGAAGCGCCCGCGTCGATCTCTTCGGGCGTTGGGCGATCCTGACGCAGGAACCGGTAGGTCTCGGCCTTGAACGTCGAGGTCGCCACCGTCCACAGGCGCGCCCCGCGGCGAAGGCGCTTGCCTGCGATGGTGGCGTCCACATAGGTCGGGCCCGTCACAGGGCTTGAGCGGTTGAACCCTTCCAGTCCCTTCACGGGTGCGACCTGCGAGAACCCTACAGCCCGCGCCCAGCCATAGACGGCGCTGGTGTCGAACCCTGTATCGATGGCGAACCGGGCAAGGTTGAGGTGCTGGCCGTTCTCATGCTCCCATGTGCGCCCGAGAAGGTCCGTCAGCTTTTTCCAGCAGGCGGCATCGCCCGGCCCGCCCTCGATGACGATGTGATCGATGAGCCAGCTCTCCAGCCCGCGACCCCAGGCCCAGACATCAACCTCGATGCGGTCCTTCTGCACATCGGCCCCGGCGGTCAGGAACAGACCGCCTGACGGCACGACGCCAGCTTTCCAGCTCTCGCGCCGCTCAGCCAGTCGCTGCCAGTCAGGCGCTTCACCGGTTTCCATCCAGGTCTCGCCAAGGATCGTGTTGCGGAACGCCTTGATGGCCTCATCAGAGCCCTGAGCGGCTTCCCAGCTGCGCGCGATCTGCTCCCAGCTGAGCCACCCCACCGGCGAATAGAGCGCCGACAGGTGATAGCCCACCGTGCCGGGATCAACTGACGTGGCGGTCGCACGCCATTCGCCCGCCTCCAGCATCGCCGTCTTGTGATGCTCGGCGATAGGCTGCTCGCAGCCCTCGCAGTTGTAGGCGGCCGTCTCGGGCCGGCCCCTGTCCCAGCGCAGCCGCTCGAACTTCAGCCACTGCTCATGGCCGCAGTGCGGGCACGCCACGTGATAGCGCCTCTGGTCGCTCGCCTCGTACTCGCGCTCGATGCGGCTGAGGCCCCGGATCGTCGGCGTCGAGACCAGGAACACCTTGCGCCGGTGGGCGAATGTCAGCGAGCGCGCTTCGGCCAGCGTGACCGGATCGCCTTCCTCGTCGGCCGAGCCCGGATAGGCGTCCACCTCATCAAGGAAGATGTATCGCGCCGGCGTCGAGCGCAGGCCAACGGCGGAGTTCGCCCCCGTCATGATCAGGATGCCGCCCGCGAACTCCTTGGACAGCATGGTGTTGCCCGCGTCGCGCGAGCGTGCAGGCTTGACCCGTTCGCGAAGCTGCGGGCTCTCCTCGATCAGCGGGTCGATGCGCTGGCGCGAGTTGCGCTTGGCGAGCTCCACTGTCGGCTGGACCGCCAGCATCGGGCCTGGCGCCTGATGGATCGCAAACCCGATCCAGTTATTGCCTGCTTCTGTCGCGCCCACCTGAGCCGCCTTCATGAACACCACGCGCTGGGCCGGGCTCGAGGGCGAGAGCGCATCCATGATCTCGCGCATGTAGGGCGTGCGCGCCGTGCGGTACCGGCCCGGTTCCGCCGAAGCGCGCGACGAGAGCCAGCGATGCCGGTCGGCCCACTGGGAAACCGTAAGATCGGGATCGGGACGTATCGCGCGCGACCAGGCGCGCAACAGATCCTCAGCCCCGTCAAAGCCGATGACGTCCTCACCCAAACTCAGCGCGGATCTCGGCAAGGCTTTCGAGCTGGGCGCGGACATGGACCTGGAGAACCTTCTGCATCAGCGCCGTCTCCACCTCGATCCCCTCTCCAAGAGCCGCCGTGAGCTCCGCGGCCATCAATGCCGCCGCGCGCGCCGGCCAGTTGACCCACGCATCGCGTTCCTCGCGCGCCAGGCGGAACACAAGCGCGCTGGCGCGACCGCGTTCGATCAGCTCGCCTTTGAGCATCTGAAGCCGGATGCGGCGCTCCTGCGCTTTCAGCACCTCGTTGGCTGTCCGGGCCTGCAGGAATGTGGTGGCGCCGCCAGCAGCCGGGCTGGGCAACCCCTCTTCGCGCAGGGTGTCACCGACCGCAGTGACGGCCGCTTCGGGGACGGGTTTCAGCTCGGGCGCCGGTGACTTTCTGGTTCTGGAGGGGTCGGTCATCCCGGCGCGGCGCACATCACTGGCGGGCGCGTCGATGGAGCCGTCAGACAGCAGCACCAGCCGCCCGGCGGCCTTGGCCTTCTGGATCGCGCCGCGCGAAAGCCCCGCATGGGCGGCGTACTGGCGCTCGCTCATCCCCTGCATGGCGTGCTCCGATTATTGTTCCAGAACAGGTGCTTATTGAGTTGATAAGCGGCGCGGACAGAGCCTGTATGGGGTCACCAGCACACACGGGAGACCGCCATGACCCAGACCCATGACACGCCCAGAGCCATCGACGCCTTCATCGCCAGAAAGGCCGAGATCGACGCCATGCTCGCCCGGCTCACGAGCCTGAGCGACGAGCACTTCAACGCCAGCCCCGACCAGATCAACTGGGGCCATGTGGGAACCCTCGCGCACTACGCCGAGCTCCTGACGCGCGTCACCGACGCGGCGTTCAGCGAAGGCGAGTGCGCCCCATGAGCCGGGTGTTCGCCTATGACCGCATCGAGATCTGGCGCAGCCTTGAGCCATGGGGCGAGACCTTCTGGGTCTATGGCTGCACGCTCAGCGGCGATCCCATGACTGCGCCAAGCCTCGACATGGCGCTGGCCATCGCCGCCGCACACGGGGGCGCATCATGAGCGCGCAAACGAACATGCCTTGGGCGGTCTATCGCTGCGACCGCCTGACACGCGGCGCCACCCCTCAGAACGAGCAAGTGATCAGCGGGCATCTGACCTCGCTGGACGCCATGCACGAAGCCAACCGGCTGAAGCGCGCTGACAGGGCGCACAGCTATGTCGTGGGGCCTGCGTGATGCGCGCCAGATCACCGGGGCGCGTCATGCCGGTCCTGATCGCGCACGCCTGAACGCTCACGTCTCACGCCTCTCGCCCGCCATGGCGGGCTTAGGGTCGTAGAAGGGCGCACATCCCGCGCGCCCCGATCACGGAGACGACCCATGACCCAGCTTTCCAACATTCAGACCCTGATCCTCAAGGCCGCCGCGGAGCGTGAAGCCCGCATCGCCCTGCCGCTGCCCGACACCCTGCGCGGCGGAGCAGCCGCCAGGGTGGTCGGCGCGATGCTCGCTAAGGGCCTCCTCGAAGAGGTCGATGCCGACATGCACAAGAACGATCCCGTCTGGCGCGAGACCGGCGACGGGCATGGCGTCACGCTGATCGCCACCGACGCAGGCCTTGGCGCCATCGGCATCAAGCCGGAGGCGACGACGGGCGCGCCCACCGAAGCTGACGCCGCGCCCAAGCCGCGCACGCCGCGCGTGGGCACCAAGCAGGAGATGCTGATCGCCATGCTCCGCGCACCAGAGGGAGCGACCATCGAGGAGATCGTCGCCGCGACCGGATGGCAATCGCACACTGTGCGCGGGGCGATGTCCGGGGCGCTGAAGAAGAAGCTCGGGCTCGAGGTGACCTCGGAAAAGGTCGAGGGGCGTGGGCGGGTCTACGCCATCTGCGCGGAGTAACAGGCCATGGCCACACATATCCTTCGCATGCGTGAAGTCCTCAATCGCACAGGTGTCAGCAGAAGCACCATCTATGTCCTGATGGGCAGGGGCGACTTCCCGCCGCCGCTCCGTCTCGGGCCTCAATCAATAGGCTGGCGTGACAGCGACATAGAAGAATGGATCGCAAGTCGGCCAGTCTCACCCAGGGGCGGAGAGGCTCGCCGGCGTCGGGCGCGCCATCGGATTGAGCACCAGGAAGTATAATAACGGCACCCGCTGCTCCGCGAGGGGCGGCGGGTTATCGTTGCGAGTGGCAGATCGGTATCCTCTCGAACACCCGGCGCAGGGCGTATCAGCAGTGGAGGACAATGGTCGCAATCCTGTTGTCCCCAAACACGCTGAGCCAGTCGTCAAACGCCAACCATTTCCAGACTGCTGGCAAAGATTGAGATTGATCAAGGCCAAGAGGCACCGAGAAGCCCTATACACGTTGATTTTTCAAATTCGGCTGGAAGCCTGCGTGTCACAAATCTCGAATTGACTCGACGCATCACCTTCAGCCTACTTTGCGAAGGGGGATATGGGTATGGACGTATCCGGGCTCTGGCTCTGGTTGGCTCCTAGGGTTGATCCGCTGGTGCAAGCCGCCGCGGCAACGATCGTAGCGTTCGCCCTTGGCTTCGTCGCCTTCATCATCTTTCGCTTCTTCGGAGGCCGGTTTCTGGAGCAAATTGTCGTTCCAGCGGCGCGGTCCGTCGATGGATTGCTAAATCGCATAGCTCCTCGGACGGGCATCCAGCTTGAACATTTCTGGATGCGCTGGGGCGTATACTGGCTTGTTTTTATCGGACTGGCGGGAGTCGGCACCCTTGCCCCCACGCCGCTTGGTCTGGTGGCTGTCTTGGCTGCGCTGATCGCCATACTCGCCATCTACCGTCAATGGGAGCATGACGAAACAGAGCGGCGCATGCTGGAAGATGCAGGCGACACCATTCCTTTCCGAAATGACTACCGCAACGAGCTTCTGATCAGCCTGGTCGTCATGATGGGCTTTTTCGCGTTGGGATTTGCCAGGCTCGAGGAGCTTTACCCACTCTATGCCGGCGATCCGCATCTGCCCTTAGCTTCAACGGCAATGTTCATATGGGGCGAGTTTCTGAAAGCCGTCCCGCTGGTCGATGCCGCGGAGATTTATGGCTGGAGGAACATCAGCGGCCTTGAAGCGTCAGGTGGTGTCGGCCGGTCTGCCACCTTTATCCTCAGGGTTGTATTCGATCTGGTCATCATCGCTGCCCTTATTCGTATGGTAGACATTATCCGGCGGATCACCAGCGGGCTTGACCTGCGCCAGATTGAGCGTGACTTGGCGACAGGCGACATCGCCTCGATCAATGCAGCCATTGCAAGGCTTGAAGAACTCGCCCTTCGAGGGCGCACGAACGCTTTACGGGCGCTGACCGATATCGCTCTGGCTCGCAGGAGCGACGAGCGGTTAACAGACTTGGACCTGCGCGAGCGAGCAGCAATTGCCCTATTGGCTGTAACCGATCGGCGCGGCGACATCGCTATCGGTTTTGTTGTAATCGAAAGCCTTCATGCGCTTGACAGTCTCCGGAACCGCAGTGTGAGCCCCGCAGAATGGGCCATGACAAAGAAAAATCTGGGCAATGCACTTCGAGTGCTTGGCTCGATGGCGGGGGACCCTAGTCGGCTTGAGGCAGCAATAGAGGCGTTAAATAGCGCATTGGATTATTATTCCCATGAGCCTGATTTGACGACATGGGCCATTACAAAATCAGGCCTCGGCAACGCGCTTCAGGAGCTTGGCAAGATAAGAGGCGATCAATCCATGCTAGAGAACGCCGTTCAAGCTTATTCCAGCGCACTTGATGTCCTTACGCGAGAGACACACCCGACGGACTGGGCAGCGACGCAGATCAATATGGGATTGGCCCTGCAGGGACTTGGATGGATAACTGGCAACCCGGAGCTACTGGAAGATGCCGCTCATGCTTACCGCAATGCTTTGGAAGTTTACACGAGGCAGACCAACCTGGTCGGATGGGCTACGACGCAGAACAATTTGGGTCTGGTGCTCCTTTCATTAGGCCGGATGGTCGGCAAGATCGCTAGGGTGGAGGAAGCAGTAGAGGCTCATTGTAGCGTTCTCGAAGTGTATTCTCGTGAGTCAAACCCTGCTGGTTGGGCGATCACGCAGCACCATATAGGTAACGCCCTTGCAGGTCTGGGCGAAATGACTGGGCACCCAGCGCCATTGGAAAAGGCTATAATAGCCTATAAACTGGCTTTGGAAGTACGCACCCGTGCAGCTAACCCTGCTGGCTGGGCAGCAACTCAAAATAATTTGGGTCTTGCGCTTGCGCTTTTGGGTGAGATGGTGACGGGAGTCACGCATTTGACGGCGGCCATTGAGGCATTCCGGTGCGCGCTGGCAGTTCGAACACGTGAGGCCAATGCGGCAAAGTGGGCGATGATCCAAGCTAACCTTGGAAATGTCCTTGTGGATCTTGGCACAGTCACGAGCGATGAGACTTACTTGTATGAGGCTGTTCAGGTATGTCGAAACGCCTTGGAGATTTTTACACTAGAAGAGATGCCAACGGACTGGGTTATGGCTCAAAACACACTGGCCCTTGCTTTGCGAAGCATTGGGGAAATGCATGAAGATCGCAATTTGGTTGAAAATGCAATTGAGATTTTAACAATAACCTCGACAGCTCCCATCGTGCTCAAAAATTCTATGCTTTTTGCGATGACGCAGACCAACCTTGGCCGCGCGTTGCAAATTCTGGGAGAAATGGCGGCTGATCCAACGCGCCTTCAAGCAGCAGCCAATGCCTACCGAAACGCCTTGAAAATCTACACGCCTGA